>NZ_JAGQFP010000002.1:0-310289 GCF_019090095.1 Stutzerimonas stutzeri | reverse complement strand
CGCATCGACATGGACCAGGTCGACGCACTCGGCCGCAAGATTCCGGTATTGGTCAACCTCAAGCCGTCCGGCACCCATTACATGGAAGACCTGCACAAGGCCGGCGGGCTGGCCCCTGTGCTGCGCGAACTGCGGCCCTTCCTGCACCTCGATGCACTGACCGTCACCGGGCGCACCCTGGGCGAAGAGCTCGACGCCATCGCCGCCTTCCCGCAGGAGGTGGTGCGCCCACTGGACAACCCGATCTACCCGCAGGGCGGCCTCGCCTTTCTGCGCGGCAACCTGGCGCCGGACGGGGCGATCATCAAGCAGTCGGCCGCCAGCGCCGAGCTGATGGAGCATGAAGGTCGCGTGGTGGTGTTCGATGGCCTGGAGGATCTGGCCCAGCGCATCGACGCCCCGGACCTGGACGTCAACGCCGACGACATCCTGGTGCTGAAAAACATCGGCCCCAAGGGCGCCCCCGGTATGCCCGAAGCCGGCTATATCCCGATCCCGCGCAAGCTGGCGCGTGCCGGGGTGAAGGACATGGTGCGCATCTCCGACGGGCGCATGAGCGGCACGGCGGGCGGCACCATCATCCTGCACGTCACGCCCGAGGCGGCGGTCGGCGGCCCGCTGGCGCTGATCGAAAGCGGCGACCGACTGCGCCTGAGCGTGGCCGAGCGCTCCCTGGATCTGTTGGTCAGCGACGAGGAGCTGGCGCGTCGGCGCGCTGCGCTCGAACGACCGGAACCGCGCGAAGGTGACGAGCGCGGCTACCGCAAGCTGTTCCTCGACACCGTGACCCAGGCCGACAACGGCTGCGATTTCGACTTTCTGCGCAGCCTGGACGAAGCCGGCAGCGTGCCACTGCGTAAATGAATCCCCAAGCGTCGCGTCGCATCCGCGACGCGAAAACCACAATGACCCGGAGCCTGAGCAGTGAATTTGACCGACCCGAACGACTACCTCTTCACCCCCGCCATTCCCAGCCTCGCAATTGCCGGCAGCAGCCAGCGCTACCCGGTGCGACGCGTCTACTGCGTCGGACGCAACTACGCCGAGCATGCCCGCGAGATGGGTCACGATCCGGATCGCGAGCCGCCGTTCTTCTTCACCAAGCACCCCGACAGCCTGCTGCCCGATGGCAGCGTGTTCCCCTACCCGCCGGGCACCGAGAGCGTGCACCACGAGATCGAGATGGTCGTGGCCATCGGCCGCGGTGGCGCCGATATCCCGGCCGAACAGGCGCTCGAGCATGTCTACGGCTACGCTGTGGGGCTGGACATGACCCGCCGCGACCTGCAGGCCGAAGCCAAGAAGATGGGCCGGCCCTGGGCGGTAGCGAAGGGCTTCGACCATGCCGCACCCTGCTCGGCGCTGGTCCCGGCAGCGACCATCGGCCATCCGCGCGAGGGCCGCATCTGGCTCGAGATCAATGGCGAAACCCGCCAGGAAGGCGACCTCGCCTCGCTGATCTGGAGCGTGCCGGAGGTGGTGGCCTACCTGTCGCGGCTGTTCAGACTCGAGCCCGGCGACCTGATCATGACCGGCACGCCGGCCGGCGTTGGCGCGGTGCAGCGGGGTGATCGCCTGAGCGGCGGCGTGGACGGCATCGGTACGCTGGACGTCACGGTGGGCTGAACGCCCCGGCGCGTCGATACAACGTCACGGGCGATCCCAGGCAGGGCTTCTGCAATGGGTGGCCGAATGGTAGGTTTTCGGGCCCTCCAGCTGTGATCGAGTGATCGTGATGCGCCTATCCAGAATCTGCCGGGCACGGCTGTCCGTCATCGCGTTGCTGACGTTCAGCCGCCTGGCCGGGGCCGACGTGGATGTCGCCGACATCGACGCGACCGTAACCGACGCCGCCCAAGCCGTGATGGCGCGACAGGAGATTCCGGGTATGGCCATCGCGATCACGGCGCGGGGCGAGCAGCGCTTCTATACGTTCGGTGTGGCGTCGAAGGCGACGCAGCAGCCCGTGACGCGCGACACGCTGTTCGAGATCGGCTCGGTCAGCAAGACCCTGACCGCTACGCTGGCCGCCTATGCCCAGTCCCAGGGCAAGCTCTCGCTCAGCGACAGCCCGACCCGCTACCTGCCGGCCCTGCAAGGTAGCCAGCTCGATGGGATCAAACTGATCGACCTGGCCACTCATACGGCTGGTGATTTCCCGCTGCAGCTGCCCGACGAGATCCGCACCGACCAGCAACTGATGGCTTATTTCAGCGCCTGGCGCCCGCACTTCGCAGCAGGCACACGGCGCGTTTACGCCAATCCCGGCATGGGTCTGTTGGGCCTGGCGGCCGCCCGCAGCCTGGAGATGCCATATGCCGAAGCCTTGCAGACCCAACTGCTACCGAAGCTGGGGATGCGCGATACCTTCGTCGACGTGCCTTCAAGCGAGATGGCGCGCTATGCCCAGGGTTATAACAAGAACGGCGACCCCGTCAGGCTGAACCCCGCGCTGCTGGCGGACGAAGCCTACGGCGTGAAGACCACCAGCCAGGATCTGCTGCGCTTCGTCGAGGCGCAGCTCGGCACTGTCGACACCGACGACGCGGTCAGACAGGCCATGGCGACAACCCGAACCGGCTATTACCGGATCGGCGCCATGACCCAGGCGTTGGTATGGGAACAGTACGATTACCCGGTCGCGCTGGACGATCTGCTGACCGGCAACAGCAGCCAGATGGTGCTCGAAAGCCAGCCGGTGGAACCCATCGTTCCGCCGCAGCCGCCGCAGGCCGATGCCTGGATCAACAAGACCGGCTCGACCAACGGTTTCGGCGCCTACCTGGCCTTCATCCCGGCCCGACAGCTGGGCATCGTCATCCTGGCCAACCGGTATTACCCGAACGAGGAACGGGTCAGGCTCGCGCACCGCATTCTGAGCGAGCTGGAAAAGTCCTGAACGGCTCGAGGCGAGCGAAGCCCACCTCGCTGCGACACCACGTGGGCGTGGTCCGATCTACCGATTGGTCTCTGTGTGCTGCAGATCCTCGTCCGCGGTCGCGCTGGGCTCGACCCGGTCAGGACGTGCGCCGGGCGGCTGACTTTCCGTGCGAATTCCCAAGGCCATCAGCAGCGTCTCGGTGACCTCCATGAAGGAGTATCCATCGGCCCAAATCTGCGTTTCGGTGTTCAGCCTGTTATTCATTTATTTCCATATCCTCGGCGGAAGCCATCCGTCCTGCCGATGTTCAAATTGTTGTGAGCTTTGCTAGCCGGCAAACCACAACTGGAGCATCGAACGTGCCATCACTTAATTAAAAATAATCCTTTGTTTATCAATTAGTTAGATAATCGCCCAATCACCGTTCCGTTGCAAAATGCATGACTTCTGTCGCTGTCCCATGCGATGTGCATGTCGAGTCGGCAGTGACCTGAGTCCGCAGAGCGCACCGTAGGAAGCTGAGAGTGGCCATCAATCAAGCCGGGCGGCCGACCGTTACGTTCGTTGTAACGTTAAAGCAAGCCCAGACGCCGGTCTGACTCCGGCAACTCAGCAGGCCAAGGCGTCTGGCGCTGCGCCGCCGTTCGGCATTGACAAATTCTTCACGCGGCGTTGACGGATCCTTGATCCGTCAGGCTCTAGCCTGCCGGCACCCTCCCCGAGTGATGCTGGTATGCCCGCCATTCAATCTTCGCTGCGCGTCTTCCGCTGCTGCGCCCGGCCACGATCGACGTCGTATCGCCTTTTGATCGTCGCCGCACTGTTTGCCGGTAGTGCCACCTGCCAGGCAGCGCCTCCCGACGACGGCCTGCTCTCCTGGGCGCACTGGGCCGACTCGGCAGGCCGTGCGGCGCGCGACAGCGGCACCTGGATGCCACTCGCCGGTGCCGTCGCCATCGCGGCCGGCGGCTGGGATCACCCGTGGCAGCGCTCGCTCAGCAAGCATCAGTACCTGTTCGGCGACGACGGCGAAGACGCCAGTAACGAACTGCTCCAGGCCAGCACCGTGCTGTATGCGACCAGCGTCGTGTTCGCCGCACCCGATGATCAGGCCTTCACCGACGCGCTGGACTGGAAGGCGGCGAACGTCGCCGCCTTCGTCGCCAGCAAGACCGGCGTCGATGAGCTGACCGGGCGGCTCAAGGAGGTTTCCGGACGTGAACGCCCCGACGGGGTGGAGGATGACGCCATGCCCTCACGCCACAGCGCGACGAGTGCGGCCGAAACCGCCATGACCCGGCGCAATCTCGATTACATCGACATGAACCCAACCCTGCGCGACGCCGCCAAGATCGGTCTGCATACGCTCGACGGGCTGACCGGACTGGCGCGGATGGAAGCCGACCAGCACTACCCGACGGACGTGCTGGCCGGCATCGCCCTGGGCAATTTCGTCTCCAACTTTGCCTTCAACCTGCTGCTCGAGCCTGACGAGCCGCACGCCTACCAGCTCAGCATGGTGCCCGCCTTCGACGGCTACGCCCTGCAGACCCGAGTCGCCTTCTGAGCTGAGCGAGAGGCGGCCTGATCGCTAACCGCGGCGATCAGGCACCGGACCTGCGGTTACGCTTGGCGCGGTTTACAGCCAACCGAGGGTGACGCTGGCCAACAGCAGGTAGCGGCCGCCCTTGGCCAAGGTCACCAGCAGCAGGAAGCTCCACAAGGGTTCGCGCAGCGTGCCGGCGACCACGGTCAGTGGATCGCCGATGATCGGCACCCAGCTCAGCAACAATGACCAGCGGCCATAACGGTGGTAACGCTGCTGTGCCCGTGCCAGCTGCTGCTCGCTGACCGGGAACCAGCGCTTGTGGCCCAGCCGCTCGATTGCGCGACCGAGCAGCCAGTTGACCAGCGAACCCAGTACATTGCCTAGCGTGGCCACGGCCAACAGCGCGGCCGGCGAGGCACTGCCTTTGAGCAGCAAGCCGACAAGCACGGCTTCCGATTGCGCCGGTATCAAGGTGGCCGCGGCGAAGGCGGCGGTGAACAGGCCGACGTAGGCGGTCAGATCAGTCATTCGCGGTCGAGACCGCTCCCACGGCGGGCTGGCTGTTGTACCGGCAAGACGGCATCGAGCCGAGGATTTTGTGGGAGCGGCCTCGACCGCGAGCTTCTCGAAACCCCACCGACGCCCGCTGCGCTGTGAACCAAACCAATGCCAGGCATCACGAGTCCGGCTTGCTGCCGGTCTCTGGGTATCGCGTGGGCGACCAGGCGCACGGCCGACTCAGCGACCCGGTTGCGGACGAAAACCAGGCACCGCGCTTGGACGTTCCACATGACCGGCCGGCTGGGTGCAGTTGAGGTCGCGAAACGGCTGGCCATTGAGTAGCTCCCAGCCGTGTCCGGGGGAGGTCTGCCGGCAGATGACGGTGCCGTCGGCTTTGCTCTGCCACTGGTAATAGGGCGCGGGCCCCGCTGCAGCCAGGGTGGACAGAAACAGAACGGCATAGGCAAGCAAGGCACGCATGGGCAGGCATTCGAAGAGGCGCTGGCGCCACTGTAACCGGATCGCCGAACGGCGCAAGCGCAACTGGTCGTGGCGACTGCCCTACGGCGAGCCACGACGGCTCAGCGCCAGACCTTGCCCGCCTCGCGCATGAAGATTTCCACGGTTTTCGGCCCGACGCCTTCGAATTCGGCCAGCCGCTTCTCCAGCTCTTGGCGATCCTGGCACTGCTCGCGCAAGTTGCCGAGCTTGCCACCGTAGTCAGCGTTGAGCTTGGCGCACAGCTTGAGCAGGCGATCCGCGGTGGACTCGTCGTAGCGGGTGTAACGTCCCTCGCCGAGCATGCGCACCAATGCCTGCCGGCGACACTCGCAGAGTTTGCCTGGCGTGTCGCGCCCATGTCGGTCGACGATCACCCGATAGGTGTCCGCGGCGATGTCGCGCTGGATTCGCTTGCCGAACAGGAAAGCTGGCAATGAACCACTTGAACAGCTCGCCCTCGCCCTTCTCGACGTCGATACCCAGGTCCTTTGCACTGATCTCACCCGCCATGCTGCACCTCGCTGGTTGCGCCGCGTTCTAACTGCGACGCCAGGAGGACCGGCAGGTTTCGTCGGGCGGTTGCGCACCTGACGGACATAGGCAAATTTCCGCCTATCGCAGCGTGGACATCGGCAGGTTTCCGCGCACCTGAGGGGTAACCCGCAACGCAGGGCACGCGCCAGAGCCATCACGGTTAATGGCACGGTTCGTGCTCCTCTCAGCAATGCCCGATGCGATCAACGACAAGAACAGCCGCACAGCGCACTTCTGCCTTCTCTGCCAAGGCCAACCGTGTGTCTCGCCCCGTCTTGTCCGCCGCTGCGCAGTGGCTGCGCCTGATCGTCTATCGTCAGTTCTGCGAAAACCAATAACAACGAAACGGAGAAACACCATGAAATTGACCAAGCAACTCGGCCTGCTCGCTGCTGCAGCGGCCTTCACCGCCAGCACCGCAGCGGTTGCCGCGCCGACCTTCATCAATATCCTGACCGGCGGCACCAGCGGCGTGTACTACCCGATCGGCGTGGCCATTTCTCAGCTCTACAGCAAAGGCATCGAGGGCTCGAAGACCTCCGTTCAGGCGACCAAGGCCTCGGTGGAAAACCTCAACCTGCTGCAAGCCGGTCGTGGTGAGCTGGGCCTGGCCCTGGGCGACTCGGTCGCCGACGGCTGGAACGGCGTGGAAGATGCCGGCTTCAAGGCGCCGCTGAAGAAGCTGCGCGCCATTGGCGGCGCCTACCCCAACTACATCCAGATCGTTGCCAGCAAGGAATCGGGCATCAAGACCCTGGCCGACCTCAAGGGCAAGTCGCTGTCGGTCGGTGCGCCGAAGTCCGGCACCGAGCTCAACGCCCGCGCCATCCTCAAGGCAGCCGGCCTGAGCTACGAGGACATGGGCAAGATCGAGTACCTGCCGTTCGCTGAATCGGTCGAGCTGATCAAGAACCGCCAGCTGGACGCCACCCTGCAATCGGCCGGCCTGGGCATGGCGGCGATCCGCGACCTGGCTTCGACCATGCCGCTGAATTACGTCGAGATCCCGCAGGACGTGGTCACCAAGATCGGCAACGACGCCTATCAGGCGGCGACGATTCCGGCCGGTACCTATGACGGCCAGGACGCCGACGTGCCGACCGTGGCGATCACCAACATCCTGGTGACCCATGAGGGCGTCTCGGACGACGTCGCGTATCAGATGACCAAGCTGCTGTTCGAAAACCTCGACCAGCTGGCCAAGGCCCACTCGGCCGCCAAGGACATCAAGCTGGAAAACGCCACCAAGGCGCTGCCGATCCCGCTGCACCCGGGCGCTGAGCGCTACTACAAGGAAGTCGGCGCACTCTGATTGCGTCGAGGAGCGGCATCCGCCGCTCCGATCCCGGTGGCGAGTGCGCCCGCACCCGCCGCCGGATTCCCTGAACGACTTTGCAGAGATGCTAGTAAAACCAGCGTGTGTGCACGGCAGGTTTTGTTAGCAGCTCTCCGCGACCACGCTTTATCAGCTCGAGGCACTTCATGAGCGAATTACAACAAGAACAAGGCCTGGGCGGCAGCCCCGCCGAGTGGCCCAAGGCGCTGTTCTATGTCGCCCTGCTGTTTTCCGTTTACCAGATCATCATGGCGGCGTTTCACCCGGTCTCGAGCCAGGTGCTGCGGGCGGGGCACGTCGGTTTCCTGCTGATGATCGTCTTCCTGAGCTTCCCGCTGCACGGCAAAGGCCGTCCCTGGCAGCCCATGGCCTGGGTGCTGGCGCTGGCCGGCATGGGCACGGCGTTCTACCAGTGGTATTTCGAAGGCGACCTGATCCAGCGCTCCGGTGATCTGACCACCGCCGACTTCGTCGTCGGGGTAGTGCTCATCGTCCTCGTTTTCGAGGCGGCACGTCGGGTGATGGGCATCGCGCTGCCGCTGATCTGCGCATTGTTCCTCGCCTACGGCCTGCTCGGGCAGTACCTGCCGGGCGATCTGGCGCACCGCGGCTACGACATCGACCAGATGGTCAACCAGCTGGCGTTCGGCACCGAAGGCCTGTACGGCACGCCGACCTACGTGTCGGCCACCTACATCTTCCTGTTCATTCTGTTCGGCTCGTTCCTCGAACAGGCCGGCATGATCAAGCTGTTCACCGATTTCGCCATGGGCCTGTTCGGCCACAAGCTGGGCGGCCCGGCCAAGGTGTCGGTGGTGTCCTCGGCGCTGATGGGCACCATTACCGGCTCGGGCGTTGCCAACGTGGTGACGACCGGGCAGTTCACCATTCCGCTGATGAAGCGCTTCGGCTATCGCGCGGCCTTTGCCGGAGGCGTCGAAGCGACGGCGAGCATGGGCAGCCAGATGATGCCGCCGGTGATGGGTGCGGTGGCCTTCATCATGGCCGAGACCATCAACGTGCCCTTCGTCGAAGTGGCCAAGGCGGCACTGATCCCCGCCCTGCTGTATTTCGGTTCGACGTTCTGGATGGTCCACCTGGAGGCCAAGCGCGCCGGTCTGCGCGGCCTTCCCAAGGACCAGTGCCCGAGCGCCATGGCGGCGGTCAAGGAGCGCTGGTTCCTGCTGATTCCGCTGGTGGTGCTGGTCTGGCTGCTGTTCTCCGGGCGGACGCCGATGTTCGCCGGTACGATCGGCCTGGCGCTGACGGCCATCGTCATCCTCGGCTCGGCGATCATCCTGAAGGTCTCTTCGTTCGGTTTGCGCATCGCCTTCTGGATCGCGCTCGGCCTGCTCTGTGCCGGGTTCTTCCAGCTGGGCATCGGCGTGATCTTCGCCGTCATCGGCGTGCTGGTCGCGAGCTGCTGGTTCATCAAAGGCGGTCGCGACACGCTCCTGGTGTGCCTGCATGCGCTGGTCGAAGGCGCCCGCCACGCCGTACCGGTGGGGATCGCCTGCGCCCTGGTGGGCGTAATCATCGGGGTGGTATCGCTGACCGGTGTGGCCTCGACCTTCGCCGGCTACATCCTGGCGGTCGGGCAGGACAACCTGCTCCTCTCGCTGATCCTGACCATGCTGACCTGCCTGGTGCTGGGCATGGGCATCCCGACGATCCCCAACTACATCATCACCAGCTCCATCGCCGCACCGGCGCTGCTGGATCTGGGTGTGCCGCTGATCGTCTCGCACATGTTCGTCTTCTACTTCGGCATTCTGGCCGACCTGACGCCGCCGGTTGCGCTGGCCTGCTTCGCCGCCGCCCCGATCGCCAAGGAGCGCGGCTTGAAGATCAGCTTGTGGGCAGTGCGGATCGCCATCGCCGGGTTCGTGGTGCCGTTCATGGCGGTCTACAACCCAGCCCTGATGCTGCAGGGCGATAGCCTGGGGATGACCGTCTACATGCTGTTCAAGGCGGCGTTCGCGATCGGGCTGTGGGGCATCGCCTCGATTGGCTATCTGCAGCGGCCGTTGGCCTGGTGGGAGCGTGTGCTTGGGTTTGCCGCGGGTGTAACGCTGATCATGGCCCTGCCCATCACCGACGAGATCGGCTTCGGCATCGGTGCCTTGCTGCTCGCCCAGCACATCGTCCGAGCGCGCCGCGCCGGGCCGGCGCTCGCATGATCGGGCTGTGCATGGGGCTGGCCGGGGTGGTCTGGGCACAGTTGCCCGTCAGCGACTTCACCCTGGCCTGGACCCATACGATCGAGAAGATCCGCTGGGAAGAAGATTACCGCGTCACGCCGGACGGGCTGCTGCTCGGCGAGGCGCGAGTCAAGGGTTCAGGTGCCGGAATGGAAATCCCCGATGGCGCCGAACTGCGTGACGGCACCTGGCACTACCAGCGCCAGCTCCCGCCGTTACAACCTCTGCGCCTGGGGCGAACCCCCGAAGCAGGGGATTTCCAACTGTGTTTCGACCAGCGTTGCCACGCCATGAGCGAATGGCTCGGCCCGCCAAAAGCGGACCGGCCCGCGCTGGAACTCTGGAGCTGCGCCGCGCAAGCGGACGGCTCCACCTGATTCTGTGTCAGGCTTCGCCTCGTTCGGGGCGCGTACATCGCCTCGGCGGATCGGTGAAGCGTGATCCGCCCTACGTTAGCTGGAGATCTTGCCGCGCTCGGGGTCACTGTCGCCGTGGCCTGAGCCACGCAGGGGCTGCGAGGGCCGTTGGTGGATCGGTGAAGCGTGATCCACCCTACGTTGACTCAGCGCCGAAGGCGGTCATCAGATCGCTTGCAGCGTCTCGTTGCGCCTGCTTGCCGCTATGCACCGGGCGCGCCGCTTGCGCCACCAGATCACCACGCCGGTCACCGAAAGCACGGCGATCGCCAGGCCCAATACCGCAATCAGGATGCGGCCGGGAAAGCCGAGAATCCGCCCACCATGGATCGCCGGCTGCAGCATATGGAATTGCTCGCCCAGCGTGCCCTGCCCCGGTATCTCCTGCCCCAGCAATTGCGTGCCGTCACTGCCATGAAAGAACAGCCAGGCATTGCCCTGGTTGCTGTCGTGATCACCGAAACCGGCGCCGTAGAAGTTGTACTCGAAGCTGTAATACAGCTCGCCGATGGGCTCGCTGAGGCCCAGGTCGGCTGCGTGTTGCATGGCGAAGTCATAGGCGCGATGGAAGTCGTACTGGGTCACGCCCAAGGCGTCCTTGGGTAGCTTGCCCCGCGCCGCGTAAACGCTCGGTTCCACCTTCGATACCAACGACACCACCGGTTTGAAGACCTGCTCGGGCAGGTTCATCGCAATACTGCTGATCGCCACCGGCGTGAGCAGCAGCCACAGCCACAGACCACCGGCACGATGCACGTCATGGTTGAGGCGCTGACGCTTGATCTTCCAGGCCGTCCCCCACTTGCCAAAGAACGGCCGTCCACGCGGGAAGGTCAGCAGCAGCGACACGAAGCAGTCGAGCGTCCACAGGATCGCGACGATACCCATCAGCCAGAGTCCCCAGCCGCCCGGCAGGGTCAGGTTGTAGTGAAACTCCAGCAGGAACGGCACAAAGTTCTGTCGCGAGAAGCAGCACTCGCCCCAATAACGCGTGCCGACCTGCTCGCCAGTGACCACATCGAGATACCGCACCACTGGCCGCTCGTCATACGGCTTGCCGGTCGCCGGGTCATTGCGTGGCACCAGCGCCATCAGGGCGGCATGGCCAGGCTCGTCGGGAAACTCCATGTACCAGACCTGCATCCGCGGATTGGCCGCCTCGACCCGATCGACCAGCGTGCCCGGCGCCAGCACCGGCCCGCGGCTTTCGGTGTGATAGAACTCGGGGTTCAGCCATTCGTCCAGTTCATGGTGGAAAGCCAGCACGCTGCCGGTGATCCCGGCGAGAAACAGGAACAACGCCGTGGCCAAGCCAATATAGCGGTGCAGAAGTACGAGAATCGGGCGCATCGTCGGTTTCCGTCTTGCAGATAGCCAAAAGCCGCCGACCCTTGCAGGACGGCGGCAGCGTTAGCGGCTCAGAAGTCGTAGGTCACGGTGGCCATGACGTTGCGCGCCTCACCGTAGTAGCACTGGCTCAGGCTGTTACACGCCGCCACGTACTTTTCGTCGGTGAGGTTGTTGAGGTTCAGGCGGACACCGACGCCCTGCAGACCAACCCGTGACAGGTCGTAGCCGAGCATGGCGTCATACAGCGTGTAGGACGGAATCCGCAGGGTGTTTTCCGCATCGGCCCAGCTCTTGCCGAAGTAGCGCGCACCGCCGCCCACCTGCAGGCCCGCGAGCGGGCCCTGGTCGAAGGTATAGTCGCTCCACAGCGAAGCCATGTTGCGCGCCACCGCGTTGGGCGTGTTGCCGCGGTTGTTCACCCCGGCTGCGCCGGTGAAGTCCTTGGAGTACTCGACGTCCATGTAGGTGTAGCTGGCGATGACGTTGACCTGCTCGATCGGCCGCAGGCGGGCTTCCAGTTCCACGCCTTTGGAGCTGAGCTCACCCACCGCGCGGTAGAAATTCTCGTTGGAGTCCTTGTTCGCCAGGTTGGACTGCTTCAGATCGAAGTAGGAAAGGGTGTAGAGGTCGTCGGTGCCCAGCGGCTGGTACTTCAGACCGACCTCGTATTGCTCGCCCTCGGTCGGGTCCAGCAAGGTGATGTCGTAGGCGCTGCCGTCGAAGTTATAGGCGCCGGTGGCGTTGGGATTGAACGACTCGGAGTAGCTGACGTAGGGCGACAGACCGTTGTCGAAGGCATAGAGCACCCCGACGCGTCCGGTGAACTGATCGAGCTTGGCCTGATCGGACTGATCGCCGTAGATCGATTCGGTCTGAGCGAAAGAGACATCCACCCAGTCCTGGCGCATGCCCAACGAGAAACGCCAGTTATTCAGGCTGATCAGATCCTGCACATAGAGTCCGGTCTGCTCCAGCTCGCGGGTCTCGTCGTACTGGTGGTAGAACACCGGGCTACCCGTTCCGACGGCGCCAGTGTAGGGGTTGATCGCATACAAACCATAACCGGCGTCGTAATCGACCTTGGCCTTGCGCCGCTGATAATCGAGGCCGGTCACCAGGGTGTGGCTGAGAGCTCCGGTATCGAAGAGAAACTGCAACTGGTTGTCGATGGTCCAGGCGTGCAGCGCCTCGTCGGCGCCGGTGTAGTAGCGCACCAGCTCGTCGGAACCCGCGGCCACGTAGCCGTACTGATACACCTGCCCCGAATCCACGGTCGAGTCCAGGTACTGGAAGTTCTGCCGGGCCGACACGACATCGTTGAAGCGGTGCTCCAGCTGATAGCCCAGCATCTGCTGGTCACGCTCGAACGTCTCGTAGTCTTTATCGCCTTCGAAAAAGCTGCGCGAGATGCGCTGGCCGTTATGCGAGGTCACCGTACCGTCGGCAGGCAGACCGCCGTGGTAGCCGCTCTCCGGGTCCTTCTGCAGCATCGCCAGCAAGGTCAGGCGAGTGTCTTCGGTGAAGTCGATGCTCAACGATGGCATCACGGCGTAGCGCTGTTCCTCGATGCCATCGACCTGATTATCGGCATCCTTGATGACACCCGCGAGGCGGTAGGCGACCCGCTCGTCGTCCAGTGGGCCGGTAAAATCGAAGGCGGTCTGTTTGTAATCGTTGCTGCCGTAGGAAAACTGCAGCTGACGGTGGCTTTCCTGCTGCGGCTTCTTGGTGGTCATCGCCACCAGGCCGCCGGGCAGGCTGCGGCCGTAGAGTACTGATGACGGCCCCTTGAGGATGTCGATGCGCTCGACGAAATAGGGATCGACCTGCAGGCTGCTGTAGGTGCCGCTGTCGCCCAGCAGTTTCTGGCCATCAAGGTAGAGGTTATCCACCGCACCATCAGTGATGCCGCGCATGGCGACATAATCGTAGCGAGTGGTGGCGCCGTAGGGCGTGCTCATCAGGCCCGGCGTGTAGCGCACCGCCTGCGCGATCGAGCGGGAGCCCTGGTCCTCGATCTGCTGACGCGTAACCACCGACACGGTCTGGGAGGTTTCGACCAGCGGCATGCTCGTCTTGGTCGCCACGCTGCTGTGGGTCGCGTTGTAGCCTTCCATCTCGCCCAGAGCGTTACCCAGGGCGAAGCCTTCGACCACCATGGGCTTCAATTCAACGGTGTCGCCCGACGGCGGACGCGGCGCCAATGAATAGGTGCCCTGCTCATCGCGCACCGCCTGCAGGCCGCTGCCCTGGAGCAGCCTCTCAAAGCCCTCCTCGATTCCGAATTGCCCTTGCAAGCCCTTCGACTGGCGACCCTCGATCAGGCTTCCCTCGACCGACAGCAGGATCCCCGCTTCACCGGCGAAGCGGCTCAGGGCGCTGGACAGCGGACCGGCCGGAATGTCGTAGCCACGCACCGATTGCTGGCTGGCCGACTGCGCCAGCGCCTCCGGTGAGCTGGCGAGCGCGGCCAAGGGCAGGCAGAACAGGGCAGCGCGGACGGCGTGGCCGAGCGCGCTGGAACGGCGGAGCGGTGTGACGATAGAGCGCATGAGTCATCCTTTTTGCGAAGGCAGGATCGTGATCGTTGTCGTTATGCCCAGCGGCCGACGCAAAAAGGGAACTGCGGATAAGAATTTTTTACATTCGTGTTAACTAGCTGACGCCCTGCCGTCTCGGTTCAAGACTGACCCACCAGGGCAACCGGCGGTTGATCCGCAATGACAGCGTGCTCGCCAGCGCGTCCAGCACCCGCTCGGTATCGGCCAAGGGGTAGGCGCCGACGACGCGCAGCCCGGCCACCCGCGGATCGCAACCCAGGTAGCCCTGCCGGTAGCGCGCCAACTCGGCGACGAATTCGTCCAGCCGCAGGTTGTCGGCCAGCAATACGCCTCGGGTCCAGGCCTGGCGCCCCAGCTGTACCGGGCGCCCGGCATCGATCCGCTGATTGTCGAAGCTGACCTGCTGCCCCTGCACAACGGTGCGTGACTGGCCGGGTTCAGCCAGCTGTACCTCGACCGCACCCGCGAATACGTTGAGCTGGCTGCGCCCGTCGCGCTGCAGCAGCGAAAACTGCGCGGCGTCGTGCACCTGCAAACGGCCCTCGGCGGTGCGCAACAGCAATGGCCGAGGCTCGGCGACCGCCTGCATCAGCAACTCACCATGCACCAGCGAGAGCGTGCGAGTGGGCGCCTCGAAGGCAATGTCCACGGCGCTGTCGGTATTGAGCCACAGTTGCGAGCCATCGCTCAGGCGCCAGTCACGCACCTCGCCGACCGCGGTGCGCTGATCGGCGGCCCAGCTTCGCCACGGCAAGCATCCCGCGGCCAGCGCCAGCGCACCGCCACCACAGAGAATCGACAAGGTTTTCAGCGCCTGCCGACGACCGGGCTGGCGACGACGCAACAAGGCCGTCGCCGCAGGGCTGAACGGATCGCCGGACAAGGGTTCGAGCCGCCCACTGATCTGCTCGACTCGTTGCCAGGCACGGGCGTGCTCGGGCGTCGCCAGCCAGGCGCGCCAGGCGTCGCGATCCGCCTCGCTGACCGCCTCGCACTGCAGCACCGCAAACCACCGCGCGGCCTCCTGCAAGACCTGATAATCCAGGCTCATGGTTCATCCTCGGCCAGCAGCAGGCAATGCAGCATGGCCTGCGCCATGTACTTCTTGACCATCCGCTCGGACACCTCGAGCTGTACAGCGATGGCCGCGTAAGTCATCCCATGCAACTGCGAGAGCAGAAACGCGCGGCGCACCTTGGATGGCAGGCGCGACAACATCGCGTCGACCTGCATCAGCGTTTCGATGACCAACGCCTGCGATTCAGGCGAAGGCATAATGGCTTGCGGCTGCAGCGCAAGCCCCTCCAGGTATGCCTGCTCGAGCTGCTTGCGCCGCCAGTGATTGATCAGCAGGCCACGGGCGATGGTGTGCAGATAGGCGCGCGGTTCGCGGATGGTTGCGACGTCCTGATCCTTGGTCAGCAGACGAACAAAGGTGTCCTGCGCCAAGTCGGCCGCCTTCTGGCTGCAGCCAAGCTGACGGCGCAACCAGCCGTTCAGCCAGCCTTGATGATCGACATACAACCGATGCATCAGCCGTTGCCGGACCATACCCTCAGTCGCCATGGTCGTTGCCCTTCGCTGTCGAAGCGTGAATGCTAACGCTTCTCATCAACAGACGCCACGTTCATCGCCGCGGCAACGACCAATAGCGCCCCCGCAGAGCACCGGGCTCGACTAGGCTTGCAGCAAACCCAATGGGAGGATCGCCAGATGAAACGCATCACTCAGCTGTCCGCCGCAGCCTTGCTGCTCGGTGCACTGCCCGTCCACGCGCTTGAGATGCGGCCTGGGCTTTGGGAGTTCTCCAGTGACGACGTCCAGGTAGATGGCCGGCAAATGCCAGGCATGACCGAGATGGTCGAGCAGATGAAAAATCTGCCTGCAGAGCAGAAGAGGATGATGGAGGACATGCTCGCCGCCCAGGGCGTCGAGCTGGGTACCGGCGGCGTACGCATGTGCCTGAGCCCGGCGCAGGTGAAATCCAGGGAACTGCCGTTTCAAGACGATCCCGATTGCAGCCAGAACGTCACCGAGCAAAGCGACCGACTCTGGAAATTCACCTTTCAATGCCCGGACGCCAAAGGCCACGGCGAAGCCCGGCTGGTCAGCGATCGCGAAGTGACCAGCATGATCGAAACCGACTATCGCGTCGGCAACCAGCAGGGCACCAGCCGGATGCAGTCGCACGGCAAGTGGCTGGGAGAGGATTGCGGCACGCTCAAACCGAAAAACTAGCGCGACGTTTCACGTGGAACCTGGGCAGCGCCACTGAACGCTATTCTGCCTGCCACTGACCCTTGCTGGATTGTTCACAGGCGGGCTTGAGGAAACGTGCGTCACTGGCGATGCCGTAATAATGGATGTCCTGCCGATAGGGCATGTTCGACACCTGGGCGTTGCGGCAAACGCCGAAGGCGCCCTCCGGGCACTGCTCGACGAAGGTCACCTCAATCTGTTGGTCCTTGAGCTGCGGCTGACAAAAACCGGATCGGAACAATTCCGTCGGGATGGTGCGGTTCTGCTGGCAGAGCCTGACCTCGATCCGCTCATCCTGACTGTGTATAACGCAACCCTCGGCCCACGCCTGGCCAACCACCAGCGACACCACCACAAGAAGACACGCCGAACGCATGAACCCTACCCCTGAACTGCCCGTCGCGGACTCTAGCACGCAGGCCTCGAAAGCGCTGCCAACCAACCGAGCGCGCAGCGTGGCCCCATGCTGAGCCAGATCCCGACCCATGTGATCGGCGGCCCGCTTGGCGCGGGCAAGACCAGCCTGATCCGCTCGTTGCTGGCGCAGAAGCCGATGCATGAACGCTGGGCCGTACTGATCAACGAATTCGGCCAGATCGGCCTCGACGCCGCCTTGCTGAGCACCGATGCGGCAGGCATCAGCCTGGCCGAGGTCGCGGGCGGCTGCTTGTGCTGCGTCAATGGCGCGCCGTTTCAGGTCGGCTTGGGCCGTCTGTTGCGCAAGGCCAGACCTCACCGGCTGCTGATCGAACCCTCGGGCCTGGGCCACCCAGCCGAGCTGCTGGCGCAGCTCGCCGCGCCACCCTGGCAAGGCGTGCTCGCGTTGCAGCCCTGTGTCACGGTGCTCGACGCGGCTGCCCTCGCCCGCGGCGCGCCGCTGCCGCCGAGCCAGCAGCAGGTGCTGCCCCACAGCGGTCTGCTGCTGATGAACAAAAGCGAGGACCTGAGCGAAACCGCGCGCCAGCGCATCATCGCCCAGCTGCCGCCGTTGCCGCTGCACTGGACGCAGCAGGGCGCCCTGCCGATCGGCAAACTGCCTGGCATCGAGCAGCAACCCGGCCAGGACGCAGCCCCTGTCGCGACCCAACCGGCCGCCCCAGGCTTTTCCGGCGCGGTGTGGCTCGACCCGCAGCAGCCCATCTGCCAGAGCCAAGGCAGTGCGCAAGGTTGGAGCATTGGTTGGCGCTGGCATCCCAGCCAGCGTTTCGACCTGATCCAGGTGGAACAATGGCTGGCGAGCCTGGACTGGCGCCGAGCGAAACTGGTGCTGCACGGAGCGGACGGCTGGTGTTCGGCCAACGCCTTGGCCGGCGAAGCGCTGCGATTCAAACCCAGCGAATGGCGAAAGGACTCGAGGCTCGAGCTGATCTTCGATGAACCGCAGGAGGCGTCAGGGTTGCAAAGGGCGATGGCGGCGTGCCGCGTCAGGAGTCGCGGCGCCGCCAGTCGTCCAGCTGGATGACCCGCCCGGATTCCACCGGCGCTTGGAACGGATGCGCGTCCATCTCGATCGGGCCCGGTCGCGCGCCGAACATGACGATACTGCCCTGGTGGCGCTGCTCGCCAGTGACCGTGAATTCGAACCCATACACGCGAGCGAGGCGGCGCTGGCCGCGGGCATCGCGGCGCAGTCCCAGCCGGCGAAACGCGACATTGCCGTCGAGCAGCTCCACGTCCATCTTCTGACAATGACGCCGTACCGCGGCCAGCGCTCGCTCGCGGATGCCGTGGCCGTTCCAGAGCCAGGCGACTGCCGTCATCAGCAGGAGAAAGATGAACAGGTTGCCCAGTGTCAGCATGCGCGATGCGCCTCCCCGCGGGTGGCTGGCCGGTACAGCGGCAGGCGGCCGCTGACGGCGTTGGCAGGGCCGCTCAACTTTCCAGCCAGACGTCGCGTACCCAATGCCATACCGACTCCCAGCTCTGGTCGGTCAGCTCGTGCTCGTCGCCATCGAAGAGCATGACCTCGCCTTCCAGATCGACCACGTAGTAATCCGCTCCGTCCTGGCAGATCGGCAACAGGTCGCGGGCGACGCCGGCGTCCCAGGCGTTTGCGGCGACTTCCGGCAAGTAGGTGTGCGATTGCGGGTCCACAGCGGTGACCGGTTCCAACCGGCCGTAAACGACGTCGCTGACCGTGAGCAGGAACTCACGCAGGCCGAACGGCAGATTGATCAGCAGCTCCTCTTCGACCTCGACCAGACGGTCATCGTCTGGCAGTTCCAGCGGAACCGGCACCGGCTCGTTGAGTTCACGCAGTTGCTCGATCACTTCCTCCATGACGGTCCCCCTTCAGCAGTCTCCGGAATGCGCCGTTTATACAAGCCCTCGCATTGGCTAGCCAGTCCCAGTCGCGCTAAAGTGACTGCCGCTCGAAAAACCGGTGTGCCGGCATCACACAACCGCCGTATGGCTGGCACCCTGGCGACAACCGCATGGATGCCTGCCCGCCGCCCCCAGCTCGCCCGGGCTCGATTAGGAGACATCGTGGCATCCACCGTAGAAAACGACAGGTCCGCCTTCACGCAGTGCGGTGAAGAACCCATCCATATCCCAGGCAGCATCCAGCCGCATGGCTTCTTGCTGGCTCTGCGCGAGCCTGAGCTGACCGTCATCCAAGCCAGCGCCAACGTCGCGCAGTGGCTGGGTGTCGACGCCGAGGCGCTGCTGGGCCGACCGATCACCGAGCTGATCGGTGACTGCGACTTCGTCGAGCGCCTGGCGACGCTGGCCCCCGGCGACCACAATCCGCTGCATCTGAGCGACATTCGTTTCAATCTGCCCGGCCGTGACGAGTGCCCCTCGTTCGCCTTGATGGCCCACCGTTATGCCGATCAACTGATCGTCGAGTTCGAGACCGCAGGCAGCTCGGGCAAGGCTTACGACACGCTTTACCCTCTGATGCGGACGTTCGTGGTCCAGCTGCAGGATGCGCAAGAGCTCGACCTCATCTGCCAACTGGCCGTGCGCGAGGTCAAGCGCATCACCGGCTTCGGACGGGTCAAGGCCTACCGCTTCGATGCCGAAGGCAACGGCCTGGTACTGGCCGAGGACGCCGATGAGGGCTATCCGCACTACCTCGGCCTGTGCTTCCCCGCCTCGGACATCCCGCCCCAAGCGCGCCAGCTCTACCGCAACAACCTGATCCGCGTGATTCAGGACGCCAATTACCAACCATCGCCGCTGGTTCCGGCCATCAACCCGGACACCGGCAAGCCGCTGGACCTGAGCTTCGCCGCCCTGCGCAGCGTGTCGCCGGTGCACCTGCAATACATGCGCAACATGGGCACCCTCGCCTCCATGTCGATTTCGATCGTCATTCGTGGCCAGCTCTGGGGCATGATTTCCTGCCACGACGCTTATCCGCGACGCGTTGGCTACCAGACGCGCACGGCTTGCGAGCTGCTGGGACGCATCCTGTCCCTGCAGATCGAAGCGAAGGAAGCGGCCATGCTGGCTCAGCGCAAGCTGGAGTTGCGCCGCCAGACCGTTGAGCTGTTGTCGGCCATGGCTGATCAGGACAGCGTCATCGAAGGCTTCAGGCACCTGCCTTCGGTGGTGCTCGGCTTCGCCAACGCCGACGGCGCCGCGATCATTTCCGACGAGTGCCAGGAAACCGTGGGCCATACGCCGCCGCCCGAGCTGCTGACCGCGCTGACCCAGTGGTTGTCGCAGCAACACGAGCGGCTGGTGTTCAGCACCGATAGCGTGGCGCGTGACATCCCCGCGTTGGCGGATTTGGCCTCGCATTGCGCGGGCGTGCTGGCGATATCCATTTCGCGGCTGCATCCGCATTACCTGCTGTGGTTTCGCCGCGAGCAGATCCAGACCGTCACCTGGGCCGGGCAGCTGGACAAACAGCGCGATAGCCACGGCGGCCTGTCGCCGCGCGACAGTTTCGAAAGCTGGCGCGAGACGGTCCGCGGCTATGCTCAGCCCTGGCAGCCGGTAGAGCTCGAGGGCGCGCTGGAGCTGCGTACCGCCGTGCTCGGCATCGTCCTGCGCAAGGCCGAGGAAATGGCCCAGTTGGCCGGCGAACTGCGGGAAAGCAACAAGGAGCTGGAGTCCTTTTCCTATAGCGTCTCGCACGATCTGCGCGCACCGCTGCGGCACATTGCCGGCTACGCCGAGCTGTTGGGTGAACTCGAAAGCAGCAAGCTCAGCGACCGTGGGTTACGCTTCCTCGACAACATCAGCGACGCGGCCCGTTTCGCCGGCACGCTGGTCGACAACCTGCTGAGCTTTTCGCAAATGGGCCGCGCGGCGCTGCGGCTGTCGGACGTCAACCTGCAGGCGCTGGTCGAATCCATTCGTCAGGAAATGGCGCCGGACTGCGAGGGACGGCAGATAGAATGGCGGCTCAACCCCATGCCGATCGTGGTAGCCGACGCAGCCTTCATTCACATGGCGCTGCGCAATTTGATCTCCAACGCCATCAAGTACAGCCGCAAGCGCGAACACGCCGTGATCGAGATCGGTGCCGAGGCGCGCGCCGAAGCGACCATCGTCTACGTCCGTGACAACGGCGTGGGCTTCAACATGCAATACGCCAGCAAGCTGTTCGGTGTCTTTCAGCGCCTGCATCGCATGGAAGAATTCGAAGGTACCGGCATCGGGCTGGCCAGCGTGCGCCGGATCGTCGAGCGCCACGATGGCCAGGTTTGGGCCACCGGCGAGTTGGACCAGGGTGCGACCTTCTTCTTTTCGCTTCCCAGGCTGAGCTATGCCTCCCCCATTTAGTACAGGACTCTAGATGCTCAAACCGATTGTATTGGTCGAGGACAACCCTCACGACCTCGAGCTGACGCTGGTCGCGCTCGAGCGCAGCCAGCTGGCCAACGAGGTAATCGTCTTGCGCGACGGTGCCGAGGCACTCGATTACCTGCTGCGTCGCGGCGACCATGCCAGCCGCGCCGATGGCAATCCGGCCGTGTTGCTGCTCGATCTGAAGCTGCCGAAGCTCGACGGATTGGACGTGCTCAAGACCGTTCGCGAGACGCCTGAGCTGCGCAGCATTCCGGTGGTGATGCTGACGTCCTCGCGCGAAGAGCCCGATCTGGTAAGAGCTTATGAACTCGGGGTGAACGCTTACGTGGTCAAGCCGGTCGAATTCCGAGATTTCGTTGCGGCCATTTCCGACCTGGGCATTTTCTGGGCGGTGCTCAACGAGCCTCCCCCAGGCTCGTTGCGGCTGCAGCGCTCGCGTCGAGACCGTGGCAATGGTGATGACAAGCCCAGCTGAGCACGCCACGGCTGCCGCTGACCCACCGCCTTCTTTCAAGCAGTGCGAAACCCGCGACAGGATGGTTATGCCGTCGAGAACACCTATCAACATCCTGTTCGTCGAAGACAGTCCACATGACGCCGAACTGGCATTGCTGACGCTCGAGCGAAACGGCTACGACGTCGATACCGAGATCGTCTTCGATCACGCCGGCGTGGTCGAGGCGCTGCACAGGCGCTGCTTCGATCTGATTCTGTCGGACTACGTCCTGCCCGGTTATTCGGGCAGCCAGGCGCTGCAAGAAGCCAGGCAGCGAGCTCCCGATACGCCATTTATCTTCCTCTCTGGCGTCTTCGGCGAAGAGCACGCCGTCAACATGATGCGTTCCGGCGCCATCGACTACGTGCTCAAACAGAACCTGGCGTTTCTACCCAAGGCCGTGGAGCGCGCGTTGGGCGAGGTGCGGGAACGCCGCAGGCGCCTGCGCGCCGAAGAGGCGTTGCGGGAAGTCGAAGTCCGTGCCCGTCTGGCCATCGACGCCGCAGGCCTGGGCATGTGGGACTTCGAGCCGCAAAGCGGCACCTTGATTCTCGACCATAGCTGCCGCGCCATGTTCGGCCTGGCTGCCGATGCTGCGGTCGACATCGGCCTGTTCGAATCCCTCTGTCATCCCGATGACCGTCAGCGCTTGCGCGAGGAGATCTGGGACACCCTGGCCGAGGGCAACGACAAGGAATTCACGGTCGACTATCGCATCCTGCTCGACGATGGCCAGGTGCGCTGGGTGGAAACGCGCGGCCAGGGCTTCTTCGAGAACGGCAAGCGCATACGCTTCATCGGCGTGGTGATGGACGTCACCGAACAAAAGCTGGCGACCGAAGCGCTCAAGCGCATGAACGAAGCACTCGGCGAACGCGTCGAGGCGCGCACCCGCGAGCGCGATCGTACCTGGGAACTGTCGCGCGACCTGCTCGTGGTGATGTCCTTCGAGACCCGCGTGATCGCCCTCAATCCGGTCTGGGAGAGCACGCTCGGCTGGCCACGCGAAACCCTCATGGATCAACCGCTCTGGGGGCTGGTGCACCCGGACGACATCAGTTCGACGCAGGCCGAAACCGAGCGGCTTCGCCGGGGTAACGTCACCGACCGCTTCGTCAACCGCATGCAGCACCGCGACGGCAGCTATCGCTGGCTCTCCTGGACTGCCGTGCCCGAAGGCGAACGGATGTACGCCGCGGGGCGCGATATCACCAGCGAAATCGCCGCCGTCGACCGGCTCGCAGCAGCTAACCGCGAGCTGACGGAGCAGATCAAGGAGCGTGAGCGTATCGAGGCCACCTTGCAGCAGATGCAGCGCCTCGAGGCCGTCGGTCAGCTCACCGCCGGGGTCGCGCACGACTTCAACAACCTGCTGACCGTCATCCTCACCAGCGCCAGCTTCCTAAAGAACGACCTGGAGCGCGGCGCGCCGCTGGGCAAGTCGCTGGCTCGGCTGCAGTACATTCAGGATTCCGGCGAGCGTGGCGCCACCCTGACCAGCCAACTGCTGGCCTTCGCCCGACGCCAGCAGCTGGCACCCAAGGCGGTGGACCTCAACGACACCCTGGTCGGCCTGCTCAGCCTGCTGCACAGCACGCTCGGCGGTTCGGTCACCATCGAGACTGACACCTGCGCCGGGCTCTGGCACGCCCTGGTCGATCCGACCCAGATCGAAATGATCATTCTCAACCTGGCCATCAATGCGCGCGACGCCATGGGGTCCGGCGGCTGCCTGTCGCTCAGTACGGCAAACGCGGTGATCGACACGCCTGCGCTGCGTGCCGAAGAACCCGGCCCCGGCGAATACGTGGTGCTGTCGGTGAGGGATACCGGCTCGGGGATGAGCGACGAAGTCCTGCAGAAGGCCTTCGAACCCTTCTTCACCACCAAGGAAGTGGGCAAGGGCTCTGGCCTCGGGCTGGCACAGGTGTTCGGCTTCGCCAAGCAGTCCGGCGGCGGCGCGCGAATCGAGACCGAGGTCGGCGTAGGGACCACCGTCAAGGTCTACCTGCCGCGGGTGCAGGCGCCGGAGCAGCCGACCGGGGTGCCCGAATGCCAGCAGAGCACGCCGATCGGCGACGCCTCCAATACCGTCTTGCTGGTCGATGACGACCACAGCGTCCGCGAAGTGACCGCGCAGATGCTGAGTAACCTGGGGTACTCGGTGATCCAGGCGGAGAGCGGGCGAATGGCGCTGCAACTGCTGGAAGACGGCACTGCCGTGGACCTGCTGCTGGCGGATTTCGCCATGCCAGGCATGAACGGTGGCGAACTGGCGCGTGCCGTTCAATCGAGCTATCCGACGCTGCCGGTGGTATTCATCACCGGCTACGCGGAACTGGGCGAACTGGGCATGGGCAGCACGACGATCATCCAGAAGCCCTTCCGCGAGGAACAACTGGCCAGCAAGGTCCTCAGCGCGCTCAACGAAGCGAGTCCGGCCTGATGTCCGTGTTGCGCCCATGGGTCCGCGAACGCAGCGCTGCGCTGCACGAGCGCGTCGATGCCGCTTTCTCTCGCTTTGATCTGAGCGACCGGCACGACTACGGCCGGTTTCTGCGCGCCCATGCCAGGGCGCTGTTCGGCCTGGAAGCGGCGCTTGAGCGAGGCGGGATCGAACGTCTGCTGACGGACTGGCCCGACCGCCGTCGCAGCGCCGCACTGCATGAAGACCTACAGCGGCTGCAGCTCGCCGCCCCAGCACCGCTGGGCCACGATCCGGGCGCGGACGAAGGCTGGTACTGGGGGGTTGCCTATGTGCTGGAAGGCTCGCGATTGGGGGGCCGAGTCCTGTCTCAACGGGTTCTCGAAGGCTGGCCGGACGGGCCGCTGCGCTACCTCGCCCATGGCCAGGGAACCCCTTTGTGGCCACGTTTTCTCGAGCAGTTCGAACAGCACGCCCTGTCGATCGACCGTGCTCAACTGCTGGTCGGCGTCCAGGCAGCCTTCGAACAGTTCATGCGCGCCGCCGCGCTCGAGTCACGAGCGCTCGCGCCAGCAGGTTCCTGATACCCAGCCCTGAACGCCGCACTCGAAACGCCACAGCGGCGGCGCCGCTGTTATTCCACCGTCACGCTCTTGGCCAGGTTGCGAGGCTGATCGACATCGGTGCCGCGCAGTACGGCTACGTAATACGACAACAGCTGCAACGGCAGGGTATAGAGGATCGGCGCCAGCACGTCGTGGATGTGCGGCATGCTGACGATGAAGGTGCCCTCGCCGTTCTCGATGCCCGCTTCCCGGTCAGCGAAGACGATCAATTCGCCACCGCGGGCGCGCACTTCCTGCAGGTTGGACTTGAGCTTTTCCAGCAGCTCGTTGTTCGGCGCCACCGTGACCACCGGCATATCGGCGTCGACCAGCGCCAGCGGGCCGTGCTTGAGCTCACCGGCGGGATACGCTTCGGCATGAATGTAGGAGATTTCCTTAAGCTTGAGCGCCCCCTCCATCGCCACCGGGTACTGCGCGCCGCGTCCCAGGAACAGCGTGTGGTGCTTCTCGGCGAAGTGCTCGGAGATCTTCTCCACCGTGGTATCCATTGCCAATGCCTCGCCCAGACGGGTCGGCAGCCGGCGCAGCTCATCGATCAGTTCGGCTTCCAGGGCAGGCGCCAGGGTACCGCGCACCTGGCCCAACGACAGGGTCAGCAACAACAGGCCGACCAACTGCGTGGTGAATGCCTTGGTCGAGGCCACACCGATCTCGGGACCGGCCTGGGT
Organism: Stutzerimonas stutzeri; assembly: GCF_019090095.1. NCBI lineage: Bacteria > Pseudomonadati > Pseudomonadota > Gammaproteobacteria > Pseudomonadales > Pseudomonadaceae > Stutzerimonas > Stutzerimonas stutzeri. The sequence goes on along the minus strand of NZ_JAGQFP010000002.1, from coordinate 285,218 downwards.
CAGCAGGGTGAGATCGGACTCGCGTACCAGCGAACTAATACCGACGTTGCAGATCGCGAGGCTGGCGAGATAACGGCCTTCCTGCTCGGTGCGTGCCTTGGCGTTGCGTAATGCCGCCAGCGAATCGGCGGTCTCCCCGGACTGGGAGATGGTCACGAAGAGCGTGTCGGGCTGGACCACCACCTTGCGGTAGCGGAACTCGCTGGCGACCTCCACCTGGCAGGGAATGCCGGCGAGCTCTTCCAGCCAATAACGAGCCACCATGCCGGCATGGTAGCTGGTGCCGCAGGCGACGATCTGTACGTTGCGCACCTTGGCGAATAACTCAGCCGCCTGTGGGCCGAACGCCTGGACCAGCACCTGCTGATCGCCGAGCCGGCCTTCCAGGGTGCGCTGCACCACCTTGGGCTGCTCATGGATCTCCTTGAGCATGAAGTGGCGATATTCGCCCTTGTCGGCGGCTTCGGCACCTTCGTGGTATTGCACGCTCTCGCGCTCAACGGCCTGGCCGTCGACATCCCAGATCTGCACGCTGTCGCGACGGATCTCGGCGATATCGCCCTCTTCCAGGTACATGAAGCGGTCGGTCACCTGGCGCAGGGCCAGCTGGTCGGAGGCCAGGAAGTTCTCGCCCATGCCCAATCCGATCACCAGCGGGCTGCCGCTGCGGGCAGCGAGCAGCCGATCGGGTTGTTGGGCACTGACCACGGCCAGACCATAGGCACCGTGCAGTTCCTTGACCGCTGCCTTGAGCGCGACCGTCAGATCGCCTAGCTGGTCGAGCTTGTGGCGCAGCAGGTGGACGATGACCTCGGTGTCGGTATCAGAAACGAAGTCGTAGCCCAGCGCCTTCAGTTGCGCACGCAGCGCCTCGTGGTTCTCGATGATGCCGTTGTGCACCACTGCCAGTTCGGCGCCGGAAAAATGCGGATGCGCGTTGCGCTCGCAGGGCGCGCCATGGGTGGCCCAGCGGGTGTGGGCGATGCCCAGGCGACCCGCCAGTTCTTCTTGCTGTTGTGCCTGCTCCAGCTCGGCTACCTTGCCGGAACGGCGTAGACGATGCAGGGTGCCCTTGGCATCCAGTACGGCAATACCGGCACTGTCGTAGCCTCGGTACTCAAGGCGCTTGAGGCCTTCGAGCAGAATAGCGGTGATGTTACGTTCGGCGACGGCGCCAACGATGCCACACATGGTCAGGTCTCCTGATGGGTTTCGACGGCCGCGCAAATCAGCTTGATGCCGCGGGCCTGAATACTTGAACGGGCCGCCTCGCTGAGGTGCTCGTCCGTTATGAGGGTATGGATGTCGCTCCAGGGCAACTCCAGGTTGGGAATGCGTCGCCCGATCTTGTCCGACTCGGCCAACACGATGACTTCACGCGCCACCTCGGCCATCACCCGTGATAGACCCAAAAGCTCGTTGAATGTCGTGGTACCGCGCTGCAGGTCGATGCCATCGGCGCCAATGAACAGCTGGTCGAAATCATAGGAGCGCAGCACCTGTTCGGCTACCTGCCCCTGGAAGGACTCGGAATGCGGATCCCAGGTTCCGCCGGTCATCAGCAACGTGGGCTCGTGCTCCAGCTCGCGCAACGCATTGGCCACGCTTAGTGAGTTGGTCATGACCAGCAGGCCATGCTTGTAGCCCAGCTGCGGGATCATCGCCGCTGTGGTGGTACCGCTGTCGATAATGATGCGCGCGTGTTCGCGGATGCAGCCGACGGCGGCTCGGGCAATGGCTTGCTTGCAGGGCGAGACGGGCTGGGTGGTGTCGCCGATCAGCTCCTGGGGCAAGGGCACCGCGCCGCCGTAGCGGCGCAGCAACAGGCCGTTCTTTTCCAGTGCCGCGAGATCTTTGCGGATGGTCACTTCGGACGTTTCGAAACGCCTGGACAGCTCATCGACGCTCACCTCCCCCTGCTGGCTCAGCAGGGCGAGTATCGCGTGGCGTCGCTGCGGCGTGTTGCGTTTCGACATGCTTAAGTTTCGATTCGAAAGAAAACTGCGCGAATCAAAACCTAAAGCGCCGGCTCAGTCAACCCTGATCCACTTCAGACGCGGAAGTACCCCATCAGCGTCTGTTGATGGTTGGCCAACTGATTCAATGCCTGGCTGACTTGCGCTGACTCCTCTGCCTGTCCGGACAACGACTCGGTGACATCACGAATGCCAGCCACATTGCGGTTGATCTCCTCGGCGACCGCGCTCTGCTGCTCGGCTGCGCTGGCAATCTGCAGGTTCATATCGGAAATCACCGTCACGGCCTCTCCGATCTTGCGCAGCGCCGCGACGGCTTGCCCGACCTGGTCGACGCTACCCTGGGCCTGATTACGGCTGCCCTGCATGGCGGTCACTACATCCTGTGTTCCGTTCTGCAAGCGCTCGATGACCTGGCGGATTTCTTCGACCGATTCCTGCGTCCGCTGAGCCAGATTGCGCACTTCGTCGGCGACCACGGCAAAGCCGCGGCCCGCCTCGCCTGCCCGAGCCGCCTCGATCGCCGCGTTGAGCGCCAGCAGGTTGGTCTGCTCGGCCACGCCGCGAATCACCTCCAGCACCGAGCCGATCTGCTCGCTGCTCGCAGCCAGGCTCTCGACCTGACTCATCGCGTGGTTCAGCTCGTTGGCCAGGGTGCCGATGCTGTGCGTGGTGTGGTCGATGACCGCCAATCCTTCATGCGTCGCCTGATCAACGTCGCGTGCCGCTTCGGCCGCTTGGGCCGCGTTGCGGGCCACGTCCTGCGCCGTGGCGCTCATTTCCTGCGAGGCGGTCGCCACTTGGTCGACCTCCCGGAACTGTTGCTGCATGCCGGCACTGGTCTGGCTGGCGATCGCCGCCGACTGGTCGGCACTGCTGCGTGCATCCTGTACCGAGCGTTTCACATCGGCGATGGTCGGTTGCAACTTGTCGAGGAAACGGTTGAACCACCCGGCCAGCGCGCCCAACTCATCCCGACGATCGTAGGCGAGCCGACGTGTCAGATCGCCCTCGCCACTGGCGATATCCTTGAGCATCGCTGCTACGCCTTCGATCGGCCGGGTAACGCCCCTCGCGGTCAGCCACATCAGTGCCAGCCCCAACAGCACGGCAACCAGCCCGATCGCCAGGGCGAACACGCCATCCTTGCGGCTTTGCTCCTGCAGACTCTGCTCGAGACGCACCGCCGGCGCGAGCAGCACCTGCCGCGGCACTTCCAGTAGAACGGCCCAAGGCGCGAGCTGGGGTATCGCTTGCACCGGCTGCAGCACCCGAAGCATGTCACCTTGCTGGAGCATCGCCTTCTGACCCGCATCGACCGCTTGGCCGATCGCCTCGCTTTCAGCGCCGTAGGCCTCGCTCAACGGCTTGCCAAGCAGCTTGGCGTCGCGACTGTGCCCGCCCAGGAGCTTGGCCGGGCTGATCACGCTCAGATGGCCCTCGCCCTCATAGAGCTCCTGGTGCACCTGCTCACTGAACGCCTGCAGCGACGCCAGGCTGATATCCACACCGATGACGCCAATGACCTTGCCGCCTTCGATCAGCGGAAAGGCCACGCTGGTCATCAGCAGGTTCCGGCCGTCCACCTCATCGAAGTAGGGATCCAGCAGGCAGACCCGGGCGCCATCGCGAGGGCAGGCATACCAGGCGTTGTAAGGCGCACCACTGATACCCGGCGTCGTATCGGCGAGCATGTCCTCGTTCATGGTTTCCGCCTTCAGCTGGCCGGGCGTGCGCTGCGACCAGTACAGTGAGAAGCGACCACGATCGTTACCGCCCATCTCGGCGTTGTCGATGAACAAGCCGTCCTTGTCATCCAGCGCATCCGGCTCGAAGACGACGTACAACCCGATCAGCTCGGGGTTGGCCTGCAAGGCCATCTCCAGCTGGTGGGACAGGTCCTCGCGCAGCTCGAAGGCATTCGACATGCGTTCGATGGACTGCTCGCGCAGCGACAAGATCTGACGCGTCAGGCCCAGCCCGTACTGATAGGCATCGTTGAACTGGCGCTCTATGCGCAGCGCCTGAGCGAGACCCCGCGCCTGCAGGTTATTGCGTGCGGACTCTTCAAGCATGGCACTGCTCGAGGCGTTGACGAGGGCTACGGTCTGGCGGGCTTGATAAAGCGAAGCACCGACCAGCAACGCGACGATCAGCAGAAGGCAGAGACCAGCCAGCAGCGTGAGCTTCCACTGGATGGACAGGCGATTGAGCAAGAGCATGACGACGTCCTGTGTGGTTATGCCCTAAGAGATCGGCCAGATGTACGATCTCTTGAGCATCAGAGGAACCACTCGCCTGCCACGTATCGTCGTGCTCGCCCAGGCTGCTTACTTGCGCGTCTTCTGCGGACGCTGCCAGCCGTCGATCAAGGCCTGACGAGCGCGACCCAATGCCAGGGTGCCAGCCGGCACATCAGCCGTGATGACCGAGCCGGCGCCGGTGGTCGCACCATCGCCAAGGGTCACGGGCGCGACCAGTGAACTGTTGGAGCCGATGAACACGTCTTCACCCAGAACCGTGCGGAATTTGTTCGCGCCATCGTAATTACAGGTGATGGTGCCGGCGCCGATATTGGTCCGCGCGCCGATATCCGCATCGCCCAGGTACGCCAGATGCCCGGCTTTCGCCCCCTCGCCCAGGCGCGCGTTCTTCACCTCGACAAAATTGCCGACGTGCGCCTTGGCGCCCAGCACCGCGCCGGGACGCAAGCGGGCAAAGGGGCCGCAATCGGCACCGTCGCCGAGCTCGGCGCCTTCGAGGTGACTGTTGGCCTTGACCACCGCGCCACGGCGCAGCGTACTGTCCCGAATCACGCAATTGGGCCCGATTTCGACACCGTCCTCGATCACCACCTTGCCTTCGAGAATCACATTGATGTCGATCAGCACGTCACGGCCGACGACGACCTCACCACGCAGATCGAAGCGCGCCGGGTCACGCAGCGTCACCCCTTGGGCCATCAACCGGCGAGCTGCACGTTGTTGGTAGTGCCGTTCGAGTTCGGCAAGCTGAATGCGGTCATTGGCGCCCTGCACTTCCATCGCATCCAGCGGCTGCTCGGTGGCGACCACCAGGCCATCGGCGACCGCCATGGCGATCACGTCCGTCAGGTAGTACTCGCCTTGCGCGTTGCTGTTGGAGAGTCGTCCGAGCCAGTCGCCCAGACGCTCCCGCGGTACGGCGAGGATGCCCGTGTTGCCTTCGGTGATCCGCTTCTGCTCCGCCGAGGCGTCCTTGTGCTCGACGATCGCCTGCACCACGCCCTGCTCGTCACGCACGATTCGCCCGTATCCGGTCGGGTCGGCCAGGTCTACGGTGAGCAACGCGATCTGCTGCGCGCCGACCTTTTGCAACAGTCGTTCGAGCGTAGCGACTTCCATCAAGGGGACATCGCCATAGAGGATCAACACCCGCTCGGCGCTGAGGGCGGGCACCGCCTGCGCCACGGCATGACCGGTCCCGAGTTGCTCAGCCTGGACGACAAAATTCAGATCATCGGCCGCCAAGCGTTGGCGGACCTCCTCTGCGCCGTGACCGATCACGACATGAATTCGATCAGGCGAGAGCTGCCGTGCAGTGCCAATAACGTGACCAAGCATGGATTGCCCGGCGACGGGATGCAGGACTTTTGGCAAAGCGGAACGCATACGCGTTCCCTGGCCCGCGGCAAGGATGACGATATCGAGCGACATGAGGCAGATCCTTTCGAAAACCGGAACTGATCCGGAAGCAGTCCGTCAGCCAAGGCCAGGACCGCGAAACTAAACAGTGGAAAAAGAAAAAGGGTAGCCAAGGCTACCCTTTCTCCCAACGCGGTTGAAGCCGCTGGCGTTAGCCGCCGAACTTCTTGCGAAGCTGCTGGACGGTACGCAGTTGCGCTGCGACCTCGGCCAGATGAGCGGCAGCTGAACCGTAGTCGAATTCCGCGCCTTGCTCGTGCAACGCTTTCTCGGCAGCCTTGAGGGCTTCCTGAGCCGCCGCTTCGTCGATGTCGGCAGCACGCTGCACGGTGTCGGCGAGAACCTTGACCATGTTCGGCTGCACTTCGAGGAAGCCACCAGAGATGTAGAACACCTCGGCTTCGCCACCCTGCTTAATCAGACGAATCGGACCCGGCTTCAGATCGGTGATCAGCGGCGCGTGGCCCGGAGCGATACCCAGATCTCCCAGGTTACCGTGCGCAATCACCATCTCGACCAGACCGGAGAAGATCTCCGCTTCCGCGCTGACGATATCGCAATGGACTGTCATAGCCATTCGCTTGCCTCACGTGACAGGTTGTGGGCGGTTGCCCACAACCTTGACGCGTCCGTCGCCGGACGCACGGGTGATTACAGTTTCTTCGCTTTCTCGATGGCTTCTTCGATGCTACCTACCATGTAGAACGCTTGTTCCGGCAGATGATCGTAGTCGCCCTTGAGAATACCGCTGAAGCCGGCAATGGTGTCCTTGAGGGACACGTACTTGCCCGGGGAACCGGTGAAGACTTCGGCCACGAAGAACGGCTGGGACAGGAAACGCTGGATCTTACGAGCACGCGATACCAGCTGCTTGTCGCTTTCCGACAGCTCGTCCATACCCAGGATGGCGATGATGTCCTTCAGCTCCTTGTAGCGCTGCAGTACGTACTGTACGCCACGCGCGGTTTCGTAGTGCTCGTTGCCGATCACGTTCGGGTCCAGCTGACGGCTGGTGGAGTCCAGCGGGTCAACGGCCGGGTAGATACCCAGCGAAGCGATATCACGGCTCAGTACGACAGTAGCGTCCAAGTGGGCGAAGGTGGTCGCCGGGCTCGGGTCGGTCAGGTCGTCCGCGGGAACGTAGACGGCCTGGATCGAGGTGATCGAGCCTTTCTTAGTGGAGGTGATGCGCTCCTGCAGAACGCCCATCTCTTCGGCCAGCGTCGGCTGATAACCCACCGCGGACGGCATACGGCCCAGCAGTGCGGACACTTCGGTACCGGCCAGGGTGTAACGGTAGATGTTGTCGACGAACAACAGTACGTCACGACCTTCGTCGCGGAACTTCTCGGCCATGGTCAGGCCGGTCAGGGCGACGCGCAGACGGTTGCCCGGCGGCTCGTTCATCTGACCGTAGACCAGGGCTACCTTGTCCAGAACGTTGGAGTCCTTCATCTCGTGGTAGAAGTCGTTACCCTCACGAGTACGCTCACCCACACCGGCGAACACGGAATAACCGCTGTGCTCGATGGCGATGTTACGGATCAGTTCCATCATGTTGACGGTCTTGCCCACACCGGCACCACCGAACAGACCGACCTTACCGCCCTTGGCGAACGGGCAGACCAGGTCGATAACCTTGATGCCGGTTTCGAGCAGTTCGTTGCCACCCGCCTGATCGGCGTAGCTCGGCGCGGCGCGGTGGATTTCCCACTGCTCTTCTTCGCCGATCGGACCGGCTTCGTCGATGGGGTTGCCCAGTACGTCCATGATCCGGCCGAGGGTCGCTTTACCGACCGGTACGGAGATGGCCTTGTTGGTGCGGGTGACGTCCAGGCCACGCTTGAGGCCTTCGGTCGAACCCATCGCAATGGAACGCACCACACCGTCGCCCAGCTGCTGCTGAACTTCCAGAGTGGTTTCGGCGCCGACTACCTTCAGCGCCTCATATACGGCTGGCACCTGATCACGCGGGAATTCCACGTCGATAACGGCGCCGATGATTTGAACGATACGTCCGCTACTCATCTTTGGTTCCTCAGAATATTTGAACCGTTCTTAAACCGCGGCAGCGCCGCCGACGATTTCCGAAATCTCTTGGGTGATCGCAGCCTGACGCGCCTTGTTGTAGATCAGCTGGAGATCGCTGATCAGCTCGCCGGCGTTGTCGGTCGCATTCTTCATCGCGATCATCCGCGCCGCCTGCTCGGCCGCGTTGTTCTCGACCACCGCTTGGTACACCTGGGATTCGACGTAGCGAACCATCAGGCCGTCGAGGAGCTCTTTGGCATCGGGCTCGTACAGATAGTCCCAATGATGCTTGAGCTCTTGATCCGGATCGGCCACCAGCGGAACCAGCTGCTCCACTGTCGGCTTCTGCGTCATGGTGTTGATGAACTTGTTCGAGACCACGGACAGACGATCGATACGCCCTTCGAGGTAGGCATCGAGCATGACCTTGACGCTACCGATCAGGTCATTGATCGAAGGCTCTTCGCCGAGGTGGCTGATCGCAGCAACGACATTGCCACCAAAGTTGCGGAAGAACGCCGCGCCCTTGCTGCCAATCACGCAGAGATCGATCTCCACGCCTTGCTGGCGATCATTCGCCATGTCCTTGACCAGGGCCTTGAACAGGTTGGTGTTCAAGCCGCCGCACAGACCACGGTCACTGCTCACCACCACGTAGCCGACACGCTTGACTTCGCGCTCGACCATGAAGGGATGACGATATTCCGGGTTGGCGTTGGCCAGATGACCAATCACCTGGCGGATACGCTCCGCATAGGGACGGCTAGCAGCCATGCGCTGCTGAGCCTTGCGCATCTTGCTGACCGCCACCTTTTCCATGGCGCTGGTGATCTTCTGCGTGCTTTTGATGCTCGCAATCTTGCTGCGAATCTCTTTTGCGCCTGCCATTTGACACCTATCGGGTTAGCAGGCGGGTGTCTCGCGACACCCGCTGCGGCTTACCAGGTTTGGGTGGCCTTGAACTTCTCGATACCGGCCTTGATGGCGGCGTCGATTTCGTCGTTGAAGTCACCTTTCACGTTGATCTTGGCCATCAGATCGGCCAGCTCACGATTGAAGTAGCCCAGCAGGGATGCTTCGAAGGCGCCAACTTTGTTCACTTCCACGTCGGTCAGGAAGCCGCGCTCGGCAGCGTAGAGCGATACGGACATGTCGGCGATCGACATCGGCGCGTACTGCTTCTGCTTCATCAGTTCGGTGACACGCTGACCGTGCTCGAGCTGTTTGCGGGTGGCTTCGTCCAGATCAGAGGCGAACTGGGCGAATGCCGCCAGTTCACGATACTGCGCCAGAGCGGTACGGATACCACCGGACAGCTTCTTGATGATCTTGGTCTGCGCAGCACCACCCACACGGGACACCGAGATACCGGCGTTGACCGCCGGACGGATACCGGCGTTGAACATGGCCGATTCCAGGAAGATCTGACCGTCGGTGATCGAAATCACGTTGGTCGGAACGAACGCGGAAACGTCGCCAGCCTGGGTCTCGATGATCGGCAGAGCGGTCAGCGAACCGGTCTTGCCGGTTACCGCGCCGTTGGTGAACTTCTCGACGTATTCCTCGGAAACGCGGGAAGCGCGCTCCAGCAGGCGGCTGTGGAGATAGAACACGTCGCCCGGGTAGGCTTCGCGTCCCGGCGGACGGCGCAGCAGCAGGGAGATCTGACGGTAGGCCACGGCCTGCTTGGACAGGTCGTCATACACGATCAGCGCGTCTTCACCGCGGTCGCGGAAGTACTCGCCCATGGTGCAGCCGGCGTAGGGGGCCAGGAATTGCAGCGCGGCGGATTCGGAAGCAGAGGCAGCCACCACGATGGTGTTCTGCATCGCGCCGTTCTCTTCCAGCTTGCGCACGACGTTGGCGATGGTCGACTGCTTCTGACCGATGGCCACGTACACGCACTTAATGCCGCTGTTCTTCTGGTTGATGATGGCGTCGACGGCCAAGGCGGTCTTACCGATCTGGCGGTCACCGATGATCAGCTCGCGCTGGCCACGGCCAACCGGAATCATGGCGTCGACCGACTTGTAGCCGGTCTGCACCGGCTGGTCGACCGACTTACGCCAGATCACGCCTGGTGCAACCTTTTCGACCGCATCGGTCGCGGTCGCGTTGATCGGACCTTTGCCATCGATCGGGTTACCCAGCGCATCGACGACACGACCCAGCAGTTCCGGGCCAACCGGTACTTCGAGGATACGGCCGGTGCACTTGGCGCTCATGCCTTCAGCCAGGCTGGTGTAGGCGCCCAGCACAACGGCACCGACGGAATCCTGCTCCAGGTTCAACGCCATACCGAAGACGCCGTCCGGGAACTCGATCATTTCGCCGTACATGACGTCGGCCAGACCATAGATTCGAACGATACCGTCAGAAACGCTGACGATGGTGCCTTCGTTACGGGCTTGGGAGGCGACGTCGAGTTTCTCGATGCGCCCCTTGATGATTTCACTTATTTCGGATGGATTGAGTTGCTGCATAGCTCTGCTGCCCCTTCAAACTCAAGATTTCAATGCTTCGGCCAATTTCGCGAGCTTGCCGCGAACTGAGCCATCGATAACCAGGTCGCCGGCGCGGATCAGTACACCACCAATCAAGGTGGCATCTTCCGCGGCGTGCAGACGCACTTCTCGGCCGAGCCGTGCACTGAGAACCTTGGCGAGTTTGTCTTGCTGTTCATCGCTCAATGCGAAGGCACTGGTGACATCCACGTCGATCGACTTCTCCTGCTCGGCCTTGTACAGCTCGAACTGGGCGTAGATGTCCGGCAACAGTGCCAGACGATCATTCTCGGCGATCACTTGGATGAAGTTCTGTGCCTGGGCGTCGAACTTGTCGCCACACACCTCGATGAAGGCGGTGGCCTTTTCTGTACTCGTCAGACGCGGGGCCTTGAGCACGCGCTGCATGGTGTCGTCGAGCGACACCGCTGCAGCCAGGCCGAGCATGGCTGACCAATTGGCCAGTTGCTGGTGGGCCTGTGCGTGCTCGAAGGCAGCCTTGGCGTAAGGTCGGGCCAGCGTGGTCAGTTCTGCCATGATCGCGCCCTCGCTTAAATTTCGGCTGCCAGTTTGTTAACCAGCTCCGCATGCGCGCTTTGGTCGATGGATGCGCCCAGGATCTTCTCCGCACCGCTGACTGCCAGGCTGCCCACTTGGGCGCGCAGGGCGTCTTTGATGCCGTTGATTTCCTGTTCGATCTCGGCCTGAGCCTGAGCCTTCACACGGTCAGCTTCGACACGAGCCTGGTCACGGGCTTCGTCGACGATCTGAGCCGCGCGCTTCTTGGCCTGCTCGATGATTTCAGCAGCCTGGCCTTTGGCGTCGCGCAGTTGCTCGGCCACTTTATCGTGGGCCAGCTCCAGATCACGAGCCGCGCGGTTGGCAGCGTCCAAGCCGTCTGCGATCTTCTTCTGTCTTTCCTGCAAAGCCGCAATGACCGGAGGCCATACGAACTTCATGCAGAACAGCACGAAGATGAAGAAGGCAACGGACTGGCCAATCAGGGTTGCATTAATGTTCACGCCAACACCTCGCTCGTTCGTTGTCCGTCAAACCAATTCACTGGGTAGCGAATCAGCCTGCGATTTGACCAACGAAGGGGTTCGCGAAGGTGAAGAACAGTGCAATACCAACACCGATCATGGTCACGGCGTCGAGCAGACCGGCGACGATGAACATTTTCACTTGCAGCATCGGAACCATTTCCGGCTGACGCGCAGCGCCTTCCAGGAATTTTCCGCCCAGCAGGCCGAAGCCGATTGCGGTACCCAGAGCACCCAGGCCGATCAGCAGAGCTACAGCGATAGCAGTCAGTCCAACTACAGTTTCCATCTTTCCTCCGACTTTATGTCGTATTGGTTAAGGGTTTAGGTAAAGCGAATCGAATCAGTGATCGTTATCTTCGTGAGCCATCGACAGGTACACGATCGTCAGCATCATGAAGATGAAAGCCTGCAGCACGATGATCAGGATATGGAACACGGCCCATGCCCACTGCAGAACAATACCCAGCCCACCGAGCACCAGACCGTTTGCGAACATGATGGCAATCAGGATGAAGATCAGTTCGCCGGCATACAGGTTGCCGAACAGACGCAGCGCCAGCGAAACGGGCTTGGCGACCAGGGTAACGAATTCGAGAAGGAAGTTGACCGGCACGAGCAGGATCTGAACGGCCATGTTCTTGCTGCTGAACGGATGCAGGGTCAGCTCGCCGAGGAAGCCGCCGATGCCCTTGACCTTGACGCTGTAGAACAGCAGCAGCGCAAATACCGAGAAAGCCAGGCCCAACGTAGCGTTCGGGTCGGTGGTCGGGACCACCCGGAAGAACAGGTGCTCGTTGCCAGTGATCTTGGCAGCCAGCATGGGCAGCCAATCCACCGGAAAGAGGTCCATGAAGTTCATCAGGAAGACCCAGACGAAAATCGTCAGCGCCAGCGGCGCGATTAGCGGATTACGACCGTGGAAGGTGTCCTTGACGCTGTTGTCGACGAACTCCACCATCAGCTCGACGAAATTCTGTGCGCCACCCGGCTGGCCGGCGGTGACTTTCCGAGCCACCATCCAGAAGAGCAGGATGAATATCAGACCGAGTACCACCGATACACCGAGCGTATCCACATGAAACGCCCAGAATCCCATTTCCTTGGCTTGTTCGGCAGAATGAGCAAAGCCCCATTCGCCGGTTGGAAGGCGGCCATAGGTCAGATTCGATAGGTGATGCTGGATGTAACCCGAAGCGTTCTCTGCTGCCATGATTGCCTCAATGGATCAATTTGAAATTCTTTTCTTAATCAGCAGAGGAGCGAACCAACCGACTCCCTGAGTCAGTATGAACACACCAAACAAGGCGAGTGGGTTCAGCGGTTTCACCCCTGTGAATACCAGCGCAAACAGCGCCGATGTAAAGATCAGTTTCCCTGCTTCGCCGGCATAAAATGACCGGACGATAGCCTGAGCAGCCCGGGCGCCACTAAAGCGAAAAGCCTTATGGGCAAAATAAATGTTCGGTAGCAAGGCGATCAGCCCGCCGAGCAAACCAGAATAGCCCGCAACACGATCCACGCACTGCCAAAGCAACGACGCCGCGCTAAGCAATAACGCCAACTGTGCCAACAGAACTGGAAAAACCGCGATCCGATGGATGGCTAGGCGCTTCTGCACGGAACCGACCAATATTTACCCTTGGCTTTCGCCGGCATGCCGCTTAGCGCCATGCCCATGTCTTCAAAAATGCGCGCAGATTATATGGGCCAGCAGTAGCAGGTACAACCGTTCGGTAGTGAATTCCAAGCATTACTACAACCCCATCCGTGTGAAATTGTTTCAACGTATATGGGCTAGCACACCCTGCAGTTCGTCCAGCGAGTTGTAACGTATGACCAGCTGTCCTTTACCCTTCTCGCCATGCTTGATTTGCACCGGAGAGCCCAGCCGCTCGGCCAATCGCTGTTCCAGACGAACGATATCCGGATCGCTCTTGGGCGCAGTTTTTTCGTGCTCGGTCTTGCTCAGCCACTGACGAACCAGCGCTTCGGTCTGACGCACGGTCAAGCCGCGTGCGACAACGTGCCGCGCACCCTCGACCTGCTGTTCGGCAGGTAAACCCAGCAATGCGCGGGCATGTCCCATTTCCAGATCGCCATGAGACAGTAGCGTCTTTATCTCGTCAGGCAAGGCGATCAAGCGCAAAAGATTGCTGACGGTCACACGCGATTTGCCCACCGCGTCGGCAACCTGTTGCTGAGTCAGCTGAAATTCCTGCTGCAACCGTTGCAACGCCACGGCTTCCTCAATGGGATTGAGGTCCTCGCGCTGAATGTTCTCGATCAGCGCCATGGCGATGGCCGCTTCGTCGGAAACCTCGCGAACGATGGCAGGAATCTTGTCCAGACCAGCCTGTTGGCTCGCACGCCAGCGTCGCTCGCCGGCGATGATCTCGTAACGTCCCGAGCCGATCGAACGCACGACGATCGGCTGCATCACGCCCTGGCTGCGAATCGAATGGGCCAGTTCATCGAGGGTGACAGGGTCGATATCGCGACGCGGTTGGTACTTGCCACGCTGGATGATGTCGACCGGCAACTGTTGTAACTCATTGCGATCGACCTGAGCGGTCTCCTCCTGCACCGCCGTGACACCGGCGCCGCCGAGCAGCGCATCCAACCCGCGTCCCAAGCCTCGTTTTTTGGTCGCCATGAAAATTTCCTTATGCGGTTACGCTGCGGGCAGCTCGCCGCTGGCGGCGCGACAATTCACCCGCCAGCGCCAGATAGGCCAAGGCGCCCTTCGATTGCTTGTCGTAGACCAGCGCTGGCATGCCGTGACTGGGTGCCTCGGCCAGTCGGACGTTGCGCGGGATGACCGTGTCATAGAGCTTGTCGCCAAAATGCGTCTTGAGCTGCTCGGTCACATCGTTGGTCAGGCTGCTGCGCGGGTCGTACATGGTGCGCAACAGCCCCTCGATCTTCAGTGATGGATTCAACGCCTGGCCAATACGCTGGATCGAATTGACGAGGTCGGTCAGCCCCTCGAGGGCGTAATACTCACACTGCATGGGAATGATCACGCCATCTGCCGCAGTCAGCGCATTGATCGTCAGCATCGACAGCGACGGCGGGCAGTCGATCAGGATGTAGTCGTAATTTTCGCGTACCGGCGCCAAGGCTTCGCGCAGGCGATTTTCCTTGGCCGGCAACTTCAGCAGCGCGACCTCCGCCGCGGTGAGATCGCGGTTGGCCGGCAACAACTGATATCCGCCATGCTCGGAGAACTGCATCGCATCGACCAGGCTGCATTCGCCGATCAGCACGTCATAGATCGAATATTCCAGGCTCAACTTATCCACACCGCTGCCCGTGGTCGCATTGCCCTGTGGATCAAGATCGATAAGCAGCACGCGGCGACGCGTGGCGACCAGCGAAGCGGCAAGATTGATGCAGGTGGTGGTCTTGGCGACACCGCCCTTCTGGTTGGCGATGGCAAATACTTTAGCCATGGTCAGTGTCTGTCCGGAGTCTTGAAGTGCGGCGCAGTATCAACAGATGGCGTTGCCCTTGGCAACCGGGAACCTTGAGAACCAGACAGCGCTCCAGCTGGAAATCGGCGGGCAGCGCCTGAAGCTCGTCGTCGGGCTGGACGCCTTTCATCGCCAACCAGCGCGTATCGAAATCGCCGAGATGACGCGTCCAGTTCGTGAAGTCCTCCAGCGAGCTGAATGCCCTGGAGGTGATACCGGCAAACGGCTCGGCCGGCCTGAACTGCTCGACGCGGCTGTGGACAACTTCGACGTTGGCGAGTTTCAGCTCCAGCTTTACTTGGGTGAGAAAGCGGGTCTTCTTGCCGTTGGAATCGAGCAAAGTGAAGCGGCGCTCGGGGAACAGGATGGCCAACGGAATACCGGGCATGCCGCCGCCGCTGCCCACATCGAGCCAGTTCGAACCGCCCTGCATCACGTAGGGTACGACACTCAGGCTATCGAGCAGGTGCCGCGAGACCATCTCGGCCGGATCCCGCACGGCGGTCAGGTTATACGCCTTGTTCCACTTGGTCAGCAGCGACAGGTAGGCAAGCAGTTGTTCCTGCTGCGCGGGGCTCAGCTCGACGCCCAGCGCGACCGCGCCCTGGCGGAGTTCTTCAGCATAGTGCTCGTGTTCGGCTCCCATCAGGCACTCTGCTCCAGCTTCTGACCGGCGCCGCGTTTTTTCAGATGAATCATCAGCAGTGAAACCGCCGCTGGCGTAACACCGGGAATTCTCGAGGCCTGGCCGAGGGTTTCGGGACGCGTCAACGACAGCTTGTGCTGGATTTCCTTGGACAAGCCGGAAATGCTCCCGTAATCCAGGTCCGCCGGCAGCGCGATGTTTTCGCTCGCGCGCAGGCGGGCGATCTCTTCCTGCTGGCGATCGATGTAACCGGCGTATTTGGTCTTGATCTCCACCTGCTCGGCTACCTGAACATCCTCGACGCCCGCACCGGTGACTTCGATCAGGCTGCGGTAGTCGATCTCCGGTCGAGCCAGTAGATTCAGCAAGCTGTACTCGTGCGTCAGCGGCGTTCCGAAACGCGTGGCGATGGCGTCGCCTTGCGGCGTCCCCGGGCGTACCCAGGTGCTTTTCAGGCGCTGCTCTTCCTGCTCGATGCGTTCACGCTTGCGCTCGAAGGCGGCCCAGCGGGCATCATCGACCAACCCCAAGGCTCGCCCTTTCTCGGTCAGGCGCAGGTCCGCGTTGTCCTCGCGGAGAATCAACCGGTACTCGGCTCGCGAGGTGAACATTCGATAGGGCTCCTGGGTGCCCAAGGTGATCAGGTCGTCGACCAGGACCCCGAGATAGGCCTCGTCTCGCCGCGGGCACCAGCTGTCT
This sequence comes from Stutzerimonas stutzeri, assembly GCF_019090095.1. Lineage (NCBI taxonomy): Bacteria > Pseudomonadati > Pseudomonadota > Gammaproteobacteria > Pseudomonadales > Pseudomonadaceae > Stutzerimonas > Stutzerimonas stutzeri. The sequence continues at coordinate 269,160 of NZ_JAGQFP010000002.1, read as the reverse complement.
TTTCCCTGAGCGCGCAGGGCTGCGTTGGTCCCGGCGAGCAGCCCCTGCGCCCCGGCCTCCTCATAACCGGTGGTGCCGTTGATCTGGCCGGCGAAGAAGAGCCCGCCGATGACCTTGGTCTCCAGGCTGTACTTCAAATCCCGCGGGTCGAAGTAGTCGTATTCGATGGCATAACCGGGACGAACGATGTGCGCCTGCTCCATGCCGCGCATGCTGCGCACGATCTGCAGCTGTACGTCGAAAGGCAGGGAGGTAGAGATGCCGTTGGGGTAGAGCTCATGCGTGGTCAGGCCCTCAGGTTCGATGAAAACCTGATGACTCTCCTTGTCGGCGAAACGATGGATCTTGTCTTCGATCGACGGGCAATACCGCGGGCCCACGCCTTCGATTACCCCCGAGTACATCGGTGAGCGATCGAGGTTGGCGGCAATGATTTCGTGGGTCCGTGCGTTGGTATGGGTAATCCAGCAACTGACCTGGCGCGGATGCTGAGCCGCTTCGCCGAGGAAGGACATCGGCGGGATGGGTGTGTCCCCCGGCTGTTCGGTCATCACCGAAAAATCCACGCTACGTCCGTCGATGCGAGGCGGGGTCCCGGTCTTCAACCGACCAACGCGCAGGGGCAGCTCGCGCAGACGCCTGGCCAGTGCGATCGAGGGCGGATCGCCGGCACGTCCTCCCGAGTAATTCTGCAGACCGATGTGGATAAGCCCGCCGAGAAAGGTTCCGGTGGTCAGCACAACCGAGTCAGCCAAAAAACGCAGGCCCATTTGGGTGACGACACCTTTGACCTGATCCGATTCGACGATCAGATCGTCGGCGGCTTGCTGGAATATCCACAGGTTCTCCTGGTTTTCCAGCGTTTCGCGTACAGCGGCCTTGTACAACACGCGGTCAGCCTGCGCACGCGTAGCGCGGACCGCTGGCCCCTTGCGGCTATTGAGCACGCGGAACTGGATACCGCTACGGTCGGTAGCGGTCGCCATGGCCCCACCGAGGGCATCGATTTCCTTCACCAGATGGCTCTTGCCGATGCCGCCAATGGCTGGATTGCAGCTCATCTGGCCAAGGGTCTCGACGTTATGGGTGAGTAGCAGGGTTTTCACGCCGATTCGAGCGGCCGCCAGCGCAGCTTCGGTACCGGCATGGCCACCGCCGATCACGATGACGTCAAAACGGGAAGGGAAATCCACCACGCACCTCGTGCCTGTTCAGATGAGTTCTGGGAAACGCGCAAGTATAGGGGCTGAGGGTGCCTGAAAGAAGGGCTTTGGATAAAAAATGACCAGCAGCGCTGGTAGCGGCACGAATTGGCTTCAGAACATAAAAAGATAAGGAAATGTTTTAAAGCTTATTTTTATGTTTATAAATGGTTACCCGCTTTCTGTGGATAGAACGCTACACCCCTTGATTACAACGGGTCTCAGATGATCGAAACCCTGTGCTGAAGCTGGGTTGTGGTGGTGGGATAGCCGTGAGTAGCCTGTGCATGAAAGTGGCCGTTATCCACAGTGGCGTTTCAGAGCAAGTTATCCATAGCGTTATGGACCGAGCTCATGGCCAGTTTTCCACAGACCTCAGGCTTACGTGCTGCGAGCGAAACCATGGGTTTCAGAACGATAAATGGAGCCGCCGGAAAAGCGAATCGGGGCACGGCAGACACGTAGCAGCCCAAGGCCGTGCCTTGAGGCGCTGCGGGAGGGAGAAGCGGCGGCCTGCTGGCAGGCGCTGGCGAGGCTACTTGCCGATGCAAAAGCTGGAAAATATCCGGCCCAGGAGATCGTCCGAGCTGAACGCCCCGGTGATCTCGCCGAGTGTCTGTTGGGCCTGGCGCAGGTCTTCGGCAAGCAGCTCGCCTGCACCGGCGAGGGTTAGCTGAGCATGACCGTGATCGAGGTGCTCGGCAGTCTGCCGCAACGCGTCCAAGTGACGGCGGCGGGCGCTGAAGCCGCTTTCGGCGGTTTGGTCGTAGCCCATGCAGCGCTTGAGATGCTCTCGTAGCAATTCCAGCCCTTCCCCGGAGCGAGCCGAGAGGCTGAGGGTCGTAAAACCGTCTGCCGCAACGCGAAGTTCGACCGCTTCGCCAGTCAGATCGGCCTTGTTGCGGATGAGGGTTGTCTTGGCGTGGTCCGGCCTTAGCATGGGGAAATCCGCCCATTCGTCGCCGCTCGCCGCGGTCGCGCAGGCGTCCACCACCAGCAGCACCCGATCGGCGTCCTCGATAGCTTTGATGGCGCGTTCCACGCCGATGCGTTCGACTTGATCGTCAGTGTCCCGCAAGCCGGCGGTATCGATGATGTGCAACGGCATCCCGTCAATGTGGATGTGCTCGCGCAGCACATCACGCGTCGTTCCGGCGATATCGGTGACGATAGCCGCTTCACGGCCAGCCAGGGCGTTCAGCAAACTGGACTTGCCGGCGTTGGGACGCCCGGCGATGACCACGTTCATGCCTTCTCGCAGCAAAGCACCCTGCCCCGCCTCATGGATGACCACCTGTAACGCCTGCCGGACCGCTTGTAGCAATGTGAGCACGTGGCCATCGGCCAGGAAGTCGATTTCTTCCTCAGGGAAGTCGATAGCCGCTTCGACATAAATGCGCAGCTGAATGAGCTGCTCCGTCAGGGCATGCACACGGCGGGAAAAATCACCCTGTAGCGAGCGCACCGCATTGCGTGCAGCTTGCGCCGAGCTCGCTTCGATCAGGTCGGCGATAGCCTCGGCTTGGGCCAGATCCAGCTTGTCGTTGAGGAACGCGCGCTCGCTGAATTCACCCGGGCGCGCCAGACGAACACCGAGCTCAACGCAGCGCCGCAACAGCATGTCCATGACCACGGGCCCGCCGTGGCCCTGCAGCTCCAGTACATCTTCGCCGGTAAACGAATGTGGGCCAGGGAAGAACAGCATCACCCCCTCATCGATCACCTCGCCGTCATCGGCATGAAAGGGCCCGTAATGGGCATATCGCGGCGCCGGCTCGCGGCCACTCAGCGTTATCGCAACGGCCTTGGCGCGGGGCCCAGAGACCCGCACCACGCCGATCCCACCTCGTCCGGGCGCGGTAGCGACGGCGGCAATGGTGTCTCGATCTTGGCTCATGCGGTTGTCTCCCTGGCGGATCGAAAAAAGCAAAACGCCCCAATCAAGGGGCGTTCTGTCAGCTCAGCGGAATCAGCTCGCTGTTGCGGTGGTTCCGGTGATCTTGCGGGTAATGTACCACTGCTGCGCGATCGACAAGCAGTTGTTGACGACCCAGTACAGCACCAGGCCGGCTGGGAACCAGAGGAAGAAGAAGGTGAAGATGATCGGCAGTAACTTCATCACTTTCGCCTGCATCGGGTCCGGCGGCGTCGGGTTCAACTGCTGCTGAATGAACATGGTCAAGCCCATGATGATCGGCAGAATGAAGAACGGATCCTTGATGGACAGATCAGTGATCCAGAACATCCAGGGCGCCTGGCGCATCTCGACGCTTTCCAGCAACACCCAGTAGAGGGAAAGGAACACTGGCATCTGCACCAGGATTGGCAGGCAGCCGCCGAGCGGGTTGATCTTTTCCTTCTTGTACAGCTCCATCATCGCCTGGGACATTTTCTGGCGGTCATCGCCGAACTGTTCCTTGAGCGCTTGCATCTTCGGCGACACGGCGCGCATGCGGGCCATGGATTTGTAGCTGGCTGCCGACAGCGGGAAGAAGGCCAGTTTGATGATTACCGTCAGGGCAATGATCGACCATCCCCAGTTGCCCAGCAGCGCATGGATATGCTGCAACAGCCAGAAGATCGGTTGGGCGATGAACCAGAGGATCCCGTAGTCGACGGTCAGGCGCAGCCCGGGCGACAACTCTTCCAGCTGATCCTGACTCTTTGGCCCGGCATAGAGGGTGGCAGACGTCTCACCCTGGCTGCCGGGCGCGACCGATACTGCCGGGCCGGTGAAGCCGATGATGTAGTTGCCCTGGCTGTCCTTGCGGGTCTGAACCTGGTTGGTCTGATCTGCCGGCGGGATCCAAGCCGTCACGAAATAATGTTGCAGCCAGGCGATCCAACCGCCTTCGACGGTTTTCTTCAGCGCCTTGTCATCCATGTCGCCCATGGAGACCTTGGTGTAGGGCTCGTCTTTGGTCCAGAGCGCAGCGCCCAGATAGGTCGCGGTACCGGTGGCAGTGCTTGACGACGGGTCCTTGCTGCTGTCGCGCTTCAGTTGACCGAACATGTGACCGGTCCAGGGCTTCTCACTCTGGTTGTCGACCAGATAGGCGACATTGAAATCGTAGTCACCGCGGTCGAAACGGAACCGCTTGGTGTAGTTGACCCCGTCTTCGCTGTACTTCAGATCAACGACGAGTTGATCCTGACCTTCACTGAGCTGGTACTGCGATTGTTCGCTGCTGTACAGCGGACGCCCGCTGGCCTTGTCCGGCCCATCGCCAATCAGCCCGCTCTGCGCTTCGTAGGTACGCTCGCCGCTGCGCTCGAACAGTTGAAACGGCACATCGGGACGATCCTGGCTACGTGGATACTTGGGCAGACGCAGGTCGACGATGTCGCCGCCACGCGGGTCGATCGCGATATCCAGGACGTCGGTACGGACCCGAATCAGCTGTGAGCTCGGCTGAGCATCTGGCAGCGCGCTGGCTGCCTGCCCTTCGGCGACGGCCGGTATGTCCGCGTGTGTTCCAGCGGTGTTGTCGCCCAGCGCGGGAGTAGCCGGCACCTGGGACGACGAAGCTTGCTCCTGGCGCGACTCGTCCGGGAGCACGGTTTGCCCATAGTCCTGGTTCCACTGCAAAACCATCAGGTAGGCAACGACTGCCAGTGCGACAAGCAGTATCGAGCGTTTGATATCCATGGTTACTCGGTCATCGAAGATGAATTGGAGGTGTGGTTGGAAGGCACGGGATCATAGCCGCCCGGATTCCATGGATGGCAACGGCCAAGCCTATTCAGGCTCAACCAGCCACCGCGCAGCAGGCCATGACGTTCAATGGCCTCTTGTGCGTAGCAGGAGCAACTGGGGTAGAAACGACAATGGCTCGCCATCATGGGGCTGATGGCATAGCGATAGATCCGGATTGGGATCAAGGCCAGATTACGCATGGAGGGGCTTGCCCTGTTCCGGATGGCTGGCGGTCTGGGAAGAAGGGGTGCGAGACAACCGCTTCCAGAGCTTGGCGAATTGCCGTGCCAGTTCGGGGTTATCCAGATCAGCCAATCCCTTGCGTGAGATCACCACGATGTCCCACCCCGTCAACTCCGTCTGGTGGAGACGAAAGGTTTCACGCAGTTGCCGCTTGATGCGATTGCGCTCTACCGCGAGCTTGACGCTCTTCTTGCCGATCACCAGCCCGATACGGGGATGCGGCAATCCATTCTCACGCACCAGGAGCAGGATGTTCCTGCCCGGTAACTTGCCGGAAGGGGAGTCGAAGACTGCTTTGAACTGGCGCGGGGTCAGCAGTCGCTTTTCCCGACCGAAGTCTCGACTCACTACCTGTTCCGACGTGTTCAGACTGCCAGGCGCTTACGACCTTTGGCGCGACGACGCGACAGGACGGCGCGGCCGTTCTTGGTGGCCATGCGGGCACGGAAACCGTGAGTACGAGCGCGCTTGAGGGTGCTGGGTTGGAAAGTGCGTTTCATGATGCGTTACCTGGTGATCCGTTGCGGGCCGGAATGGCCCCCTTTTAAGAGACCGGCGATTGTAGAGAAGCTCTGTCGCCAGGTCAATTTCCAACCAGTGCGATAGGCAGAGAAATAGATAAGAAGAAAAGAAATTAAGGCTTTCTTAATGCAGAGCTTATAAATGGTAAAACGATTTTCTGTGGATAGATCGCTGGATGCCAGGGGCACTGGGGCCTGCATGGGAATCAAAAGGTTCTGTGAAAACAGTGTGTTCTCGGTGTGCATCGTTTGGATGACCTGTGGGTGACTATGCGACTTATCCACAGGCGGCGTTATGCTAGCGGTGTACACAGGCTTTTCCTAAGCTTTTATGGTGGGTTATTAACAGAGTTCCTGTCTGGCGGAGGCCGGCCGAAGACCGATCCATGGTCCAGATAAAAACGTCCCCTTTGTGGATAACTGCCCGTCTGAGGGCTACAATGGCTGCCGTTTTACAGCTCGACAGCGTCTAGGAGATTCCGTGTCGGTGGAACTTTGGCAGCAATGCATTGACCTCTTGAGAGATGAGCTGCCGGCCCAGCAATTCAACACATGGATCCGACCGCTCCAGGTCGAAGCCGAAGGGGACGAGCTGCGCGTCTATGCCCCGAATCGGTTCGTGCTCGACTGGGTGAACGAAAAGTACCTGTCTCGATTGCTCGAGCTACTGTCCGAACGCGCGACGGGTTTGGCACCTTCGTTATCACTATTAATAGGTAGCAAGCGCACGACGGCTGCTCAGCCGATGAGCGCGGCGATGCGTAGTCCGCAGCCAGTCGGCGCGCCAGCCGCTGCCGCGCCCCCGCAAACGCCGCCAGCAGAAGCGCCTGTGGCGGCCGCTACCGAGCCGCCTCCTGCCGTTAACCCAGCGCGTACCGAGCGCAATGTGCAGGTCGAGGGTGGGCTCAAGCACACCAGCTACCTCAATCGGACCTTTACCTTCGAGAACTTCGTCGAAGGCAAGTCCAACCAGCTAGCCCGCGCCGCCGCCTGGCAGGTCGCTGACAACCCCAAACATGGTTATAACCCTCTGTTCCTTTATGGTGGGGTGGGGCTCGGCAAGACGCACTTGATGCACGCGGTAGGCAATCACCTGCTGAAAAAGAACCCCAACGCGAAGGTCGTATATCTGCACTCCGAGCGTTTCGTGGCGGATATGGTCAAGGCGCTGCAGCTCAACGCCATCAACGAGTTCAAGCGCTTCTACCGTTCGGTGGACGCGCTGTTGATCGACGACATCCAGTTCTTCGCCAAGAAGGAACGTTCGCAGGAAGAGTTCTTCCACACCTTCAATGCCCTGCTCGAAGGTGGGCAACAGGTCATCCTGACCAGCGACCGTTACCCGAAGGAAATCGATGGCCTCGAGGAGCGACTGAAGTCGCGCTTCGGCTGGGGGCTGACCGTGGCGGTCGAGCCGCCCGAGCTCGAGACCCGGGTGGCGATTCTGATGAAGAAGGCGGATCAGGCCAACGTCGACCTGCCGCATGATGCGGCTTTCTTCATTGCCCAACGCATCCGTTCGAATGTTCGTGAGCTCGAAGGCGCGCTGAAGCGGGTGATCGCCCATGCGCATTTCATGGGTCGTGATATCACCATCGAACTCATCCGTGAGTCGCTGAAGGATCTGCTTGCGTTGCAAGATAAGCTTGTCAGCGTCGACAACATCCAGCGTACGGTCGCCGAGTACTACAAGATCAAGATTTCCGACCTGCTGTCCAAGCGTCGCTCGCGCTCGGTGGCTCGGCCACGGCAGGTCGCGATGGCGTTGTCGAAAGAGCTGACCAACCACAGCCTGCCTGAAATCGGCGATGCCTTTGGCGGGCGTGATCACACGACGGTCTTGCACGCCTGTCGTAAGATTGCTGAACTTCGCGAACTGGATGCGGATATTCGCGAAGATTACAAAAACCTGCTGCGCACTTTGACGACTTAACAGACTGCGGCCATTAATAGGCAAGGGACCAGACCATGCATTTCACTATTCAACGCGAAGCCCTGTTGAAACCTCTGCAGTTGGTTGCCGGTGTTGTCGAACGGCGCCAGACCTTGCCGGTATTGTCCAACGTATTGCTGGTTGTGCAGGACCATCAGTTGTCGCTGACCGGTACGGACCTTGAAGTCGAGCTGGTGGGCCGAGTTGCGCTGGAGGACGCCTCCGAACCGGGCGAAATCACCGTGCCGGCGCGCAAGCTGATGGATATCTGCAAGAGCCTGCAGCCCGATGCGCTGATCGACATTCGTCTGGACGACCAGAAGGTTGTGATCAAGTCCGGGCGGAGCCGGTTCACGCTCTCCACCCTGCCCGCCAACGACTTCCCTACTGTCGAGGAGGGGCCGGGGTCCCTGAATTTCAGCGTCAACCAGGGCAAGATGCGCCGTCTGATCGAGCGCAGCAGCTTTGCAATGGCCCAGCAAGACGTGCGTTATTACCTGAACGGCATGCTCATCGAAGTATCCAGCGGTATGCTGCGGGCGGTCGCGACCGATGGCCATCGACTGGCGATGTGTTCGATGCAGGCCGGTATCGAACAGCCCGATCGCCATCAGGTCATTGTGCCGCGCAAAGGTATTCTCGAACTCGCGCGGTTGCTTACCGATCAGGATGGCGAAGTGGCCATTGTTCTCGGCCAGCATCACATCCGTGCCACCACCGGTGAATTTACCTTTACGTCGAAGCTGGTGGACGGGAAATTCCCCGACTACGAGCGTGTGCTGCCGCGCGGAGGCGACAAGCTGGTGGTAGGCGAGCGGCAAACGCTGCGCGAGGCCTTCAGCCGTACGGCGATTCTGTCCAACGAAAAATACCGCGGTATCCGCCTGCAACTCGAAAACGGGTTGTTGAAGATCCAGGCGAACAACCCGGAGCAGGAAGAAGCCGAAGAGGAAGTAGCGGTCGACTACACGGGTAGCTCGCTGGAGATTGGTTTCAACGTCAGCTATTTGCTGGATGTGCTGGGCGTCATGACCACGGATCAGGTTCGCTTGATTCTTTCCGATGCGAACAGCAGCGCGTTGGTTCAGGAGTTCGATAACGATGATTCGGCGTATGTCGTCATGCCGATGCGTCTGTAACCCGCTAGTTAATGTCACTTAGCCGCATCTCCGTCACCGGCATTCGCAACCTGCAGCCGGTGACGTTAAATCCCTCCCCTCGTATCAATATCCTCCATGGCGACAACGGAAGCGGAAAGACCAGCTTCCTCGAGGCCATTCACCTGCTTGGCATGGCGCGCTCTTTTCGCAGCACACGTTTGAATCCGGTCATCGGCCATGAACAGAGTAGCTGCACGGTCTTTGGTCAGGTCCAGCTGGATGAGCAGCAGTCGAGTGCCCTGGGTATCTCGCGCGACCGCAGTGGAGAGGTGCGGATTCGCATCAACGGACAGAGCGTACGAAGCGCCGCCGAACTCGCCGATGCCTTGCCATTGCAGTTGATTAACCCGGACAGTTTCCGCCTGCTCGAAGGCCCGCCCAAGCTTAGGCGCCAGTTCCTGGACTGGGGGGTGTTTCACGTGGAACCTCGCTTCCTGCCAGCCTGGCAGCGGCTGCAGCAGGCGCTTCGGCAACGGAACTCGTGGCTGCGGCGTGGTACACTGGACGCCGCTTCGCAGGCGGCATGGAGCCGTGAGCTCAGTTCCGCGAGCGATGAAATCGATGGCTATAGGCGCGCTTATATTCAAGCGCTAAAGCCTGTATTCGAACGTACCTTGGCTGCTCTGTTATCGCTGGAAGGTTTTCAGCTGAGCTATTACCGCGGCTGGGACAAAGAGCGTCCTTTGGCGGAGGTTTTGGCCGCGTCGATCGAGCGCGACAGACTGATGGGCCATACCCAGGCCGGGCCGCAGCGCGCCGATTTACGGTTGCGGATCGCCAACCATAATGCTGCCGAAACGCTGTCGCGCGGTCAGCAGAAGTTGGTGGTCTGCGCGCTACGTATTGCCCAAGGGCATCTGGTCAGCGAAACCAAGCGTGGTCAGTGCATCTATCTGGTCGATGACCTCCCGTCCGAATTGGACGATCAACACCGGCTAGCGTTGTGCCGGTTGCTGGAACAGCTGAATTGCCAGGTGTTCATTACCTGCGTCGATTCAGAAGTATTGCGAGAAGGCTGGCGTGACGATACGCCGGTCTCAATGTTTCACGTGGAACACGGTGCGATAGCCCCGATCCACGGCCCCTCGGGAGTGAAGGCATGAGCGAAAACCACACGTACGATTCGTCCAGCATCAAAGTTCTGAAAGGGCTCGATGCGGTACGTAAGCGTCCCGGCATGTATATCGGCGACACGGACGACGGGACCGGCTTGCACCACATGGTGTTCGAAGTGGTCGACAACTCGATCGACGAAGCACTCGCTGGCCATTGCAGCGAAATCAGCATCACCATTCATGTAGATGAGTCCATCAGCGTTCGCGATAACGGTCGCGGTATCCCGGTGGACATTCATGAAGAAGGTGTGTCCGCAGCAGAGGTCATCATGACTGTGCTGCACGCTGGCGGTAAGTTTGACGATAACTCCTACAAGGTATCCGGTGGCCTGCACGGTGTAGGTGTTTCGGTGGTTAACGCCTTGTCTGAAGAGCTTGTGCTGACGATCCGTCGTGAAGGTAAAGTCTGGGAGCAGACCTACCGCCACGGCGTACCGCAAGCGCCGTTAGCCGCCGTTGGCGAAACTGGTGACTCGGGCACCGAGATCCACTTCAAGCCATCGGCCGAAACGTTTCAGAACATTCATTTCAGTTGGGACATTCTGGCCAAGCGCCTGCGTGAACTGTCGTTCCTGAACTCCGGTGTGGGCATCGTGCTGCGCGACGAGCGCAACGCGAAGGAAGAGCTGTTCAAGTACGAAGGCGGTCTCAGTGCGTTCGTCGCCTATCTCAACACCAACAAGACGCCGGTCAATGAAGTGTTTCACTTCAATGTTCAGCGCGATGATGGCGTGGGTGTGGAAGTGGCGCTGCAGTGGAACGACAGCTTCAACGAAAATCTGCTCTGCTTCACCAACAACATCCCTCAGCGGGATGGCGGCACGCACCTCGCGGGCTTCCGCTCCGCGTTGACCCGCAACCTGAACAACTACATCGAACAGGAAGGTCTGGCGAAGAAGCACAAGGTTTCGACCACCGGTGATGATGCGCGCGAAGGCCTGACGGCGATCATTTCGGTTAAGGTCCCTGACCCCAAGTTCAGCTCGCAGACCAAGGACAAGCTCGTCTCGTCGGAAGTCAAAACCGCGGTCGAACAGGAAATGGGCAAGCATTTCGCGGACTTCCTGCTCGAGCACCCCAACGAAGCCAAGGCCGTCGTTGGCAAGATGATCGATGCAGCGCGCGCGCGCGAAGCGGCGCGCAAGGCACGTGAGATGACCCGTCGCAAGGGCGCGCTGGACATCGCCGGGCTTCCCGGCAAGCTCGCCGACTGCCAGGAAAAGGACCCTGCCCTTTCCGAACTGTACATTGTGGAGGGTGACTCCGCGGGCGGTTCTGCAAAGCAGGGCCGTAACCGCAGGACTCAGGCGATCCTTCCGCTGAAGGGGAAAATCCTCAACGTCGAGAAGGCCCGTTTCGACAAGATGATCTCTTCCCAGGAGGTGGGCACGCTCATCACTGCGCTCGGCTGCGGTATCGGCCGGGAAGAGTACAACATCGACAAGCTGCGTTATCACAACATCATCATCATGACCGATGCCGACGTTGACGGTTCGCACATCCGCACGCTGCTGCTGACCTTCTTCTTCCGTCAGCTGCCGGAACTGATCGAGCGGGGCTACGTGTATATCGCGCAGCCGCCGCTGTACAAGGTCAAGCGCGGCAAGCAAGAGCAGTACATCAAGGATGATGAGGCGATGGACGAATACCTCACCCAGTCGGCCTTGGAAGACGCCAGCCTACATGTCAACGAGGACGCGCCGGGGCTGTCCGGCGAGGCGCTGGAGCGGTTGGTCAACGACTACCGTACCGTGATGAAGACGCTGGACCGGCTCTCGCGGCTCTATCCGCAGGAACTGACCGAGCACTTCATTTACCTGCCGCGGGTGACCGTCGAGCAGCTCGGCGATCAGGCTGCCATGCAGGCCTGGTTGGAACCATACGCTGCGCTGCTCAAAGGGGTCGAGCGGTCCGGTCTGACCTACAAGGCGAGCTTGCGCGAGGACAAAGAGCGCAATCTGTGGCTGCCAGAGGTGGAGATCGTGTCCCACGGGCTGGCGAGCTACATCACCTTCAACCGGGACTTCTTCAGCAGCAACGACTACAAGACGGTCACCGTGCTTGGCGAGAAGTTGAACAGCCTCCTCGAAGACGGCGCCTATGTTCAGCGCGGCGAGCGCAAGAAGCCGGTTGCGACCTTCAAGGAGGCGCTCAGCTGGTTGATGACCGAGGGTACCCGGCGGCATAGCGTGCAGCGATACAAAGGGCTGGGCGAAATGAACCCGGACCAGCTTTGGGAGACCACCATGGATCCGGCGGTTCGACGGATGCTCAAGGTCACGATCGAAGACGCAATCGCAGCCGACCAGATATTCAACACATTGATGGGCGACGCAGTAGAGCCCCGCCGCGACTTTATCGAGTCCAACGCGTTGGCGGTGTCCAACCTGGATTTCTAATCGTTTCGGCTGTGCAATCCTCAAACCCGGCGAAAGCCGGGTTTTTTGTTCCACGTGGAACACGATAGGGTCAATCAATCGCGTCGCTTTGCTTAATCAATTTATAAGATGCCCGCTTCGCCCTTATCCTGTGCTCATCAACTTTTTTGAGCCCTTGGCCGCAGAGGAATCTTCATGCTCGACACTAACCTGAAAGCGCAACTGAAAACCTACCTGGAAAAGGTCACCCAGCCGTTCGAGATCGTCGCGTCCCTCGGTGAGGGCGAAAAATCCCAGGAAATGCTCGAGCTGCTGCAAGAAATTACCAGCCTCAGCGACAAGATCACCCTACGCACCGACGGCAATGACGTACGCAAACCGTCGTTCGCGCTCAACCGCATCGGCGGCAACATCGACCTGCGTTTCGCCGGCATTCCGATGGGCCATGAGTTCACCTCGCTGGTCCTGGCCCTGCTGCAGGTTGGCGGGCATCCGTCGAAGGCGGCGCCGGAGCTCATCGAGCAGATCAGAAACCTCGACGGCGAGTACCGCTTCGAGACCTACTTCTCGCTGTCGTGCCAGAACTGTCCTGACGTGGTCCAGGCGCTGAACCTGATGGCCGTGCTCAACCCGAACATCCACCACGTCGCCATCGACGGTGCGCTGTTTCAGGAAGAAGTCACGATTCGCCAGGTCATGTCCGTGCCGAGCATCTACCTCAACGGTGAGCTGTTCGGCCAGGGCCGCATGGGTGAAGAAGAGATTCTCGCCAAGCTCGACACCGGCGCTTCGGCGCGCGACGCCGAGAAGCTCAGCGCCAAGGAGCCGTTCGACGTGCTGGTGGTGGGCGGTGGCCCGGCTGGCGCTGCGGCGGCTATCTATGCGGCGCGTAAGGGGATTCGTACTGGCGTCGCGGCTGAGCGCTTCGGCGGTCAGGTGCTGGACACCATGGCCATCGAGAACTTCATCTCGGTGAACGAAACCGAAGGCCCGAAACTGGCCCGTGCACTGGAAAACCACGTGCGCGAATACGATGTCGACATCATGAACCTGCAGCGTGCCGCCCAGCTGATTCCAGCCTCGGGCCAAGGCGGTCTGCATGAGATCAAGCTGGAGAACGGCGCTTCGCTGAAGGCCAAGACGTTGATCCTCGCCACCGGTGCCCGTTGGCGTGAAATGAACGTGCCGGGCGAGCAGCAATACCGTGGCCGTGGCGTCGCCTACTGCCCGCACTGCGATGGCCCGCTGTTCAAGGGCAAGCGTGTGGCGGTGATCGGCGGGGGCAACTCCGGTGTCGAAGCGGCCATCGACCTGGCCGGTATCGTTGCCCAGGTCACGCTGCTGGAGTTCGATGGCCAGCTGCGCGCCGATGCCGTGCTGCAGAAGAAGCTCCACAGCCTGCCGAACGTCACCGTCATCACCAGCGCGCTGACCAGCGAAGTGCACGGCGACGGCCAGAAGGTCACCGGGCTGACCTACAAGGACCGCACCTCCAGCGAGTTCCACAGCCTGGAGCTGGAAGGCATCTTCGTGCAGATCGGCCTGCTGCCGAACTCCGACTGGCTCAAGGGCACGGTGGAGCTGACCTCGCGTGGCGAGATCATCGTCGATGCGCGTGGCGAGACTTCGCTGCCGGGCATCTTCGCCGCCGGAGACGTCACGACGGTGCCGTACAAGCAGATCGTCATCGCGGTCGGCGAAGGGGCCAAGGCCTCGCTGAGCGCCTTCGATCACCTGATCCGCAGTTCGGTCGCCGACTAAGGCGGGGGTAACAAAAAGGGGGAGTCGATGCAGGTCGGCTCCCCCTTTTTCGTTATCGCTTGCTGAGGTCAGGCGCTGCGTTCGAGCTCGCTGACCTGCGCGTTGACCCAGTCTTCAGCACGCTGATTGAGCTCGGCAACCGCCCGCGGTCCTTCGCTTTCGGCATGCATCGCCGGCCCGATCACCACCCGAATGGTTCCCGGCCGCTTGCCCCATCCGGACTTGGGCCAGAACGTTCCCGCGTTGTGCGCAATCGGCAGTACCGGCAGCTTGGCGTTTACCGCCAGCGCCGCACCGCTGCGTGAAAACTTGCCTGGCTGGCCGACCGGCATGCGGGTGCCTTCCGGAAAGATCAACACCCAGGCGCCCTGCTCCAGGCGCTCCTGGCCTTGCTTGGCCACCTGTCGTAACGCGGCTTTGGGGTTATCGCGATCGATGGCAATCGGCTTGAGCAGCATGATCGCCCAGCCAAAGAACGGGACGCGCAGCAGCTCGCGCTTGAGCACCTGGCTCAGCGGCTCGAAATAGGCGGACAGGAAAAAGGTTTCCCAAGTGCTCTGGTGCTTGGCGAGAATCACGCAGGGCCGCTCCGGAATGTTTTCCTGACCGCTGACTTCATAGCGTAGGCCGACGATGGTCTTGGCCAGCCATACGGCGCTACGGCACCACGTCTGAACGACGAAGCGATAGCGCGTGCGAAACGACATGAATGGCGCGAAGACCAGACTGACCAGACACCAGGCAAAAGCCGTGAAGGACAGCAGCAGATAGAACAGGACGATGCGCACCGGCAGCAACAGGTTCATTGCTTGGCTCCCAGCAGATGGTCGGCCACGGCCGCCAGGTCATCGAACACTCGCGTTCCGGGCGGCAGCGTCCCTTCCAGCGTCTTCATGCCCTTCCCGGTCCGCACCAGGTAGGGCACGCCGCCGAGACGCATGCCAGCATGCAGATCGCGATGGCTGTCACCGACAACCGGCACGCCTTCCAGATTTTCCAGATGAAAGTGCTCGGCGATTTTCCGGAACAAACCGGGCAAGGGTTTGCGGCAATCGCAACCCGCGTCCGGCCCGTGCGGGCAGTGCACGATCAGATCGATGCGACCGCCCTGCTCCATCACCAGCTGCTGCAGCTTGAAATGCATGTCGTCGAGCGTGGTTGCATCGAACAGGCCCCGTGCCAAGCCGGACTGGTTAGTGGCGACGGCCACCGTCCAGCCCGCCTTGCTCAGCCGGGCAATGGCCTCGATGGACCCCGGAATCGGGATCCACTCGGCCAGGCTTTTGACGTACGCGTCGGAGTCCTCGTTGATCACCCCGTCACGGTCGAGCACTATCAACTTCACCGGCTTAGCCAAGTGCGGAAATATCGGCAACGCCAAGGAACAATCCTCTCAACCGGGCAAGCAAGGCATAGCGGTTGGCGCGCACCGAGGGATCTTCGGCGTTCACCAGTACCGCCTCGAAGAAGGCATCCACCGGGCCACGCAGGTGCGCCAGACGTTCCAGCGCCTCGCGATACTGGCGGTTCGAGGCGAGAGGCTGTACGGCCTGCTCGGCCTGTTGCAGGGCCGAATACAGCGAGAACTCGGTGGCGTTGTCGAAGTAACGCGGTTCTACCGTCTCCGGTAGTTTCGTTTCGAACTTGCTCAGCAGATTCCAGACACGCTTGTTGGCTGCCGCCAGCGCGGCCGCTTCCGGCAGGTTACGGAATGCCTGCACCGCCTGTACACGTTGGTCGAAATCCAGCGCCGATCCCGGCTGTACGGCGCGCACCGACAGATAGGACGCCACCTCGACGCCTTCGTCTTCGTAACGTGCCCGCAGACGGTCGAAGATAAACTCCAGCACCTGATCGGCCAGGCCTTCGGCCTTCACCTGCTTGCCGAACTGGCCAACGGAGAACTGCACTGCAGCGACCAGATCGAGGTCCAGCTGCTTTTCGATCAGGATGCGCAGGATGCCCAAGGCTGCGCGACGGAGCGCGTAGGGGTCCTTGCTGCCAGTGGGGAGCATGCCGATGCCGAAGATACCGACCAGGGTGTCCAGCTTGTCCGCGACGGCCAGCACCGCGCCGGTATGGGTCGTGGGCAGGTCGGCACCCGCGCCGCGTGGCATGTATTGCTCGTTCAAGGCCAGGGCGACGTCGTTGGGCTCGCCACCATTGGTCGCGTAGTAGTAGCCGGCGATACCCTGCATCTCCGGGAACTCGCCCACCATTTCAGTGGCCAGGTCGCACTTGCTGAGCAAACCGGCGCGCGCCGCCCATTGGGCGTTGCCGTCGGTGCGCTCGGCGATGAAAGCGGCGAGCCGTGAAACCCGCACGGCCTTGTCATAGACGCTGCCCAGCTGCGCCTGGAAGATCACGTTCTTCAGGCGCTCGTTGAAGCTGTCCAGTGGCTGCTTCTTGTCCTGCTTGAAGAAGAACTCCGCATCGGTCAGACGCGGGCGGACGACTTTCTCGTTGCCTGCGACGATCTGTGCCGGGTCTTTGGATTCGATGTTGGCCACAGTGATGAAGCGTGGCAGCAGCTTGCCGTTGGCATCGAGCAGGCAGAAGTACTTCTGATTGTCCTGCATGGTGGTGATCAGCGCTTCCTGCGGCACTTCCAGGAAGCGTTCTTCGAAGGAACACACCAGCGGCACCGGCCATTCGACGAGCGCGGTCACTTCGTCGAGCAGGGCCGGCGGCACGATGGCGCTGCCGTTCTGCTCGCCAGCCAGCTGCTCGATACGCTTGGCGATCAGCTCGCGGCGCTCGGCGAAATCGGCGATCACACGAGCACCACGCAGGTCTTCGAGGTAGCTCGCCGGCTTGGAAATGCGCACCGGGCCCGGGCTGTGAAAACGATGGCCGCGCGATTCACGTCCTGCACGCTGAGTCAGAATCGTGCAATCGATCACCTGGTCACCGAGCAGCATCACCAGCCATTGGGTCGGCCGAACGAACTCTTCCTTGCGCGCGGCCCAGCGCATGCGCTTGGGAATCGGCAGTTCGTTCAACGAGGTTTCGACGATGCCAGGCAGCAGCTCGGCGGTCGGCTGGCCGGGAATCGAGCGGCTGTAGCGCAGCTTCGGACCGCTACGGTCGATCTCGGCCAGCTCGACGCCACACTTGCGGGCAAAGCCCAGGGCCGCCTGGGTCGGCTCGCCGTCAGCGTCGAACGCGGCCTGCAGCGGCGGGCCATCGAGGTTGATGCTGCGATCCGGCTGTTGGGTTTCGAGCTGATCGATCAGCACGGCGAGACGCCGCGGAGCGGCAAACGCCTGGACGCGTCCGTGTGCGAGTCCCGCTTCCTTCAAGCCTTTTTCGATACCCGAACGGAATGCGTCGCTGAGTTTGCCTAACGCGTTCGGTGGCAGCTCTTCGGTGCCGAGCTCGACCAGGAAATCCAGTGCACTCATTCTGCAGCCTCCAGCTTGGCCAATACTTCGTCACGCAGTTCAGGGGTCGCCATCGGGAAGCCGAGTCTGGCGCGCGCCTGCAGGTAGCTCTGCGCCACCGCGCGAGCCAGTGCTCGCACGCGCAGGATGTATTGCTGACGCGCAGTCACCGAGATGGCCCGGCGGGCATCGAGCAGGTTGAAGGTATGCGAGGCCTTCAACACCATTTCGTAGGTGGGCAGTGGCAGCTCCAGCTCGATCAGCCGGTTGGCTTCCGCCTCGTAGAAATCGAAGAGTTCGAACAGCTTGTCGACGTTGGCGTGTTCGAAGTTGTAAGTCGATTGCTCGACCTCGTTCTGATGGAAGACGTCGCCATAGGTGACGGTACCGAACGGGCCGTCCGTCCAGATCAGGTCGTAGACCGAGTCGACGCCTTGCAGGTACATCGCCAGACGTTCCAGGCCATAGGTGATTTCGCCCGTGACCGGATAGCACTCGATGCCGCCGACCTGCTGGAAGTAGGTGAACTGGGTGACTTCCATGCCGTTGAGCCAGACTTCCCAGCCGAGCCCCCAGGCACCGAGCGTCGGCGACTCCCAGTTGTCCTCGACGAAACGAACGTCATGGACCGAAGTGTCGACACCGATCCGGCGCAGCGACTCGAGGTAAAGCTCCTGGAAGTTTTCCGGGTTGGGCTTGAGCACCACCTGGAACTGGTAATAGTGCTGCAGGCGGTTGGGGTTCTCGCCATAACGTCCATCGGTAGGACGGCGGGAGGGCTGCACGTAGGCCGCGTTCCAGGTTTCAGGTCCGATGGAACGCAGGAACGTGGCGGTGTGGAATGTGCCGGCGCCCACTTCCATGTCATAGGGTTGCAGGACCACGCAACCTTGCTCCGCCCAGTAACTTTGCAGGGCGAGGATCAGGTCTTGGAAGGTGCGCACGGCAGGCGTAGGCTGGGTCAAAATTTCACCTGTGCTGGCTTCGACAGAAAGCCTCGGAGTATACCCGATAACGGCTCCGGGCCGTGGTGGCGCATGCCTTTGCGTAGGCGCCGATGGCCAAGCGATCTGCTCGTTGCCTTTTTTCGAAGGACAAGAAAAAGATGCCGCGTTGCGCCTGGTGCAGTGACGATCCGCTGTATATCGACTATCACGACAGCGAGTGGGGTGTGCCAACCCGCGATCCACAGGTTCTGTTCGAATTCCTCATCCTCGAGGCCTTCCAGGCCGGGTTGTCGTGGATTACGGTACTGCGCAAGCGCGAGCGTTATCGCCAGGTGCTGTTCGGTTTCGACCCCCAGCGGCTGGCGCAGATGACCGATGCCGAAATCGATGAGCGCATGCTCGACCCGGGCATCATCCGCAACCGTCGCAAACTCGAAGCGGCACGCCGCAACGCCCAGCTGTGGCTCGAACTGGACGATCCGGTCGGCTGGTTGTGGTCGTTCGTCGGCGGCGAACCGAAGATCAACCATTTCGAATCGATCAAGCAGGTACCGGCTGTCACGGCCGAAGCCGAGGCCATGAGCCGTGCGCTGAAGAAAGCCGGCTTCAGTTTCGTCGGCCCGACCATCTGTTACGCCTATATGCAGGCGTGCGGCATGGTGATGGACCACACCATCGATTGTGATCGCTACCCCATGCTGGTTGGCGCCCGGTAGCGGCGCCGCGTTGCGAGTAGCCGGGCATCCGAAGCAGTTACACTAGCGCCTTTGATTTTTCGGGAGAGATCCTTGGACAAGTTCAAAGGTGCGCTGGTGGTTGGCTTCCTGCGTTTGTTCGCCCTCTTGCCCTGGCGCGCGGTACAGGGAATGGGCAGCGTTATCGGCTGGCTGATGTGGAAACTGCCCAACCGTTCCCGCGATGTCGCCCGCATTAATCTGGGCAAATGCTTCCCCGAGCTCGAGAACGCCGAGCGGGAACGGTTGCTGCGAGAGAGCCTGCAACAGATCGGCAAGACCTTCACCGAAAGCGCCTGTGCCTGGATCTGGCCGGCGGACAAGACCTTGCGCCTGGTCAAGCAGGTCGAGGGACTGGAGGTGCTCGAACAGGCGCTGGCGTCCGGCAAGGGCGTGGTCGGCATCACCAGCCACCTGGGCAATTGGGAAGTGCTCAACCACTTCTACTGTGCGCAATGCAAACCGATCATTTTCTACCGGCCACCGAAGCTCAAGGCCGTCGACGACCTGCTGCAGCGCCAGCGTGTGCAACTGGGCAACAAGGTGGCTCCTTCGACCCGTGAGGGCATCATCAGTGTCATCAAGGAAGTCCGCAAAGGCGGTGCCGTGGGCATCCCGGCCGACCCGGAACCCAGCGAAGGCGCTGGAGTATTCGTGCCCTTCCTGGCTACTCAGGCGCTGACCAGTAAGTTCGTGCCCGGCATGCTTACCGGCGGCAAAGCGGTTGGGGTGTTTCTCCATGCGTTGCGCTTGCCCGACGGTTCGGGCTACAAAGTCATCCTCGAAGCGGCACCGCCGGCCATGTACGACGAGGATGTCGAGGTCGCGGTGGCGGCCATGAGCGGGGTCATCGAACGCTATGTGCGTACCTGGCCGAGCCAGTACATGTGGACGATGAAGCGCTTCAAGAAGCGGCCGGCAGGCGAGAGCCGCTGGTACTGACGAAAGCCAACGAACCACGACAGGGAAACCATGGGAAGCCCAAACCAGCGCCAGCACCCCCGTGCACCGATGAAATGCCGCATTCGGATCAGCCACGCATCATTTGGCGAAGTCTTCGCCCACACCAGGGATCTGTCGGACGGCGGCGTTTACGTCCGGCACCCGCAGCTGACCGACCTGCAACCGGGCACGATCGTCCATGGCCAGGTGCAGGACCTGCCGATTCCCGCGCCGGAACTGGCGATGGAAGTCATGCGGGTCGATGCCGAGGGCGCCGGGCTTCGGTTCGTCGACAGTGACTGACCGAGCGGGGCTCGGGCGTCGCCGGGCGGCTCGGCACTATCTCGACGGCAATTACGACGCGCTTGCGGAAAGACTGCTGGCGGCGATTCGGGGCGCGGCAGGCACGGAGCTGAGTGATCCGGCCTGCCCCGGCGCCTGCCTCGCTGAGGGCGGCGCTCCCGTCAGGGCGTGACCTGCTTGTCCAGTTTGCGCAGGAACACCGTCATCTCCTTTTCCGCCTGTTTGTCGCCATGCGCCTGCGCCGCGACCAGGCCCTGCTCCCAGGCGCGACGTGCGCCTGCGAGGTCGCCGTTGGCCTGCAACGCCTTGCCCAGCAGTTTCCAGGCGGCTGAATATTTGGGATCCTGCTCGACGCAGCGCTGCAGGTGCGTGGCGGCTTGCGCGGGGTCGCCCGCATCCAGATAACCTTTGCCGAGACCAAAGCGCAGCATGGGATTGTCCATGCCTTTGGCAAGCATCTTTTCCAGCGATTCGAGCATGACGTCCTCTCGGCCGCGCGTGCGGCAATGGTCAGTGCGATGACGCGGACCGACCCCTGCCGCCGACGGCTAGCTGGCCTGGGTGACCGCGCTGAGAAATTCCCGCGTGCGCGTTTCCTGGGGATTGCCGAACAGTTCGTCCGGGGTGCCCTGCTCGTGGATACGGCCCTCGTTGAAGAAGCATACCCGGTCGGCGAATTCGCGGGCGAAGCCCATCTGGTGGGTGACCATCAGCATCGTCAGGTTGTGCTCGTCGCCCAGGCGGCGGATCACGTTGAGCACTTCGCCACAGAGTTCCGGATCCAGCGCCGAGGTCACTTCGTCGAACAGCATCACCCTCGGGCGCATGGCCATGGCGCGGGCAATGGCCACGCGCTGCTGCTGGCCGCCGGACAGTTGCGCCGGGTAATGCTCGAGCTTGTCCTCCAGCCCGACCATCGCCAGTAGCTCGTCGGCGCGTTCGCGGGCTTCGTCCTTCGACAGTCCCAGTACCTGCACCGGGGCCTCCATCACGTTCTGCCGCGCATTCATGTGCGGAAACAGGTTGAAGCTCTGGAACACCATGCCGACCTTACCGCGCACGTGGCGCTGGTAGCGGCCACTGGCCGGGATCAGATGGCCATCGGACGCGGGCATGTGGGTGAGCGGCTCGCCGTCGACCTCGATGACGCCGTCGTCGATGGTTTCCAGTGTCATCAAGGCGCGAAGCAGCGTGGATTTACCGGAGCCGCTGGGGCCGATGATGGCGACCTTCTCGCCATTGGCGACCTCGAGATCGAGGTGATCCAGTACGGTGAGGTCGCCGTAGCGCTTGGTGACCTGGTCGAAGCGCACCAGTGGCTCGGCCACGTCTGGGCTACCGTTGGTGGACGTGTTCGGACTGGCGTCGAGATGCGGTGTCGTGTTCATCGGGCGAGCTCCAAGCGGTTTTCGAGACGGCGGACACACCAGGCCAAAGCCAGGCTCAGGATCAGGAAAAACAAGCCGACCATGGTGATCGGTTCCAGGTAGCGGAAACTCTCGGAACCGATGTTCTTGGCCTGCTGCATGATTTCGACAACGGTGATCGCCGAAAGCACCGGGGTGTCCTTCAGCATGGCCACCAGGTAGTTGCCCAGTGCCGGCAATATCGGGCGCAGCGCCTGCGGCAGGATGACATCGCGGTAGGCGGTCGTCGGCTTCATGTTCAGCGCGGTGACGGCCTCCCATTGTGCTCGTGGCACCGCATCAAGCCCCGCCCGGTAGACCTCTGCCGTGTAGCAAGCGTAGTGCACGGCAATGGCAACGATGCCGGCCTGCAATGCGCTGAGGTTGATGCCATAGTTCGGGAAGACGTAGAACAGGAAATAGGCCTGGATCAGCAGCGGTGTGCTGCGGATAAATTCGATCAGTCCGGTGGCCGGCCAGGACAGCCAGGCGCGCTTGCTGCGCCGGGCGACCGCCAGCAGCAAGCCAAGCACGACGGCAATGGCAAAGCCGGCAAGGGTGATGCCAATCGTTTTCAGGGAGGCCTCCAGCAGCTGTGGCAGGATTTCCCAGGCGAACTGCCAATCAAAGAAGTTCATGCCATGCCTCCTTTGATCCTGCCGCGGCTGAGGCGTCGTTCAATCAGGCGCATGCCGAAGTTGATCGCCTGCGCCATGACGAAGTACATCACCAGCGCCAGGCCGAAGATCTCCAGCGTCATGAAGGTCGCCTGATCCAGCTGGCGCGATCGGAAGGCCAGATCGGAAATGGTGATCAGTGATACCAGCGAGGTGTTCTTCAACAGCTCGATCAGCAGGTTGGTGCCCGGCGGAATGGCGGCCAGCAGGGCCTGCGGCAGGATAATCCGGGTAAAGCGCTTGAACGGCGACATGTTCAGTGCAACGCAGGCCTCGTACTGCCCGCGCGCCACCGAGCGGATGGTGCCGCGCATGACTTCCGCACCGTAGGCGCCGATATGCAGGCCCAGGCCGCACACGGCGACCGTAAACGCCGACAGTTCCACGTGGAACGGTGGCATCGGCAGCACGAAATACAGCCAGAACAGCTGGACCAGCAACGAGGTGCCGCGGAACACCTCGATATAGGCAGTGGTGAACCAGCGCAATGGAGCGAACGGTGACAGGCGGCCCAAGGCGCCGAGCACGGCGCAGACGATCGCCAGCAGCGAGGCCCAGAAGGTGATCTGCAGTGTCACCCAGGCCCCTTGGAACATGAGGGGAAGGAGTTCGCCCATAGGTTCGATGCCTCTTTGCAGGAACGAAACCACACGGGCGGAGCGCCGCGCCAATCATGGCCGACGCCCCGCTCGTGGATCACTGGGCGCAGAGTTGCGCGGCGGTCTTGTCGGTAATGTTGGATTTGTCGAAGCCGAACGGTTCGACAGTCTTCAGGTGTTCTTCGCTGCCGAGCCATTTCTTCAGCTCGGCATTCACGGCGTCGCGCAGTGCGGTGTCTTCGGGACGGAACGCCAGCGCGCCATAACCGGTGTGCGCCGGATCGTCCTTGAACTCGCTGATCGCTTCGAGCGAGTCGCCGCCCTTCTCCGCCAGGCCCTTCATGGTCAGCTGAGTGCCCACCGCCGCATCGGCGCGACCGCTGCGTACCGCTTGCAGCTGTGCGGTGGTATCCGGGACCTGCAGGATCTGGTCATCGCTGATACCGCCGTCGCGTGCATAGGCCAGGTTGACCGTACCGGACATGATGGCCAGCTTGGCGCCGCTCTTGGCGATGTCCTCGTAGCTGTGCAGGTTCTTCGGGTTACCCGCTTTGACCAACAGGGTATCGGGCAGCTGATACTGCGGATCGGTGAAGATCACCTGCTTGCAACGCTCGGGCGTGATGTACATGCCGGCGGCGATCAGATCGAAGCGCCCGGCACGCAGGCCGGGAATCAGCGAGCCCCACTCGGTGAGGACGGGTTTGATGGTCTCGACGCCCATGCGCTGGAAGATCTTCTCGACGATTTCGGGCGATTCGCCCGTCACGCTGCCGTCGGTGGCGGTGTAGGCGAAGGGGGTTTCGTTGGCGTAGCCGATACGGACGCTGTTGCTCTTCTTGATGTCGTCGAGGGTGTCGGCGTTGGCCAGGCTGGCGAGCGAGAGGCCGGCCATGGCGGCGGAGGCGAGCAGCAGCTTGCCGAAACGGAAAGGACGTGCGCGATTCATCGTGAATTCTCCTGTGCTTTTATGGTTCGCAGGCGAGCCTGCTGTATTAGGAGGGCAGTTTCATGAGCATCAGGACAGGGCATTCCCTGCCTCAGCGCGGCTTCGGACTTCTTTTTCTTCGGGACGTGCGCCGCGTTTCGCCGACCGAGCATAACAAACACCGTTTTCTCGATGGGATTGCACTAGGACAATTGCACGACACTGCACTTCGGCTGATCCTGTTGCCTCGACAGAAGGTGGATCGTCATGCGCAACTGGAAACAGGCCTTGCTCGCTGCCCACAGCGGTGCGTCGAAATACAAGCTGCTGGTCACCGCGATCGCAACCGACATCGAGCAGGGCAACCTGCACGATGGTCAGCGCCTGCCGCCGCAACGGTTGTTGGCCGAACAACTCGATATCAGCGTGCAGACCGTGACCAATGCCTACAAGGAGCTGGAGCGCCAGGGGTGGGTGCGCTGCGAGGTGGGCCGCGGCAGCTTCGTCAGCCGGCGCATCAGCGAGCGCGTCGCCAGCTCGATGCTCGATCGCGGCGAAAATTCGCTGCTCGATTTCTCCACCGCGCGCATCGTCCGGACCGACAGCCACGACCGTTACTGGCGGCAGACCTGTGAGGAGCTGGCGGCCGAACATGAGCAGCCCTGGATTCACGCCTGTCGGCCGATCGCCGGGTTCGAACATCATCGCGAGGTCGGGGTGAAATGGCTCGCCGGTCTGGGGTTGAACGTGGAGCTGCAGGACCTGCTGCTGACCAACGGAACCTCCCACGCCATCTTTCTCGCCCTCGCCTCCTTGGCGGGGCCGGATGATCTGGTCCTTTGTGAAAACTGTACCGACCATGGCGTGATCGGTACCGCGCAGGTGCTCGGCTTCACCTTGCAAGGCGTAGAGACCGACCGCCACGGCCTCGATCCGGAGCATTTCGAGGACCTGTGTGGCAACGAGCGGGTGACGGCCCTGGTCTGTACACCGAACCTGAACAACCCCACCAGCACCGTGATGCCGGACGTGCGCCGCCGCGAGATCGCCGAGATCGCCCGCCGCTACGGCGTCTATGTGATCGAGGATGATGTCTACGGACCGCTGTTGGGCGAACACCGCGATGCCTTGCCGATCAGCCATTACCTGCCCGAACGCTCGTTCTACTGCACCAGCCTGACCAAGTCGGTGCTCACCGGGTTGCGCATCGGTTACATGGCCATGCCGCGGCGGCTGGCGCTGCGTACCGAAAGCATTCTGCGGGTCAACAGCTGGATGGCCGCGCCGCTGCTGGGCGAGATCGCCGCGCGCTGGATCGAGGGTGGTGTGGCCGATGAGCTGGTGCGTATCCAGCGGCGGCTGATCGCAACCCGCCAGGCTGCCGTGAGCGCCGAGCTGGGCGAGTACGTGCGCGGCAGCCATCCGGCGTCGCTCAGCGCCTGGCTCAACGTGCCCGAGCATTGGGAGCTGGACGCGCTGCAGCATGAATTGCGCCGACGGGATATCGCATTGACCCTGCCCGACCCCTTCCTGCCGCCGGGTACCCGACGACCTCGGGCGATGCGCCTGTGCGTGGGCGCCGAATGCGATGACGAGCGTTTGCGCGAAGGGTTGTGGGGCGTGCGCGAGGTCTTCGAGCAGTTCCCGGAAATTCACGAGTTTCGGGGCGCGCGTTGATCACCGAGGGGTTATTGGGCCGCGCAACGAGGCGATGACAGCGCCGCAAAATGGTGCGCCATGGGCCGCTGGCACGGCGCGATAACGGGGCGAAAAAAAAGAGTCCTAGTACATTAAGCTGCCCAAATCGGCGCTCCTACACTCGGCCACATTCACCATCGGAATGTTCGCCATGCAGCCGATTCTTCTCGACCAGCTCTTCGACGCCCGCGAGCGCATTCGCGGCCTCGTTCGGGAAACGCCCCTGGAGCGTTCGCCTTCGCTCAGCCGGCTGGTTGGCGTGCCGGTGTGGTTGAAACTGGAATCGCAGCAGGCCACCGGCAGCTTCAAACTGCGTGGCGCGAGCCATGCGATTGCACAGTTGTCCGCGGCGCAGAAACGCCTCGGCGTGGTGACCGCCTCCACCGGTAATCATGGCCGTGCGCTGGCCTACGCGGCGGCGCAGCAGGGGGGTACCGCCATCGTCTGCCTGTCGCAGCGGGTGCCGCCCAACAAGGTGCAGGCGATCCGCGAGCTGGGCGCCGAGGTGGTCATCGTCGGGCACAGCCAGGACGACGCCCAGGTCGAGGCCGAGCGCATCGCCCGTGAGCGCGGCGCGGCCTTCATCCCGCCGTTCGATCACCGGCATGTCATCGCCGGCCAGGGCACGCTCGGGCTGGAAATCCTTGAGCAATGCCCCGAAGTCGCCGAGGTGCTGGTGCCGCTTTCCGGCGGTGGCCTGTTTGCCGGGGTCGCCCTCGGCCTCAAGCGCCAGCGCCCGGAGATCCGCGTGCATGGGATCAGCATGCGCCGTGGCGCGGCGATGCACGCGAGCCTCGAGGCGGGTCATCCGGTCGAGGTGGAGGAGTGCCCCAGCCTGGCTGACTCACTTGGCGGCGGTATCGGCCTGACCAATCGCTACACCTTCGACCTGGTTCGCGAGCTGGCCGACCAGGTGCTGCTGCTCGACGAGCCGGCCATCGCCGCGGGCATTCGCCATGCCTACCACGAGGAGCGGCTGGTGATCGAAGGCGCCGCTGCCGTCGGCATCGCTGCGCTGCTCGAGCGCGCGATCAAGCCTCGCGGGCCGGTGGTCATCGTGATCAGCGGCCGCAACCTGGATACCGGGCAGCACCTGCGCGTGCTCAACGGCGCTGACGAATAACCCAACCCAAACCCGACAACCTTGCTACCGGTGCGTCCGGAGTAGCCCCGATGGAGATCAACATGGCCGAGACTGTGCTGCTCAGCGAAACCGATCTCCGCGCCTGCCTGGCCCTCGATCCGGCCAGCCTCGACGCGGTCGAACATGCGTTCCGTCTGCTCGCGACCGAGGCGGTGGCGATGCCGCCGATTCTGCGCCTGGACATTCCCGAGCATAACGGCGAGGTCGACGTGAAGACCGCCTATCTGCCGGGCCTGCCGCGCTTCGCCATCAAGGTCAGCCCCGGCTTCTTCGACAACCCGGCGCTTGGCTTGCCGAGCCTGAACGGGCTGATGATGCTGTTCTCGGCGCGCACCGGCCTGCTCGACGCCCTGCTGCTGGACAACGGCTTTCTCACCGCGGTGCGCACGGCTGCGGCGGGTGCGGTAGCAGCGAAATGGCTGAGCCGGGCGGATGCCAACCGCGTCGCCATTCTCGGCGCCGGCGAGCAGGCGCGTCTGCAACTGGCCGCGCTGCGCCTGGTGCGCGATATCCGCGAGGTGCGCATCTGGGCCCGCGATCCGGCGAAGGCGGCGGCGCTCGTCAGCGAGCTGCAGGGCGTCGAGGCGCGGGTCGCGGACCATGTCGATGCGGCCATGGATGGCGTCGACATCGCCATCACCACCACGCCCAGCCGCACCCCGCTGATCCAGCCGCATCATCTGCAGCCGGGCCTGCACATCACCGCCATGGGCTCGGATGCCGAGCACAAGAACGAGATCGCCCCCGCCGCGCTGGCCGCTTGCGATCTCTATGTCGCCGACCGGCTGAGCCAGACCCGGCTGCTCGGCGAACTGCACCACGCCCTCGAGGCGGGCATGGTGGCCAGAGATTCATCAGCCCTGGCCGAACTCGGCCAGGTGATCGCCGGGCATCACCCCGGCCGCACCTCGGCCGGTCAGGTAACCCTCTGCGACCTGACCGGCACCGGCGCGCAGGACACTGCCATCGCCAGCTTCGCCTTCGACCGGGCGCACGCAGCGGGCAGGGGTTTCATCTTCAACCCCTGATCTTCAGACGCGAGCCTACTCGCGCCCGGGCCGCACGTTGCGGCTCGCGAGCCAGCTCGCCCCTGCAGAGCAAGCGCGGTTCACCCACGAGGGCAAAGAAGATGTCCGAAATCGTCGTCAATCTCCCGTTCAGCCGGGAGGAATATGCATTGCGCATCACCAAGGTTCGCCAAGTCATGGCGGCCCACGGTATCGAGTTGCTGATCGTCAGCGATCCCTCGAACATGGCCTGGCTGACCGGCTATGACGGCTGGTCGTTCTACGTGCATCAGTGCGTGTTGCTGGCGCTCGACGGCGACCCGCTGTGGTTCGGCCGTGACCAGGACGCCAATGGCGCGCGCCGCACCGTGTTCATGGCGGACGACGATATCGTCGGTTACCCGGACCACTACGTGCAGTCCAGCGTGCGCCATCCGATGGACTACCTGTCGCGCGACGTGATCGCTGCGCGCGGTTGGGACCGCCTGGCCATCGGCGTCGAAATGGACAACTACTACTTCAGCGCGGCCGCCTTCCGCTCGCTGCAGCAGCACCTGCCGCACACGCAGTTTTTCGATGCCACCGCGCTGGTCAACTGGCGGCGAGCGGTGAAGTCGCCACAGGAAATCGAGTACATGCGCGTCGCCGCGCGCATCGTCCAGCGTATGCACGAGACGATCTATGAACGTATCGAACCGGGGCTGCGCAAGAACGAGCTGGTCGCCGACATCTACCGCGCCGGCATCCTCGGGGTCGAAGGCCATGGAGGTGACTACCCGGCAATCGTGCCGTTGCTGCCCACCGGCGCAGACGCCAGTGCGCCGCATCTGACCTGGAACGACAACCCGTTCCGACTGGGCGCCGGCACCTTCTTCGAGATTGCCGGCTGCTACAAGCGCTACCACTGCCCGCTGTCGCGCACCATCTACCTGGGCAAGCCACCGGCGCACATTCTCGAGGCCGAGCAGGCGGTGGTCGAGGGCATCTCCGCGGGCCTCGCGGTGGCGCGTCCGGGCAATACCACCGGCGACATCGCCCGCGCCTTCCTCAAGGTGCTCGACAAGTTCGACATCCAGAAGGACAGCCGCTGCGGCTACCCGATCGGTATCAGTTACCCGCCGGACTGGGGCGAGCGGACCATGAGCCTGCGCCCGAGCGACGAAAGCGTGCTCGAGCCGGGGATGACCTTCCATTTCATCCCCGGGCTATGGATGGACGACTGGGGACTGGAAATCACCGAGAGCATCCTGATCACCGAGACCGGGATGGAAACCTTCTGCGACTTGCCACGCAAGCTTTACGTCAAGGACTAGCCATGAGCGAAACACCGTTGCGCAACCCCATCAGCCCCACCGTCGACTTCGAGCGTGACGGCGTGCAGCACGGCTATCTGCGCCTGCCCTACTCGCGCGACGACTCGGCCTGGGGCGCGGTGATGATCCCGCTCTGTGTAGTGAAGAACGGCGCGGGGCCCACCGCGTTGTTCACCGGTGGCAATCACGGCGACGAGTACGAAGGCCCGCTGGCGCTGAGCAAGCTGGCGGCGAGCCTCGACCCGGCACGCGTGCAGGGGCGGGTGATCATCATCCCGTTCATGAACGCCCCGGCGGTGTGGGCCGGCACCCGCACCTCGCCGATCGATCGCGGCAACCTGAACCGCAGCTTCCCTGGGCGGCCCGACGGCAGCGTGACCGAGAAGATCGCCGATTACTTCCAGCGCAGCCTGCTGCCGCTGGCCGACCTGGTGCTGGACATCCATTCGGGCGGCAAGACGCTCGACTTCCTGCCCTTCGCCGCCTGCCACCTGCTGCCGGATGCGGCCCAGCAGGCGCGCTGCGAGGCGGGCATGCGCGCCTTTGCGGCGCCCTACTGCATGCGCATGCTGGAGCAGGATGCGCATGGCATGTACGACACCGCGGCCGAGGCGCAGGGCAAGGTGTTCGTCACCACCGAGCTCCGCGGCGGCGGCTCCATCAGTGCCCGGAGCCTGGCCATCGCCGAGCGTGGCGTGCGCAACCTGTTGATCCACTTCGAGCTGCTCGACGGCGAAATCGAACCGGCCGATTCGGTGATGCTGGACATGCCGGACGGTGATTGTTACCTGTGCAGTGAGAGCGATGGGCTACTCGAGCTGTGCAGGGACCTGGGCGAGACCGTGCGGGCCGGCGAGCTGGTGGCGCGGGTGCATGATGCAAGGCGTACCGGTGCCGCGCCGGTGGAGTACCGTGCACGGCGCAGCGGCCTGATCAGCGCCCGGCATTTCCCGGGGCGGGTGCAGAGTGGCGACACACTGGCGGTGATCGCGCAGGTGCTGCAGTGAGTCTGGTCGTCGGCTGGGCGGCGTTCGGCGGTGCTTGTGTTGCCGAAGGGCGCAAACGATGTGCGGCCTGCCCCGGGCGCGCTTTTGCTGGGAGGAACCATGCACAAGCTCGATCGCTATGACCTGAAGATCCTGCGCATCCTGTCCGAGGACGGTCGGATCACCAAGTCGGCGCTGGCGGAGGCCATCAACCTGTCGGTGACCCCGGCCTGGGAGCG
The DNA here is from genome assembly GCF_019090095.1 of Stutzerimonas stutzeri. Lineage (NCBI taxonomy): Bacteria > Pseudomonadati > Pseudomonadota > Gammaproteobacteria > Pseudomonadales > Pseudomonadaceae > Stutzerimonas > Stutzerimonas stutzeri. The sequence continues at coordinate 238,844 of NZ_JAGQFP010000002.1, read as the reverse complement.
CGTGCGCAAGCTCGAGGCCGCCGGGCTGGTGCGCGGCTATCGGGCGCTGATCGACTGGGGCGCGCTGTTCCGTACCCAGCAGGTGCTGGTGGAAATCAGCCTGGCGCGGCATACCGCGCAGGACATGCGGCGCTTCGAACGGCGCCTGGCCGAGGCGCCGGAGGTCGCTTTCTGCTACGCCACCGGCGGCGGTATCGACTACATCGCAATGATCCGCGCGCGCGATATCGACCATTACCAGCGCTTCATCGACATGCTGCTGCTGGAAGACCTGGGCATCGAACGCTACTACACCTACATCGTCACCAAGAGCGTCAAGCGCGACGAGGGCGGCGCTCCCGCAGCACTCGACGATGGAACGCAGGCGCCGCCGACCGAGACCTTCTGACCGGCGCGACTATCTCCGCGCCCGGAATGCCACTAGAATGCGCGCCGCCTCGGCCCTGTTGGCCCGGCACATGGGTTCCCTCACCCCATCACGTTCAAAAAGGACATGTCATGCTGCAGATCCCTTCGTCGGTCCGCCGGGTCACCTTGGCCGGCCTGATCGCGTTTCACATCCTGATCATCATCGCCAGCAACTACCTGGTGCAGTTGCCGATCACCCTGTTCGGTTGGCATACCACCTGGGGTGCGTTCAGCTTCCCGTTCATCTTCCTGGCCACCGACCTGACCGTGCGCCTGCTCGGCAAGGGGCCGGCACGGCGGGTGATCGCCCGTGTCATGGTCCCGGCGCTGATGGCGTCCTACGTGGTCTCGGTGCTGTTCCACCAGGGCGCCTTCAGCGGCTTCGCTGCGCTGGGTGAGTTCAACCTGTTCGTGTTCCGCATCGCCATTGCCAGCTTCCTCGCCTACGTCTTCGGCCAGGTCCTCGACATCCAGGTGTTCGACCGGCTGCGGCGGCTGCGCCAGTGGTGGATCGCACCCAGCGCCTCCACCGTGTTCGGCAACCTGCTCGATACCTTCCTGTTCTTCTCCATCGCCTTCTGGCACAGCGACGATCCGTTCATGGCGGCGAACTGGGTGGAGATCGCCAGCGTCGATTACGTGATCAAGCTGGCGATCAGCCTGGCGCTGTTCGTGCCGCTCTATGGCGTGCTGCTCAACGCCATCGTGCGCCTGCTGCCGGGGCAGCAGACCGCGACCGCGTAAGCGACAGCGCCAATAACGCTGCGTAGGGTGGAAAACGGCGAAGCCTTTTCCACCGCAGACCTCCCGCGCTTTTCTCGTTTGCGCCCGGCCAAACAGAAAAATCCACCCGCCAATCGGGCCGCTACGGAAAAACCACCAAGCCGCCCTGCCCTAGCCTGTCTCCCATGCCACTCGGTTCGGAGACAGTGCCATGTCGCTCAAACACCCGCTGTTGTTCAAATCGCTTTGCTACGTCGATGGTCAGTGGATCCACAGCCGTAGCGGCGCCAGCATTGCCGTGCAAAACCCGGCCAATCTGACCGAGATCGCCCATGTACCGATGCTCGAACGCGAGCAGATCGTCGCCGCGGTGGATGCCGCCGAACGGGCCTTTGCATCCTGGCGTCGGCAAAGCCTGGACGAGCGCGCGGATCTGCTGCAGCGCTGGGCCGCGCTGATCCTGCAGCATCAGGAGGACCTGGCGGCGATCCTCTGCGAGGAACAGGGTAAGCCGCTGGCCGAGGCGCGAGGCGAGATTCGCTACGCCGCCAGTTTCATTCCCTGGTTCGCCGAGGAAGCCCGGCGGCTGTATGGGCGGACCATCCCGAGCCATATCGCCAATGCCGATTTGAGCACGCTGACCGAGCCGGTCGGTGTCTGCGCCCTGCTCACCCCCTGGAATTTCCCCAGCGCGATGATCACTCGCAAGGCCGCCGCGGCACTCGCGGCCGGCTGCACCGTGGTGGTCAAGCCGGCGCACGAGACGCCCTACTCGGCCTTTTCCCTGGCCCAGCTCGCCGAGGAAGCGGGCCTGCCGGCCGGCGTGTTCAACGTGGTGCTCGGCGAGCCGCAAATGGTCATGGAAACCCTGGTGCGGGACCCACGCGTGCGCTCGGTGAGCTTCACCGGCTCGACCCGGGTCGGCCGTTTGATCCTCGAGGCCGCCGCGCCCGGAGTGAAGAAGGTGGCGCTGGAGCTGGGCGGCAATGCGCCGCTGATCGTCTGTGCCGACGCCGATCTCGATCACGCCGTGCAGGTGGCCATGGACGCCAAGTTCCAGACCTCTGGACAGGACTGCTGCGCGGCCAACCGCATCCTCGTCCAGCGGCCGGTCTACGAGGCGTTCCTGACGCGCTTCGCCCAAGCCATTCGTGCGTTGCGGGTCGGCCCTGGGCTGGATGAACGCAGCCAGATCGGCCCGCTGATGCATCAGGCGGCATTCGACGCCACCGCCGCGCGGGTTGCCGACGCGCTGGACAAGGGCGCTCGGTTGCTGGCCGGTGGCGAGCCCCACGCCCTCGGTGGCTGGTTCTGGCAGCCGACGCTGTTGGCCGACGTCGCCCCCGACATGCGCATCTACCGCGAAGAAAACTTCGCCCCGATCGCCGGCGTGTTGCCGTTCGACAGCCTCGACGAGGCGGTCGCCATGGCCAACGACACCGAATACGGGCTGGCCGCCTACATCTGCTCGAATCGGCTGGACGTGATCCACCCGCTCATCCGGCGGCTCGACCACGCGATGGTGGCGGTCAACGGCACCAAATTCACCGGCCACCCGATTCCCTTCGGCGGCATGAAGGCTTCCGGCCTCGGCCGCGAGGGTGGCCGCGAGGGCTTCGAGCCCTTTGTCGAGACCAAGTACGTCTGCATCCATCACCAGGGCCAGCGTTACTGATGGCCTGGTTGGTCGGGCTTTCGTGGGAGGCCCGACCCCGGGGCGAAGCTTTTCTGGCACCGAGTTGGCGCCATTCGCCGCGGGGCCGCCTCCCACAGAACTTGGCCACTAGCCGAAGAGCCAACAACCAACTGGCGGACCGAAAACAGCCCGTCAGGCAAACCGAGCCATTACCGCCCTTAAGGGCGGGTCAGGATGAGGGAAGCGGAATCCGAGCCCCATCCAACACCGCAAAAGGAGACGCCCATGAGCCATGACTACGATGCCCTCTTCGCCCAGGACCGTGCCCACTTCATGCACCCTTCCACCCATGCCCACGACCATGCCAGCGGGGCGCTCAAGGGGCGCATCGTCACTGGCGCTTCGGGCATCCGTATCCGTGATCACGAAGGCCGCGAGCTGATCGATGCCTTCGCCGGGCTGTACTGCGTGAACATCGGCTATGGTCGCACGGAGGTGGCCGAGGCCATCTATCAGCAGGCCAAGGAGCTGGCCTACTACCACACCTATGTCGGCCACTCGACCGAGGCCATCATCGAACTGTCGCGGCGCATCATCGACTGGGCGCCGGAGGGCATGAAGAAGGTCTATTACGGGCTTTCCGGCTCGGATGCCAACGAGACCCAGATCAAGCTGGTGCGCTACTACAACAACGTGCTCGGCCGCCCGCAGAAGAAAAAGATCATCTCCCGCCAGCGCGGCTATCACGGCTCGGGCATCATGACCGGCAGCCTGACCGGCCTGGCCAGCTTCCACCAGCATTTCGACCTGCCGCAGCCGGACATCAAGCACGCCGCCTGCCCGCACTTCTACAAGGCGCCGGCCGGCATGGACGAGGCCGCATTCGTGCGCCATTGCGCTGACGACGTGGAGCAGCTGATCCAGCGCGAAGGGCCGGACACCGTGGCCGCGTTCATCGGCGAACCGGTGATGGGCACCGGCGGCATCATCGTTCCGCCCAAGGGCTACTGGGAGGCGATCCAGGCGGTGCTGGCGAAATACGACATCCTTCTGATCGCCGACGAGGTGGTTTGCGCCTTCGGTCGTCTGGGCACGCCGATGGGCAGCCAGCTGTTCGGCATGCGTCCGGACCTCATCACCACCGCGAAAGGGCTCACCAGTGCCTATGCGCCGCTATCTGCGGTGATCGTGGGGGAAAAGGTCTGGAATGTGATTGACGAAGCCTCGGCACGCGACGGTGCCATGGGCCACGGCTGGACCTATTCGGGGCACCCGATCTGTGCCGCGGCGGCGTTGGCCAATCTGGACATCCTGGAGCGGGAGAACATCTCCGGCAATGCTGCCGAAGTGGGCGCCTATCTCAACGCGCAGCTGCGCCAGGCCTTCGAACACCACCCGCTGGTCGGCGAGGTGCGTGGGATCGGCATGCTCGCCGCGCTCGAGTTCATGGCCGACCGCAAGGCGCGTACGCCCTTCGATGCGGCGCTGAAGGTTGGCCCGCGTGTCTCGGCCGCGTGCCTGGAGCGCGGCATGATTGCCCGCGCCATGCCGCACGGCGACATCCTCGGCTTCGCCCCGCCACTGGTTTTGACCCAGGCGGAAGCGGACCAGGTGATCGAGATCGCCAGAAGCGCGGTGGACGCGGTGGCGGCCGAGGTGCTGTGAGGCACCCCGTTGCCCTTTAGAAGAAGGTCAACCCAGCCTGGAACAGGCGTTCCACATCGCGGATGTGCTTTTTGTCGACGAGGAACAGGATGACGTGATCGCCCGACGCAATGACCGTGTTGTCGTGGGCGATCAGCACCTCTTCGTCGCGGATCACCGCGCCGATGGTGGTGCCTGGCGGCAGGGCGATCTTGCCGATGGCGCGTCCGACCACCTTGCTCGAGCGCGGGTCGCCGTGGGCGATCACTTCGATGGCCTCGGCCGCGCCCCGGCGCAGCGAATGTGCACTGACGATGTCGCCGCGGCGCACGTGGGTCAGCAAGGTGCCGATGGTGGCCAGCTGCGGGCTGATGGCGATGTCGATCTCGCCGCCCTGGACCAGGTCCACATAGGCCGGGTTGTTGATGATGCACATCACCTTGCGCGCGCCGAGGCGCTTGGCCAGCAGCGACGACATGATGTTGGCTTCGTCGTCGTTGGTCAGGGCGAGGAACACGTCGGCGTCGTTGATGTTCTCCTCCACCAGCAGGTCGCGGTCGGACGCGCTGCCCTGCAGGATGATGGTGCTGTCCAGGGTGTCGGAGAGGTGGCGGCAGCGGGCCGGGTTCGACTCGATGATCTTCACCTGATAGCGGCTTTCGATGGCTTCGGCGAGGCGCTCGCCGATATGCCCGCCACCGGCGATGACGATGCGCCGGTAGCTGTCGTCGAGCCGGCGCATCTCGCTCATCACGGCGCGAATGTGCCCTCGCGCGGCGATGAAGAACACCTCGTCGTCGGCCTCGATCACCGTGTCGCCCTGCGGCAGGATCGCCTGATTACGGCGGAAGATCGCGGCCACACGGGTATCGACATTGGGCATGTGCTTGCGCAGCTGGCGCAGCTCCTGGCCTACCAGTGGGCCGCCGTAATAGGCGCGCACGGCGACCAGCTGTGCCTTGCCCTCGGCGAAGTCGATCACCTGCAGCGAACCGGGATGCTCGATCAGCCGCTTGATGTAGTTGGTCACCACCTGCTCGGGGCTGATCAACACGTCGACCGGGATCGCTTCGTTGCTGAACAGGCCGGAGCGGGTCAGGTACACCGATTCGCGCACCCGGGCGATCTTCGTCGGCGTATGGAACAGCGTGTAGGCGACCTGGCAGGCGACCATGTTGGTTTCGTCGCTGTTGGTCACCGCCACCAGCATGTCGGCATCGTCCGCGCCCGCCTGGCGCAGTACCGTCGGGAACGAGCCGCGGCCGACCACGGTGCGGATGTCCAGGCGGTCGCCCAGGTCACGCAGGCGATCGACATCGGTATCGACCACGGTGATGTCGTTGGCTTCGCTGGCAAGGTTTTCGGCAAGCGTGCCGCCGACCTGCCCTGCACCGAGAATGATGATCTTCACGTGATCACTCCTGAAAGGCGGCTGCTGGCTGTGGCAACCATGTTAGGGCTGGGCTCATCTGGGTTTCTGCCCGCTGGGTTGGGCTGAAACCTTCATCAGCTTGGCGTAATAGAAACCGTCGTGCCCGTCTTCCTGCGGCAACAGCTGGCGACCGTGAGACTGCTCGATACCGAATCCGCTCGGTAGCGCCAGTTCGCGCGCGCCCGGCATGCGCGCCAGGAAGGCTTCGATCACCTCGCGGTTCTCGGTCGGCAGTACCGAACAGGTGGCGTAGAGCAGCACGCCGCCGACCGCCAGCGTCGGCCAGAGCGCGTCGAGCATCTCGCCTTGCAGTGTCGCCAGCGGCGCGATGTCATCGGCCTGACGGGCCAGCTTGATGTCCGGGTGACGACGAATCACGCCCGTCGCCGAGCAGGGTGCGTCGAGCAGAACGCGCTGGAACGGCTGGCCGTCCCACCAAACGTCGGTCGCGCGCGCATCGGCTGCGACCAGTTTGGCTTGCAACTGTAGGCGCTCGAGGTTTTCCTGAACGCGCTGCAGCCGCTTAGGCTCCAGGTCCAGCGCGACCACCTCCGCCAGTGCCGGCTCGCGTTCGAGGATGTGGCAGGTCTTGCCGCCGGGCGCGCAGCAGGCGTCCAGCACCCGCTGGCCGGGTGCCAGGTCGAGCAGGCCGGCCGCGAGCTGCGCGGCTTCGTCCTGCACGCTGACCCGGCCCTCGGCAAAGCCGGGCAGCTGGTTGACGTCGCAGGCCTCGGCCAGGCGAATGCCGTCGTCGCTATGGTCGCAAGGAAAGGCTTCGAGGCCGGCGCTCTGCAGCTCGCCAAGGTAGGCGTCGCGCGTCACCTGACGGCGGTTGACCCGCAGCATCATCGGCGGGTGGAGGTTGTTCGCGGTGCAGATGGCCTGCCAATGTTCGGGCCAGTGCGCCTTCAGCGATTTCTGTAGCCAGCGGGGATGGGCGAAGCGGATCACCGGGTCGCGCTCCAGCTCGGCGAACAAGGCTTCACCGTCACGCTGGGCGTTGCGCAGCACGGCGTTGAGCAGTCCCTTGGCCCAGGGCTTTCTCAGCTTTTCCACGCAGCCGACGGTTTCTCCGATGGCCGCATGCGGCGGAATACGGGTGTAGAACAGCTGATAGAGGCCGACCAGCAGCAACGCTTCGACGTCGCGGTCGGCCGCCTTGAACGGCTTTTGCAGCAGGCGCTCGGCAAGGCCGACGAGGCGCGGTTGCCAGCGAGCTGCACCGAACGCCAGTTCCTGGGTCAGCCCGCGATCGCGTGCCTCGACCTTGCCCAGTACCTCGGGCAGGCTGCTGTTCAGCGAGGCCTTGCCGGACAGCACCGTGCTGAGTGCACGCGCCGCGGCGAGGCGCGGGTTCATCGACATTATTCGAACACCTTGTCCGGCGCGAACTGCTCGCGTCGGCTGTTGTACAGCTCGCCGAAGTTCAGCGGCTTGCCGTTCGGCAGTTGCAGCCGGGTGAGCAGCAGCGAACCTTCGCCGCACGCGACCTGCAGCCCATCCTTGCTGGCGTCGAGGATCTGGCCGGGGGCACCCTGCCCTGGAATCTGGCGAGCCGCGTGAATCTTCACGGCGGCCTCATCCAGCCGGCTATGGCAGATCGGCCAGGGATGAAACGCCCGTACCAGACGCTCCAGCTCCGCCGCCGGACGGCTCCAGTCGAGGCGCGCCTCGTCCTTGTTCAGCTTGTGTGCGTAGGTAGCCTGGCTGTCGTCCTGCACCTCGCCGCTGAGTGTGCCGGCTTCGAGCGCGGCGACCGCCTTCACCACCGCATCCGCACCTAGGACGGCCAGCCGGTCATGCAGGCTGCCGCCGGTGTCCTCAGTCGTGATCGGTGTGCTGACCTTGAGCAGCATCGGTCCGGTATCCAGTCCCGCTTCCATCTGCATCACGGTTACACCGGATTCGCTGTCGCCGGCTTCGACCGCGCGCTGGATCGGCGCGGCGCCTCGCCAGCGCGGCAGCAGCGAGGCGTGACTGTTGATGCAGCCCAGGCGCGGCAGATCGAGCACGGCTTGCGGCAGAATTAATCCGTAGGCTACGACCACCATCAGGTCCGCGTTCAGCTCGGCCAGTTCGCTCTGGGCCGCGGGGTCGCGCAAGGTCTGCGGTTGATAGACGGGAATCCCGTGCTGCAGGGCGAGCTGCTTGACAGGGCTGGGCATCAGCTTCTGCCCGCGCCCGGCCGGCCGATCCGGCTGGGTATAGACCGCCACCACCTGACGACCGGCGTCGAGCAGGGCCTGCAGATGCTGGGCGGCGAATTCCGGGGTACCGGCAAAAACGATGCGCATAGGGGACTCATCAATGAAAAAGGCTTGCTGCAAGCTGCATGAAAACTACTGCGCTCGGTCATGCTGCGTTAAAAACAGCCTCAAAATGCTCATTTACAACGCGTAAACTGCGCTTTTTCGTCTGTTTTTGCCTTGCCTGACCTTCGCTCGCTACGTTTTCAAACAGCCTGCGCTGCAAGCCTTTGGGTCGGTGATCAAGCCTGCTGACGGTGAAGCTTTTCGAGCTTCTTCTTGATCCGGTCGCGCTTGAGGTTGGAGAGGTAGTCGACGAACAGTTTGCCGTTGAGGTGATCGCATTCGTGCTGGATGCACACCGCGAGCAGGCCTTCGGCGATCAGCTCGTAGGGCTGGCCGTCGCGGTCCAGCGCCTTGACCTTGACCTTCTGCGGTCGATCCACGTTCTCGTAGAAGCCCGGCACCGACAGGCATCCTTCCTGGTACTGCTCCATCTCGTCGGTCAGAAACTCGAACTCGGGATTGATGAAGACCCGCGGCTCGGACCTGTCCTCGGACAGGTCCATGACCACCACGCGCTTGTGCACATTGACCTGCGTCGCGGCCAGGCCGATGCCCGGGGCGTCGTACATGGTCTCGAACATGTCGTCGATCAGCTGACGAATGCCGTCGTCGACCACGTCCACCGGCTTGGCGATGGTGCGCAGGCGTGGATCGGGAAATTCTAGGATGTTCAGGATTGCCATATGCGTTTGTGATGCACTTATGGAATAAAGTCAAAAGCCGCTGCTAAGATGCCGGGCAGCTTGTAAACGGCTTAACGCCGCTTTCCACAAGGGTTTCTGCGGCGCTAGGGCGCTTTACGTGAAGGCACATCATAAAGGGATTCACCACATGAGGAAATCACTACTCGCCCTGCTGCTGGTCGCGGCCAGCGGCCTGGCGCACGCCGCTGTAGCGCTCAAGGATGGCCATCCCGAGCAATACACCGTGGTGAAAGGTGACACGCTCTGGGACATTTCCGGGCGCTTTCTCAAGGAACCCTGGAAATGGCCGGAGCTGTGGCACGCCAATCCGCAGGTGGAAAACCCGCACCTGATCTATCCCGGCGACAGCCTGAGTCTGGTCTACATCGACGGCCAGCCGCGCATCATGCTCAACCGCGGCGCGTCGCGCGGCACCATCAAACTCTCGCCGACCGTTCGCACCACGCCCATGGCCGAGGCGATCAGCACCATCCCGCTGGAAGCCATCAACAGCTTCCTGTTGAGCAACCGTATCGTCGACGACGCCGCTGAATTCCAGGCCGCCCCGTACATCGTCGCGGGCAACGCCGAGCGCGTCATCAGTGGTGCGGGCGATCGCGTCTACGGTCGCGGTGAGTTCCAGGACAACATCAAGGTTTACGGCATCTTCCGTCAGGGCAAGACCTATCTGGACCCCGACACCCAGGAGTTCCTCGGCATTAATGCCGACGACGTGGGCACTGCCGAGCTGCTGGACATGGAGGGCGACATCGCCACCATGATGCTCACCCGGGTCACCCAGGAAGTCCGTCTTGGCGATCGCATGTTCCCCAGCGAAGAGCGGGCGGTGAATTCCACCTTCATGCCCAGCGAGCCGAAAGGCGAAGTCAACGGCGTGATTCTCGACGTCCCGCGGGGCGTGACCCAGATCGGCCAGTTCGATGTGGTCACCCTGAACAAGGGCGCGCGTGACGGGCTCAGCATCGGCAACGTGCTGGCGGTGTACAAAACCGGCGAAACCGTACGCGATCGGGTGACGGGTGAACGGGTCAAGATCCCCGATGAGCGGTCCGGGTTGCTGATGGTCTTCCGTACCTACGACAAGCTCAGCTATGGCCTGGTCCTGCAGGCGACGCGCTCGCTGTCGGTGATGGATAAGGTTCGTAATCCTTGATTCCCGAGCCCCGCTGATCAGACTGTGTGAAAACTACTGCGCTCGGTTATGCCGCGTTAAAAACAGGCTCGGAATGCTCATTTACAGCTCGTAAACTCCGCTTCCTCGCCTGTTTTTGCCTTGCTTAACCTTCGCTCGCTACGTTTTCACGCAGCCTGAATGCGGGGCTTTTTTTTACAGCCGACACCACCGCATGGATGCGGTGCGACGAGACAAGGAATGCTCACCCATGCCTGCTATATCCCCTGCCGAACTGGAAGCGCGCCTGCGCCTGCATCTACTGCCGGACCTCGGCCCGCGGCGACTGCATAAACTGCTCAGTGCCTTCCCCGACGCTGCTTCCGCGCTCAGTGCACCGGCCGCCGCCTGGCGTGCACTGGGCCTGCCGGGCAGCTGTGCCGAACCCCGACGCAGCCCGGCGATACGTGAGCGCGCGGCCCTGGCGCTGCGCTGGCTGGAGCAGCCAGACCATCATGTGGTGGTTTGGGACAGCCCCGACTACCCCGCTCTGTTGGCCGAGCTGCCGGATGCTCCGCCGCTGCTGTTCGTCGAGGGCGATCCGAGCCTGCTCGAGCGCCCCCAGCTGGCCATGGTAGGCAGCCGTCGCGCCTCACGCCCGGGCTTGGACAACGCCACCGCGTTCGCCCGCAGCCTCGCCAAGGGCGGCTTCGTCATCACCAGCGGCCTGGCGCTCGGCATCGACGGTGCCGCGCACCAGGGCGCGCTGGACGTAGACGGACGAACGATCGCGGTGCTGGGGACCGGTCTGCAGCAGCTCTACCCGCGTCGGCATGTCGGCCTGGCCGGACGCATCGTCGAGGGTGGCGGTGCGCTGGTCTCCGAACTCCCCCTGGACTGTGCGCCGCACGCCTCCAACTTTCCGCGGCGCAACCGCATCATCAGCGGGCTATCGCTCGGCGTGCTGGTGGTCGAGGCCAGCCCCTCGAGTGGTTCGCTGATTACCGCCCGGCTCGCCGCCGAACAAGGCCGCGAGGTCTACGCCATCCCCGGTTCGATTCATCACCCCGGCGCCCGCGGTTGCCATCAGCTGATCCGCCAAGGCGCAGCGCTGGTCGAGGGCGTTGACGATATCCTGCAGGCCCTCCAGGGCTGGCAGCAAACGACCGCAGTCGGCGAGCCTCAACCAAAGCGGCCAGCACATCCGCTGCTGGCCCAGCTCATTGCCGGGTCGATGTCCAGCGAGAGCCTCGCCGCGGCGGTGACGCAGCCGCTGGCGCAGGTCCTGGCGGAACTGACCGAGCTGGAAATCGAAGGGCTGGTGGCTTGTGAAAATGGTCTCTGGGTCGCGCGGACCGCTTGAGCGTGGCTGTGCAGCAGCATGCGCGGGTACACTGCGCCTCAGTCTAAACGGGGGGTGCGAATGGTCGGTAACTGGCGGGTGCAGCGGACGGCGCAGGTGGTCAGGAAGGGTGGCGTCATCGCCTATCCGACCGAAGCGGTTTGGGGGTTGGGGTGCGATCCCTGGGACAGCGATGCGGTGCACCGCTTGCTGGCGCTGAAGGAGCGACCGGTGGAAAAGGGCCTGATCCTGGTGGCCGACTGCATCGAACAGTTCGAATTCTTGCTGGAAGACCTGCCCGAACGCTGGCTGGATCGTCTGGCAGGCACCTGGCCGGGGCCCAACACCTGGCTGGTACCGCACCGTCAGCGGTTACCGGACTGGATAACAGGCAAGCACGACAGCGTGGCCCTGCGTGTCACCGATCACCCCTTGGTTGCCCGGCTGTGTGCGCTGACCGGGCCGCTGGTCTCCACCTCGGCGAACCCGGCCGGCCGCCCTTCGGCGCGCTCGCGTTTGCGTGTCGAGCAGTATTTCCCCGGCCAGCTCGACGCCGTGCTCAACGGCCGCCTGGGTGGCCGGCGCAACCCCAGCACCATCCGCGATCTGCGCAACGGCGAAGTCATTCGGCCGTCCTGATCGCTGGCAGGACGGCCGGGCCCCGCTCAGGGAAGCAGAATCGTCGACCCCGTGGTCTGGCCCGCTGCCAGCGCGCGTTGCGCCTCGGCGGCGTCGGCGAGGGCGTAGCGCTGGTCGATCTCGACCTTGACCTTGCCACTGGCAATCATCTCGAACAGTTCGGTCGCCATCGCTTGCAGGCGTTCGGCGGTATCGGCGTAGCCGGCAAGGGTCGGCCGGGTGACATACAGCGAGCCCTTCTGCGCCAGGACTCCGAGGTTCACTCCGGTGACCGCCCCTGAGGCGTTGCCGAAGCTGACCAGCAGGCCGCGCGGGGCGACGCAATCGAGCGAAATCTCCCAGCTGCTCTTGCCCACCGAGTCATACACCACCGGGCATTTCTTGCCATCGGTGAGCTCCAGCACGCGCTGGACAACGTCTTCGCGGGTACGGTCGATGGTGGCCCAGGCCCCCAGTGCTTTGGCCCGCTCGGCTTTTTCCGGCGAGCCGACGACACCGATCAGCTTGGCGCCGATGGCCTTGGCCCATTGGCAGGCGATCGAGCCGACGCCGCCGGCCGCGGCATGGAACAGCACGGTTTCGCCGGCCTGCAGGGCGTGGGTCTGACGCAGCAGATACTGTGTGGTCAGGCCCTTGAGCATGACTGCGGCGGCCTGCTCGTAGCTGATGGCGTCCGGCAGCTTCACCAGATGCCGCGCCGGCAAGGTGTGGTGCTGGCCATAGGCGCCTAACGGGCCGGTGCCATAGGCGACGCGATCGCCGACCTGCAAACCGGTGACGCCCTCGCCGACCGCCTCGACTTCGCCCGCCCCTTCGGTGCCCAGGCCGGACGGCAGGCTCGGCGGTACATAGAGCCCGCCACGGAAATAGGTATCGATGAAATTCAGGCCGATGGCGTGGTTACGTACGCGAACCTCACCGGCCCCCGGCGCCGTGACAGGCACATCCACCTGTTCGAGAACCTCGGGACCGCCGTGCTGGCTGAACTGGATGCGCTGCGACATATCGACTCCTGGGCAAATGCAAAGGAGCCTATCCAACGCTTCCCGGGCGCGTCCGTCAATCGGCTGGGTGATATGCTTGCCGACCCTTTTGCTGAAACGCGGCCAGGCCAGCCAAGGCTGCCGGGCCCGTGCGGTTATTTGCCAAGGTGATTTCGTGAACGAGCGTACCGAAGCCGTCAAAGCCTACCTGCTCGAGCTGCAGGACCGTATCTGCGCCGCCCTTGAAGCCGAAGACGGCGGCGCCCGCTTCGTCGAAGACGCCTGGACCCGCCCTGCTGGTGGCGGTGGCCGCACCCGAGTGATCGAGAACGGCGCGCTGATCGAAAAAGGTGGCGTGAACTTCTCGCATGTCCATGGCAGCGGTCTGCCCCCTTCGGCCAGCGCGCACCGTCCGGAGCTGGCCGGGCGCGGCTTCGAGGCGCTCGGCGTGTCGCTGGTGATCCACCCGGAAAACCCCTATGTGCCCACCTCGCACGCGAACGTGCGGTTCTTCATCGCCGAAAAGGAAGGCGAAGAGCCGGTGTGGTGGTTCGGCGGCGGGTTCGACCTGACGCCCTATTACGGCAACGAGGAAGACTGCATCCACTGGCACCGCGTGGCCCGCGACGCCTGTGCGCCCTTCGGCGCGGACGTCTACCCGCGCTACAAGGCGTGGTGCGACCGCTACTTCCACATCAAGCACCGCAACGAACCGCGCGGCGTCGGCGGGCTGTTCTTCGATGACCTCAACGAGTGGGATTTCGATACCAGCTTCGCCTTCATGCGTGCCGTCGGCGACGCCTATATCGAGGCCTATCTGCCCATCGTGCAGAAGCGCAAGGCCCTGCCGTTCGGCGAGCGCGAGCGGGCGTTTCAGGAACTGCGTCGCGGCCGTTACGTGGAATACAACCTGGTCTACGACCGCGGCACGCTGTTCGGCCTGCAATCGGGCGGGCGCACCGAGTCCATCCTCATGTCGCTGCCGCCGCTGGTGCGCTGGGGCTACGACAAGCATCCGGAGCCCGGCACAGCGGAGGCGCGGTTGACCGAATACTTTCTGCAGGACCGCGACTGGCTGGCCGAGCAGCCATAACCCGGGCCACGACAAGCTCCGCTTCAGACGAGGACATCCATGGATCGCTACGCCGTATTCGGCAACCCCATCGCTCACAGCAAGTCGCCGCAGATCCACCGGCTGTTCGCCGAGCAGACCGACCAGACGCTTGGCTACGAGCCGTTGCTGGCCCCGCTGGACGATTTTCCCGGTTTCGCCCGTGAGTTCTTCGCCCAGGGGCTGGGTGCCAATGTCACCGTGCCGTTCAAGGAGCAAGCCTATCGCCTGGCGGATCAGCTGACCGAACGTGCGCGCCGCGCCGGTGCGGTCAACACCCTGAAGAAGCTTGAAGACGGCAGGCTGCTGGGCGACAACACCGACGGAATCGGTCTGGTGCGCGATCTGCTGGATAACGCCGGTGTGGCGCTGCAGGGCAAGCGCATCCTGTTGCTGGGTGCCGGCGGTGCGGTGCGTGGCGTGCTCGAACCCCTGCTCGCGCAGCAGCCTTCGGCGCTGGTCATCGCCAACCGCACGGTCGCCCGAGCCGAGCAGTTGGCCGGCGAGTTCGCCGAGCTGGGGCCGGTGCAGGCCAGCGCCTTCGAGCAGCTAGAAGGCACGTTCGACGTGATCATCAATGGCACCTCGGCCAGCCTCGGCGGTGAATTGCCGCCCCTCGCCGACAGCCTGATCGGCTCGGGCGCGACCTTTTGCTACGACATGATGTACGGCGCGGCGCCGACGCCGTTCTGCCAGTGGGCGGCAAACCTTGGCGCGCAGACCCGCGACGGCCTGGGCATGCTGGTCGAGCAGGCAGCGGCGGCTTTCGAACTCTGGCGTGGGGTGCGACCGGACTCGGCGCCGGTGCTGGCGCACCTGCGCCGCCAGCTGGCCGGCTGAGGATCGCTCAGAGGCGGAAATGGATCTGCTGGTGCAGATGTTGCGGCGTTTCCAGCTCGTCGACCATGCCGGCGGCGACGCGCCGGAGCTGCACGCGACGGTCGTCTTCCTGCAAGCCTTCGAGATTGGCGAAGTCCTCGATCGACAGGTCTTCGCCGTCGGTTTCGGCATCCACCAGCGTCCACTTCAGTGGATGCTCGGCGATCCGCTGCAGCGCTGCCGCCACCTGCGGTTCCGCGCCATGAGCACTGAAGTCGGCCACCAGCAGCAGGCGCTCGACGTCGACCTTCGGTAACCCGGACAGCAAGGCGTCGACCGCCTGATAGAAATCATGTGGCTGGGTGTCTGCCGCCTCGCCCGAGGCGGTGGGCACCGAGCGGCTGTCGAACAGGCAGATCACCGCGTCCATGCCGGCAACGCTCTGCGACACGCTGATCGCGTCGAACAGGTCGCCGGTCTTGGCCCGCAGCCCCGGGCGGACGGTCATCGAGTTGAGATCGTCGACCAGGGCGACCGCCTCGTGCTGGCGGCTCAACAACTCGCAGAGCAGGGCGTTGCCCAGGCTGGAGTGCGCGCCGTACAGGGCGAACTTGAGGCGGGGTGTCTCGGCGTTGAGCATGGCGTCAGCGACGGCTGACCAGATAGCCGATCAGCGCTACCGCGCCGGCGGCCAGCGCCACGGTGCTCAGCGGATGCTCACGCACGCATTCCTTGGCCATGCGGCTGGCATCTCGACTGCGCCTGGACAGGTCGCGGCAGTGCGAATCCCAGTCGGCGTCGTGCCACAGCGATTCCGCGCGCGAGCGCAGCGAATCGAGGCGGTGCCGGGATCCTTGCGCGGCGTCGTGCTTGAGGTCGTCGAGCGCCGTCATCAGGTTGTGGATCTCGCGTTCGATCTCGTCGCGTGTAGTGGGTTTGCGGCTGAAGCGGGACATGGCTGGTTCTCCCCTCTGAGTGTGCAGTTTTTGGACCCCGTGAACGGCTGAAGGTGCAGCCGTACGGCAACGGTCTGGTAGGCAGCGGACCCACAACGGGCGCCGAGGGTTCCCGTCCGTCGGGCCGATTGAGCCTGCGCGGCGCTGCCGCCGATAGCCAGACAAGTGCCGATGGCAGCGCTCGCAAGGGCTGCGGGCCGGCGAGGCGGCGGATGTTCTTCTACACTCAGGCGGCGACGGACTCGCGAGCGTTCGGCCGGCCGCTGTGGTCCCTGCCGGACGCGCCGAACGACCCGAGCCGCCAAGCCGGTGCGTCGCGCCGCGAAATAAGCGGCGCGGGGCCTTATCTTCGGCCTGGGTTTACCTAATAATGCGCGCCGCGTCCGTCGGCTTCGGCGCGTCTTTTTTTCACTGCCAATTCATCGGTGTTTATCTTGAAAATTCGTCAAACGATCCTCGGTCTCCTGCTCGCCTGCGGCAGCGTCGTCCTGTCTCCCGCCGTCACCGCTGCTCCGGCGCCCTCCGCGAAACAGGAGCTGGCGTCCGGCAGCGCCCTGCTGATCGATCTGAAGACCAACGAAGTGCTGTATTCGAGCAACCCTGACCTGGTGGTGCCGATCGCGTCGGTGACCAAGCTGATGACCGCGATGGTCGCGCTCGATGCCAAGCTGCCGCTCGACGAGCAATTGCCGGTCACCATTCGTGACGCGCGGGAGATGCAGGGCGTGTATTCGCGGGTCCGCCTCGGCAGCGAAATCAGCCGTCGCGAGATGCTTCTGCTGGCACTGATGTCGTCGGAAAACCGCGCTGCGGCGAGCCTGGCCCATCACTACCCGGGCGGCTATTCGGCCTTCATCCAGGCGATGAACGCCAAGGCCAAGGCACTGGGCATGACCGACACCCGTTACGTCGAACCCACCGGCCTTTCGGTGCAGAACGTTTCCAGCGCCAGCGATCTGGTCAAGCTGCTCAAGGCCAGCCAGGCCTACCCGCTGATCGAGCAGTTCAGCACCACCCACGAGAAGACCGTTGCCTTCCACAAGCCCAACTACACCCTGGGCTTTCGCAACACCAACGCGCTGGTGCGCAAGCCTGACTGGAACATCCAGGTGACCAAGACCGGCTTCACCAACGCCGCCGGTCACTGCCTGGTGATGCGCACGGTGATGAACAAGCGCCCGGTCGCGTTCGTGGTGCTCGACGCCTTCGGCAAGTACACGCACATGGCGGACGCGAGCCGCCTGAAGAAGTGGATGGAAACCGGCAAGGTGACGCCGGTCGCGCCCGCCGCCCTGGCGTACAAGCAGCAGAAGATGGCTGAGCGGCGCCTGGCCGCTCAAGCCGGCGGCGCGACGACGGTGATCGCCGGCGCTCGCTGAGCCAGACCCTTTGCGGCGCCGTGTGCAGCCCGCACGGCGCCGTGCCTTCGATCCCCTTCCTGCGGCCGACGAACCGGGTGGCCGCCGCTGATGCGCGCCTCGATACGCGCCTCGATGCAACGATGCCGGTACAGCTGACTCAAACGACTACATTCTCCCTCAGCGCAACGGGATTCGAACGTCGTTATGAGCACGCCAGACAACACCTACATCGAGTGGCTGGAAAACCAGTCCATGCTAAACGCCGCCCGCCAGCGGGCCCGGCTCTATGCGGGCCAGGCGCGGCTCTGGCAGCGTCCTTACGCCCAGGCACGGCCACGCGATGCCAGTGCCATCGCCTCGGTGTGGTTCACCGCCTACCCAGCGGCCATCATCACGCCCGAAGGCGGTTCGGTGCTCCAGGCGCTGGGTGACGACCGGCTCTGGAGCGCGCTCTCCGAGCTGGGCGTGCAAGGCATTCACAACGGCCCGATGAAACGCTCCGGCGGGCTGCGCGGGCGCGAGTTCACGCCGACCATCGACGGCAACTTCGACCGCATCAGCTTCGACATCGACCCCAACCTCGGTACCGAGGCCGAAATGCTGCAGCTCAGCCGCATGGCGGCCGCGCACAATGCGGTCGTCATCGACGACATCGTCCCGGCGCACACCGGCAAGGGGGCGGATTTCCGCCTCGCAGAAATGGCCTACGGCGATTATCCCGGCCTCTACCACATGGTGGAGATCAACGAAGAAGACTGGCCGCTGTTGCCCGACGTGCCCAAGGGTCGCGACTCGGTCAACCTGTCGCCGATCGTGGTCGATCAGCTCAAGGACAAGCACTACATCGTCGGCCAGCTGCAACGGGTGATCTTCTTCGAGCCCGGCATCAAGGACACCGACTGGAGCGCCACCGGCGTCATCACCGGCGTCGACGGCAAGCGTCGGCGCTGGGTCTATCTGCACTACTTCAAGGAAGGCCAGCCTTCACTGAACTGGCTGGACCCGACCTTTGCCGCCCAGCAATTGATCATTGGCGATGCCCTGCATGCCATCGATGTCTCCGGCGCGCGCGTGCTGCGCCTGGATGCCAACGGCTTCCTCGGGGTCGAGCGGCGTGCCGAGGGCACCGCCTGGTCCGAGGGGCATCCGCTGTCGGTCACCGGTAATCAGTTGATCGCCAGCACCATTCGCAAGGCTGGCGGCTTCAGCTTCCAGGAGCTGAACCTGACCATCGACGACATCGCCGCGATGTCTCACGGGGGCGCTGATCTTTCCTACGACTTCATCACCCGGCCGGCCTACCACCACGCCCTGCTCACCGGCGACACCGAATTCCTCAGGCTGATGCTGCGCGAGGTGCACGCCTTCGGCATCGACCCGGCCTCGCTGATCCATGCCATGCAGAACCACGACGAGCTGACCCTCGAGCTGGTGCATTTCTGGACGCTGCATGCCTACGACCATTACCACTACCACGGCCAGACGCTGTCCGGCGGCATCCTGCGCGAGCACATTCGCGAGGAAATGTACGAGCGGCTGACCGGCGAGCATGCGCCCTACAACCTCAAGTTCGTCACCAACGGCGTGTCCTGCACCACGGTCAGCGTCATCACCGCGGCGCTGGGTATCCGTGATCTGAACGCCATCGGCCCGGCGGACATCGAGCAGATCCAGCGGCTGCATATCCTGCTGGTGATGTTCAACGCCATGCAGCCCGGCGTCTTCGCCCTCTCCGGTTGGGACCTGGTCGGCGCCCTGCCGCTGGAGGCCGAGCAGGTCGAGCACCTGATGGGCGACGGCGATACCCGTTGGCTGCACCGGGGCGCTTACGACCTGGCCGATCTGGCGCCAGACGCCGAAACGTCCAGCGAAGGCCTGCCCAAGGCGCGCTCGCTGTACGGCAGCCTGGTCGAGCAGCTGCAGAGCGGCGGCTCCTTCGCCTGCCAGCTCAAGCGCATCCTCAGCGTGCGCCGTGCCTACGACATCGCCGCCAGCAAGCAGATCATGATCCCCGATGTGCAGTCCCCGGGGCTGCTGGTCATGGTCCATGAACTGCCGGCTGGCAAGGGCGTGCAGATCACCGCGCTGAACTTCAGCGCCGAGACCATCAGCGAGACGCTCACCCTGCCCGGCATCGCGCCCGGTCCGGTGGTAGACATCATCCACGAGAGCGTCGAAGGCGACCTGACCGAGAACGGCGAGATGACCTTCAACCTCGATCCCTATGAGGGCTTGGCCTTGCGTGTGGTGAGTGCGGCTTCGCCGGTGCTCTAGCGGCCGAACGGCGCCTGGCTGCCGCGCCCAGACCTCGCCTGGGGTTGGCGTGGTGGCTGCGGCGCACTACCGTGTCACCACGAGCGCGTCCGATAAACGGATGCGGCCAACAGGTCTTTGAAAGGAATGACTACCCATGAGTGAGCAAACCATGCGTCATGTTGAGCACCGACCGGGCGGCGCCGCCGATTGCCTGCGACTGGCCGACGGGCCGGTCCCCGAGCCGGGCCCGCGCGACGTGCTGGTGCGGGTGGCCTATGCCGGCATCAACCGGCCGGACGTGTTCCAGCGCTCCGGCAGCTACCCGCCGCCGCCGGACGCTTCGCCCCTGCTAGGCCTGGAAGTCTCCGGCGAGATCGTCGCCCTCGGCGCCGAGGTGGACGGCTGGAAACTGGGCGACCAGGTCTGCGCCCTGACCCCCGGCGGCGGCTATGCCGAATACTGCGTGGCCCCGGCCGAACACTGCCTGCCGGTCCCCGCCGGGCTGTCGCTGCTGGAAGCCGCGGCGCTACCGGAAACCTACTTCACCGTGTGGAGCAACGTGTTCGAGCGCGGCCGCCTGCAATCCGGCGAAACCTTCCTCGTCCATGGCGGTTCGAGCGGCATCGGGCTGACGGCAATCCAGCTGGCCAAACAATTCGGCGCCACCGTGTTCACCACCGTCGGCAATAACGAGAAGGCCGACGCCTGCCGCCGCGCCGGCGCCGACCGGGTCATCAACTACCACGAGGAAGACTTCGTCGAGGTGCTGGCGCAGGCCACCGAAGGCAACGGCGTCAATGTCATCCTCGACATGGTCGGTGGCGACTACATCCCGCGCAACATCAAGTCCCTCGCCGTGGAAGGTCGCTTGGTGCAGATCGCCTTCCTCAAAGGCAGCCGTGTCGAACTCGACACCTCGGCCATCATGCGCAAACGCCTCACCTTCACCGGCTCGACCCTGCGCCCGCGCAGCCGCGAGGAAAAGGCTGGCATCGCCCAGGCACTGCGCGAGAAGGTCTGGCCGCTGCTGGACCAGGGCCGCTGCCACCCCGTGATCAACGCCACCTTTCCGCTGGCCGAGGCCGCTGAAGCGCACCGGCTGATGGAAAGCAGCCAGCACATCGGCAAGATCATGCTGGAAGTCGCGCCCTAAGCGGCTGGGCCGCTGACGCCACGTCCCCGTGAGTCGGCGTCAGCCGCACGTCCGTGCCGTTCTGCGGCGGCGGTGAGTACACCGGCTCAACGCGCCCCGTTGTCGTTACCCGGTTGGCGCCGGCCGTCGCCAACCTGACCGAATGCGAGTGCAGGCAGATGGCGTCCGTTTGCCTGGCGCACCGGCCGGGCTATAGTGCGCGGCGAGTCCCCGCCCCTCCGCGCCGCCGTCCTGAGAACTTCCGTGTCTGCCCTCTCCCGCCTTCGTCATCTGCGCGTCGCGTGCCTGGGCATGCTCGTCGCCCTGCCCCTTGTCGCCTCGGCGCAGAGCATCTGCCCGGCCGGCGAGGAGCCGATCTGTCTGGGCAGCTGCGTCTGCATGCCGGCTCCTTCGGTGCAGCCATCCGAATCGCTGTACCAGCGGATGCTGGGGCTGGCTAGCGCCGGGCTGGAAACCTGGATCCGCCAGTCGCGCGACCAGCTGGCCCTGCAACCGAGCCTGCCCGTGCCGCTGCATATCCGCTCGCAGCTCGAGCCCTACTACGACCTGGCTGTACTCGAGACGGCCCGCTACCGGGTAGGCGACGACAACGTGCTCACCGCCGCCAACACGCTGCTGCGCAACCCGGACATCGCCGCCATCACGCTGGTGGACATCATCGTCTTTCGCAACGAGGCCGATGCCCGCGACAACGTCGCGCTCTGGGCGCACGAGCTCAAGCACGTCGAGCAGTACCTGCGCTGGGGCGTCGGCGAGTTCGCCCGGCGCTACACCGAGGACTACCACAGCGTCGAACAGCCGGGCTACGCCATGGAACTCAAGATCGAGCGCGAGCTGGCTTTGCGCGAAGCCGAACGCAAGCCGCGCTAGCGCCTCGTCAAACCAGCGGTTGAGGTCCGGTGCGCCGCCCACCGGGGCACCACGAGGCCAATCCGCTGGATAGGCGCATCTATTGCCCGATTCTGTGGCAAGTCGTCAGCGCCAGCGCCGGGACCCTGCGCAAACCCTACGCCTGATCCCCGCCCGTCACCGAAGCGATCGCCGAGCACCTCCGACGGACAGGGCTGGCGCTCGTCCGAATTCTGGAACCATCCAGGCGCCTGCCACCTCTGCTGAATACAGGCGAATGTCGCCGTCTAGAGCCGGTGGGCTGCCACGCCCGCCGGCCCTGACCATCTGCACGGGAGGTAACGCCATGAGCGACGAGCAACGTATCCGCGAACGCGCCCACCAGATCTGGGAAGCCAAGGGCCGTCCCGAGGGCCAGGACGCCGAGCATTGGGCTCAGGCCCGTGACGAGGTCGAGTTCTACAAGGAAGGCGACGCCACCGCTGGCAGCGTCGAAAGCAGCGTCTCGATTCCCATGCCGAAGCCGGAAGGCCGCGGCGAGCACTGACTGGCTCGGCCTGACCTGAACACCAGCCGATAGGACATGGCGCATTGCCGGCGCGCGGCACCGCCGGGTTGAACCATGCGGTTCGCCTGCACGCCGCCCGATGCCGAGGTAAGGAATAAGCGCTTCACCCTTCTCACCCTGGTCCGCCCTATCTGATGAAGCAAGCCCTTGATTACCAAGCTATTTTCGAAGCGCTACCGAGCCTCGACCTGATCCTGTCCGCCGACTCGGATTTCATCATGTTGGCGGCCAGCGACATGCGGTTGCGGGCCACCCATACCACGCGCGAGGCCAGTATCGGCCGCTCGATTTTCGAGGTGTTCGGCAACAGCCCGGACGAACCCGTCGCCTTTGGGGCGGGTATCTTGCGGGCCTCGCTGGAACGCGTGCTGCGCACGCGCACACCGGATCGCATGGCCACCACCCGCTACGACATTCCACGGCCTGACTCGGAGGGCGGCGGCTTCGAAGTCCGCTATTGGAGCCCGATCAACGTGCCGGTGCTGGACGCCGAGGGCGCCATCCAGTGCATCATCCACCAGACCCAGGACGTCACCGACCAGGTCCTGAACCAGGACGCCTCCGTGCTGGGGCATGCCGACGAGCGCTTTCGGGCCGCGTTGCTGGCGTCGGGCACGGGCACCTTCACCTGGTATCCGGACGACGGCAGCCTGCACATCGATAGCGCCCTGGACCAGTTGTTCGGCCTTGGCGTGGGGCAGAAGCTCGACACCTTCGAGCGCTTCATCGACCGGATTCACCCCGACGACCGGGCCAGCGTACGGCGAGCCTTGCACCGCTACGCCGCCGGCGGCGATCACGCTGTCGAGTTTCGGCTGGCCCGTCCGGGCCCGCTGCGATGGCTGTCCTGCAAGGGGCAAACGTTTCGCGGCGCGGACGGCCGCTTCTCCTACGTGGCCGGCGCCTGTACCGACATCACCGCACGCAAGCTGGCCGAAGAGGCGTTGCGCGTCAGCGAAACCCGGCTGCGGCAACTCAACGACGAGCTCGAAGCCCGCGTCGCCTCCGAGGTCGCCGAGCGCAGCCGTGCCGAAGACGCGTTGCGCCAGGCACAGAAGATGGAAGCTGTCGGCCAGCTCACCGGTGGCATCGCCCATGATTTCAACAACCTGCTGACCGGCATCGTCGGCAGCCTCGACCTCATGCAGCGGCGCCATGCCCGCGGCGAGGCGGATGTGGATCGCTACATCAACGCCGCGGTCACCTCGGCCCAGCGTGCCGCGGCGCTGACCCAGCGGCTGCTGGCGTTCTCGCGTCGGCAAACCCTTCACCTCAAACCGGTCGACGTCAACCAGCTGGTGGCCTCGCTGGAGGATCTGCTGCACCGCACCACCGGCGAGAACATCACCCTGGAGACCCGGCTCAGCGCCGGCCTGCTGCCCGCCTGCATGGACGCCAACCAGCTGGAAAGCGCGGTGATCAATCTCGTCATCAACGCCCGCGACGCCATGCCCCACGGCGGCCATATAACCGTGTCGACGGCCTCCTTCGTCATGGGTAACCGACCGGATCCGGCCAAACGCGGCCTGACCGCGGGCGAATACATCCTGCTCACCGTGTCCGACACCGGCACCGGCATGACGCCGGAGGTCATCGCCCGTGCCTTCGAGCCCTTCTTCACCACCAAACCCATCGGTCAGGGCACCGGCCTCGGGCTCTCGATGGTCTATGGCTTCATCAAACAGGCCAAGGGCTACGTGCAGATCGAATCCGAGCCGGGCCGCGGCAGCCGCGTCTGCCTCTACCTGCCCGTCCACCACGGCGAAGCGGTCACGCCGCTGCCGGAAAACGAACCGGTGCCGAACGGCGCGGGCGAGACCATCCTGGTGGTCGAGGACGAGCCGGTGGTCCGCTCCCTTGTCGTCGAAGTGCTCAACGACCTCGGCTACGAAACCATCGAGGCCGGCGACGCCACCGAAGCCCTGCCCAGCCTTGAAGACGGCCAGCGCATCGACTTGCTGATCACCGATGTCGGCCTGCCCGGCATGAACGGCCGGCAACTGGCCGATGTCGCCCGCCAACACCGCCCCAGCCTCAAGGTGCTATTCGCCACCGGCTACGCCGAAAGCGCCACCGCGAAGGATTTCCTCGGCAAGGACATGGCCGTCATCACCAAGCCCTTCGCCATCGAAGCCTTCGCCAGCAAGGTTCGCGAAATGCTCGGCGCACAGGCCCGCTGACGCGTGCCACTACGCGCCGCAATCAAGCGAAACCGCCCCGCCGGCGACCGTCCGGCCAAGATGCGACCAGGCCAGGACCGAGACCGCGAGCCGGCATTGATCGGCGCACCGTCCTGTTAGCCCTCGTCCTCGTGCCTTCGCGACGTGACGGCCTGGGCCCTGATGCTGCAGATGCGACCTGATTCACAGGGCACTGGTCCGCTACTTGCTCGGTGGTAGCTGTTCGCCACGTGCTGGGTAGTTAATTCCCAGAAGCAGGACTTGGCAGAAACAGACTCTTCACTGAAACAGGTAGGTTTTATGAAACGTCTAATGACCTGGATGCTCGCGTCCACACTGGCTTGCGCCGGCAGTCTCCAGGCTTCCGAATCTTCGCAATGCGAGGTCGTGCGCTTGGCTGACGTCGGTTGGACCGACATCACCATGACCACCGCGGTTACGCGGCTGCTGCTCGGCGAACTGGGCTACCGCAGCCAGGTCTCGCGGCTCTCGCTGCCGGAAACCTACGCAGCCCTGGCCGATGGAAAGATCGACGTCTTCCTCGGCAACTGGATGCCCGCGCAGGCCGCCCTTGCCCAACCGCATCTGGATGCGGGCCGGATCGAAAAGCTGCAGACCAACCTGCCCGTCGTGCGCTACACCCTGGCCGTGCTCGAGCCTGCCTACCAGGCCGGGCTGCATGATTTCGCCGATATCCAGCGTTTCGAGAAAGAGCTGGGTGGCAAGATCTACGGGCTCGAACGTGGCAATGGCGGTAACAAGATGGTCCAGAGCATGATCGACGGCAACGTCTTCGGCCTGAAGGGTTTCACCCTGGTGGAATCGAACGAGAACGAAATGCTCAACCACGTCGAGCTCGCCCAGCGCCTCGGCAAACCCGCGGTCTTCCTGGGTTGGGAGCCGCACCCGATGAACGAGCGCCTGCGCATGGCCTACCTGTCCGGTGGCGACGCCTATTTCGGCCCCAACAACGGCGCCGCACAGGTCAACACCGTCGCCCGCGGCGGCTTCTCCAAAGACTGCCAGAACCTCACCCGCCTGTTCACCAACATGACCTTCACCATCGCGTCGGTCAGCGGGCTGATGGCGGCGGTACAAGAACCCAACACCAACCGCCGACGGGTCGCCAAGCAATGGATCAAGGACAACCCGGATACCGTCGCCGCCTGGCTCAAAGGCGTTAGCCATCGCGAGGGCGGAGCGGCGATAGCCGGCGTCCGTTCGGCTGCAACCAACTAAGCACGGACCGGCGGCAGGCCGTCACGCCGAGACGGCCTACGAGGCGCCCGGCCGCGCCATTGCGATGGCCGCTGTGGCTGCGTGAGGGTTTGTTACCTTTTGTATCCAGCGGGCAGACACAGGCAGCACCTCACTTCACTGGCGCTGGCAGAGCTGTATAACCGGCCGCCAGCGCAAGCTGACTTCGCCCACGCCGATGATGATCGCCAGACCTCACTTGCAGCAGGTCGGTGGCCGGTGCTCATCGTCAGCACCGATTAAGCCGCCCGGCTTCGACACCGCAATCGTCAGGAGCAAGCAACAGGGCCGTCGTCTTGGCCAGCGGTACCGGCTCAGGGCCTGCCGTTGAACTCAGCGAAACCCTTTATCGGATAACCCTGCAAAAACTACTGATTAAGCCTTCCGGACCCTTTACCTGGCACATCGCCATCGGTAACGTGCCAGGGCGCGCCGGGATCTGTGCGCGCACTTCGCCGCTCCGGCTCAAGCCCAGCGGCCAGCACAACGGACACCCCGCCCACACCAAGGAAAGGTAGCGATGGCCCAATCTTTCTTCGAACTGCTCTCAGGTTACGGCGCAAGCGAATACCGCGTCCCCGCCATCTTCCCTGTACTCGCAGTCCGTCTTAATGCCTTTCCCGGTTTGCTCCACTACGAAAGCCACAAGTATGGCCGCGCCATGGTGCATAACCAGCCAGACGGGCGTCGAAATCGTTGTGCTGCCCGGCGTAGAGCTGTTCAAGTCGCGACGAAGAGAATGTTATCCACCACGCCCGTTCAGGGTGTTATGTACCAATTGGTGTCTAATAATAGTTAGGCTATAAAGAGGCCGTATGAAAACTGCCGATGCAAAACAAACTTATGTAATGGAATTTTGCTCAAGCATCAGCCCACATAGCGCACCCGTGATAGTTGAGTGCTCTCCAACGCACGATGCAGCTGAAAACGAATGCTTTGAATTAGTTAAAAGAAAAGTTCAAGAGTTCGGAGGGAATCAAATATTTGGCTGGGCTGTTTGGGAAAAACCGGGGGTTTTCATAGAAGCTGAGTTTCACTCAATATGGCAGCAGCCTAACGGAATCCACCTAGACCTAAATCCACGCAACCCAGCATTCAATATAAAAACAATACTGTTCGTTCCAGACGAAAAAATAAAGTATAAAGAAAGGCAAATAGACAACATCCGCAAGCCACTGGTGATCGACAACGACGTCGTTCGATTCTTGTATCTAAGCACAAAGCGCTTTCAAATTTTGAACCGCGGTAAGCGAGCATACGAACACGGAGAAATAAGCCTCCCAAACAAAGAGATGAAAGAATATCAGCGAACAATGAAAGAACTGATCAAACTCCAGAACACCATCAATAATCGTTACAGCACCGTTACCACCTAACAAATGGTTCAAGCCGTTCGCTTCGCTCACTCGGGACCGGCTAGAGCCGGCTCCTCAACCAAACGTTAGGCATTTCAAATGACCATTGAGATCCTGAGGTTCATAGCCCAAGCTGCAATTGCAGTTATCGGCGCATTTCTAGCAGCACATTTATCAATGCGCCGATTTCGCGCCGAAAAATGGTGGGAGCGGAAATCCCATGCATATAGTGAGCTTGTTGAGGCGCTTCATCGCATGAAATGGTACCCAAGCGAATACATTGACGCCGCTATTGAGCACCGAGACATTCCTGAAGAAGACACAGCCGACTACTGGAAAAAGTACAAAGAGGCACGACGTAGTGTCTGGAAAATCGCGGACTCAGCGTTATTCCTCGTTTCCCCAAAAGTAAATGAAGCAATTATTGAAATGGAGCGGGGAATTGGGGAGGCACGAACCTCTGACTCGTCGTTTGAGCACGCCGAGCAGGAATACGCTGCAATTCAGAAGTGCTTAGAAAAAATTAAAGAGCTAGCCCGCCAAGAGTTAGGCGTTAAAAATGCCTAACAAGACGCTGAAATCGCTCACTTCGTTCGCTGGGACGGCGTTCCGCCGCCCCTTAGCTTAATCGTTAGACCCACACAAGGAAAGTTCACTGATGAGGCCAGATAGCATTGAATGGTTTATTCAGTCGATTCGGGATTTACCGTCTGACGACCCTGTCGCGAATCGGACGCCAGGCTACAACAACTATTCGACACAGAAAGAACATTGGCTCGGCTGGCTTAACCCTAACTCGGGTACAGGTACATATCCGCGTGTAAGCAAACCCGATCGTGATGCGCGGTATGTTTACAACCATATTATGGAACCGAAGATGCTCTTGTGGCTTGCCTCAGCGGCCAGGGTTAGTCCTGAGCTAATCCAAGGAGCAGTACGCGCATCTGAAAGCGCTTCATCACTAGCGAGCAAAGCCGCCGCAGTACGCAAGTGCATTCCCTGGCCTGTAGTATCTGCCGCACTAACAATGTATGGCGCTGCTGGGGTCTAACAACTGATTCAAATCGTTCGCTGCGCTCACTGGGACGGGCTAAAGCCCGCCCCTTAACCAAACGTTATATTGCATTCGCAAGGAGGCGCTTTGATAGTCAAATTAGAAAATAGGCTCATTGCATTTTTAGACGTGCTTGGTTTCTCAGCGCGCCTGAAAGGTGAAGATATTGAATCACTACATCAACAGTATTCCGCTTTTATTGACGAAGCAAAGAATGCAACATTTTTTACAGCACAAGGTGACAATACCGGCAGGAAAAATTTTGAATTCTCACAATTCCTCTTCGACTCAATCGTATTAGTTTCCTGCCCAATAGATGATGTTTACAACGTTAATAATTTTGTTAGCGCAGTATCGCTACTACTTGAATTCGGCTTCAAAAGTAAGCTACCACTGCGAGGAGCAATAAGTCAGGGTGATTTCCTATACGATGAAGAAAGAAATATTTTTCTAAGTGAACGATTTCCAGAACTTGCTAAATTTGAGCTTAAACAGGAGTGGGCGGGTTGCGCTGTTCTAAAGCACGCAGAACAAACAATCGTGAATTCAGCTCTAGGCATATCAAACATATCCCAGCTCCCGGAAAACCAAATACGAAATCAAATTTTCCATCGCTACACTGTACCACTGAAAAATGGAGAGACTTTTGAGGGCCTTGTCCTCAACTATCTTTTCTTTCTCTCCGAAAAAGACATTCTTGAGGGTATTGACTACCTGATACCGGGCAAAAAAGAACATAATATAGAGTATTTCAACTTCCTCAAAAATCTACCACTTCAAGTCCAAGAGCTAGAGCCGGCTTTTTTACCGGCGGTTTATTGTGCCTTTATCGCTACTCGCAGCGGCATGCGTGCCAAGTTCACAGACTCTGAAGGTAACCCTTGTGTACCAGGTGTAACTGAGTTCACTTGGACAGCCGTAGGTCGGTGGTACTAAATGCAACATAACAACTGGTTCAAACCGTTCGCTTCGCTCACTGGGACGGGCTAAAGCCCGCCCCTTAACCAAACGTTATGGGTCTTAGCAAGGAGCACACATGTCAGATCTAATCTCAGCAATCACAACTGCCGTAAGCCTTGCATCTCGACTGCGCGAAATAAGTAAAAATATTGAAGATGCTGAGTTCAAGAACATCCTTGCTGACCTGAGCCTTGAGTTGGCGGACACTAAATTGAAAGTTGCAGGACTATTAACCGAGAACACTGAGCTTAAAGAAAAACTAAGGGCTTTAACTAGCGCCACAGGAGAGTCCTGCCCTAGTTGCAATAATAGAACCTATAAAATCACATCCACTAAGCCTCACCCGACTTTTGGTGATCTCGGCTGCAAGGAGCGTCAATACACTTGCAGTACTTGCGGCTTTTCCGAGGCAGTACTGGTCGACCCATAACAATTGGTTCAAGTCGTTCACTTCGCTCACTCGGGACCGGCTAGAGCCGGGCCCCTTAACCAAACGTTAACGCTAGAGGTAAGAATGCAGAACATTGCATTTGGAGATGTTGCAACATGGACAGCAACCCTGGTTGCAATTGCATCAGCCATTGCTGCCGCAAAGTCCTCGAAGGCAGCAGAGAAACAACAGAAAGAAGCCACCCGCCAAGCCATATTTAATGCTGAAGTCCTTGAAAAAGAACACGACCTAAAACTTCGCGAGTGGACAGACCAATATTTTAATTCTGCGCGAATTTGGGCCGAGGAAGTATGTTCCGCCATCTCTGAAGCCAAACATATCTCAGAGCACGCAGAACTGAACGGAGAACACAAGAGGCCAATGCTTATTAAGTTAAGTGCCCTCATCGACACTGGTCGCTGGTATTTTCCAAATCAATGGGCAGATGACTACGGCACACACAAAGAGCCAGCATACCGTGGGGTACGTCAACCAGTTTTAGATTGCGTTGTTGCCGCATACGATGCACTAAATGAGTCAGGCCCCGAGTACGACGCAAAATCAGAGTTGGCAATGTGCCAGCGTGAATTTGTGAGCCATATTCAAGAAGTTCTAGACCCAAGGAAACGGGAACAGGAGATAAAGAAAATACTTATCGAGTTTGAGATTTCAGAACGCCTTAGAATGGCTCCGGGTAAGCGCTAACAAATGGTTCAAATCGTTCGCTCCGCTCACTGGGACGGGCTAAAGCCCGCACCTAAACCAAACGTTAGCTGGTAATGCCATGAGTATTGATCAGTCTGAAACCGTCGACATCATAAGCCAAGCACCAGATGGCACTGTTGTGCTTACCATATCCGATCATCTGGAGTGGGACGCTGAAAATGAGCACCTCTTGCTGCTACAAGAAAAGCTAAACTCATACTTTCGTTTCCTCGAAAGCGGTGAGATTTATGAATCTTACCCATGTGCTAAAGGCGCCAATTTTCTTCTTAGCTTAGTTTGCCAGTTTCGGCCAACCGAGGTAGCGTTGGGCTTTCTTGAGAGAGTAAGAAGTATTGCAGAGAGCGCAGGCTGTGGATTCAGTTGGGGGCCTCTCAATGGGGCGTACATTGATGATCACAACTGAGATTACATATATGAGTTATTCCTTCTCCGTACTCCCACAGAATTTTGTAATCGCACGCTTAGAGCCGAACGCTGACCTGCCGAGCGCGGTATTGGCATCGCCGGGCTTTTTGTCCATCACCCGGACGGCGGATGAGCTGTCGATCGTCTGCGCTGAGGATGTCGCGGCCGGGTTGGCCCGGGTGGATAAGGCTTGGCGGGCGATCAAGGTGCAGGGGCCGTTTGCCTTTGATCAAACGGGGGTGCTGGCGTCCTTCCTAGACCCGCTCGCGGTGGCTGCCATCGGTATTTTTGCGGTGAGCACGTTCGATACGGATTACATCCTGGTCAAGTCGGCTAATCTCGACGGCGCGGTGGCGGCGTTGAAGGGCGCGGGCCACCGGCTCCTGGTCTGATACAGAAAGCTCACCAATCACTATAGGGACATAGCATGGATAACCAATACGCTCCGCCGTTAGCGAAGCTGGTAACTACCGAAAACACCTCCGGCATGGGGCGCGACGCTGAGATTCCAGATGGCGTTAAGGGGTGGAGCTGGGGCGCCTTTATGTTCAATTGGATTTGGGCGGTGAGTAATCGCACGTGGATAGGGCTGTTTGCACTGCTTCCCTATGTTGGATTTCTCATGGCAGTGGCGCTTGGAATCAAGGGCCGGGAGTGGGCCTGGAGGAACAAGAAGTGGGAAAGCGTCGAGCACTTCCAACGCGTGCAAAGGCGTTGGTCGCTCTGGAGTCTTCTCATCTTTGGCGTTGCGATAGTGGGCATTCTCGCGGCCATTGCTATTCCTGCGTACCAGGACTACGTGCAACGTGCCTCGGGCGGCTGACAGCTGAAAGGAGGAGGGGACAGGTCTAGTTTCCTGACGGTGGTCATCTTCAAGAAAACGGATCTGTCCCGCTTCCCTGGTTTCTCCATGCGGCAACGTTATGCCCGCTACCGGCTTGGCGTTGAGTGCTCTTCAAAAGGTCACGCCAGCAATCAGCGCGATATTGCTGTAAGGCCGGCACTCTCCCGTACGTATCTGCACGCGGGCCTTGGCGCAGGCGGCCTTGAGTTCGTCATGGCTTACCAGCAGGCGCTCGCCCAGTTCACCCGCCGCGTGCAGCGCTTCGATTGCCTCGAGCCCCACGGGCGCTACCTCCAGGGTTTCGCGGGCCAGCAGATGGCCCTGCACCTGCATTTCACTCAAGACGACTTTTAGCGTCGTGGCGAAGTCCGGCACGCCGGCGGTCAACGCGAGATCGATACTCGGCGTACCGGGCGGAATCGGCATGCCGGCGTCGCCGATGACGATGATGTCGCCGTGCCCGAGCCGGGCGATGGCGGCCGAGAGGGCGGCGTTGAGCAGAGGCGTCTTCTTCATGCGGGCAACTCGTGGCGGTAGGGAATCGAGGGTTGGGCGCCGGGCCGGGTGACGGCCAGTGCAGCGGCTTGCTGGCCCAGGCTGATGGCGGCTTCCAGTGACTGCCCGGTAGCCAGGGCAGCGGCGAAGCCACCGACGAAGGTGTCGCCAGCAGCCGTGGTATCGACGGCCGCTACGGGCTGAACGGGCAGATGGAGATGGCGGGTTTCGTCGGCGTAGAGCACACCCTGGCTGCCCAGGGTGATCAGCACGCGGCGGGCGCCACGGCTCAAGAGCTCTTGCGCGGCAAGCAATGCACTCTGCGGCGAATCGAGCGGCACACCGGTGAGCAACGCCGCCTCACTCTCATTGGGGATCAGGTAGTCGATCAGGCCGTACCAGTGAGCGGGCAGGGGGCCGGTGGCGGGCGCCGGGTTGAGGATGACCGTACGGCCCAATGCATGGGCCTGCTGTAAGGTGGCCTCGACAGTCGGCAGTGGCACCTCCAGCTGGGCGATGACAATGTCGGCCGCCTCCAGCAACGCGCGGTGATCGGCGAGCCGTTCCGGGGTCAGCTCGCCATTGCCGCCAGCCGCGATGATGATTGCGTTCTGGCCGGCATCGTCCACCAGAATCGTGGCAATGCCGGTGGGCACGCCGTACGCGCTCATTACGGCGCTGCAATCGATGCCTTCGGCGATCAGCCCGGCGCGCAGGTCGGCGCCATAGGCGTCATCCCCGACGCAGCCGATCATCGCGACCTTTGCACCGAGGCGCGCGGCGGCTACGGCCTGGTTGGCGCCTTTGCCGCCGGGCGCGGTGGCAAAGCCATGGCCGGCCAGGGTCTCACCGCCCACCGGGAGGCGCGGCGTCCGGACGATCAGGTCCATGTTCAGACTGCCCACCACAACTACCTTCGCTTGCATTGCTGATATTCCTCTCTCTCGGCGAGGGGCTGACGCTTCGGGGCTGTTCAAGCCGAAGGTGCCGCTCAAGCCGGTGGTGCCGCGCTGGATTCGCGCAGCACCAGGGTGGGTTCGACGAGTTGATGTGCGGCGCTCAGCTCGGGCTCGCGGATACGCGCGAGCAGGCGCGCGGCCGCCGTTTCACCCAGCTGACCGATGGATTGGCCGACCGTGGTCAGCGCCGGATACAGGTAGCGGCTGACTTCGATATCGTCGAAGCCGACCACCGAGAGCTGCTCCGGCACGCGCACGCCGCGTTCGGCCGCGGCACGCAGCACGCCCAGGGCGATCATGTCGTTACCGGCGAAGATCGCCGTGGGCGGCTTATCGCCCGCCAGCAGCATTTGTGCCGCGGCATAGCCGGCGGGGCTGGTAAAAGCGCAATCCACGACCGGCAGCGCTTGCACGTCGGCATCCGCCAGCGCCCGTCGATAGCCCGCCGCCCGTAGCTGCGCGACCTGCGTGCTGGCCGGCCCGCCGATGCAGGCGATCCGGCGATGGCCGAGCTGGAGCAGGTGATGCGTGGCGAGAAAGCCGCCGCGTTCATGATCGACCTGCACGCGGTCAGCCGTCACGCCGTCCAGCGAGCGGTCGACCAGCATCAGTGGCACCTTGAGGCTGGCGAGCGCCTGGGCAAACGCCGTATCGCTGGCCACCGTGGCGACGACCAGGCCATCGATGCGACGTTCCACCAGCACCCGCAGGTAGCGCAGCTGCTTGTCGATGTCGTCGTCGGAGTTGCACAGGATCACGCTGTAGCCGTTGCGCTCGGCATGGTCCTCGATGCCCCGCGCCAGCTCAGCGAAGTAGGGGTTGCTGGCGTTCGGCACCAGCAATCCGAGGGTACCGGTGGCCTGGGCTCTGAGCGAGCGCGCCACGCCGCTGGGCACGTAGCCCAGCTCGGCGATGGCGGCCTCGACCTTCTCGCGCACCGCGTCGCTCACCGGCCGGGTGCCGTTCACCACGTGGGATACCGTGGTGTAGGAGATGCCGGCGCGCGCGGCGACGTCTTTGATGGTGGCCATGAAGGGTCAGCCCCGACGCTTGGCGCGCTGGCTGCGGTAGGTGTCGAGGATCACCGCCACCACGATCACGGCACCGGTGATGATGCGTTTGGTCGGCTCGTTGGCGCCGATCTGTGCCAGCCCGGCGGCCAGCACGGAAATGATCAACACGCCGAAGAAGGTGCTGATCACCGAACCGCGCCCACCCATCAGGCTGGTGCCGCCGATGACCACGGCGGCGATGACCTGCAGCTCCAGGCCGGAGCCGGCATTCGGGTCGGCCGCCTCCAGGCGCGAAATCTGAAACAGCGCGGCCAGGCCGGCGAGCAGGCCCATCAGCGCGAACACCGCGACCTTGTACGGCTTGGGATTGATGCCGGCCAGGCGCACGGCCTCTTCGTTGGTGCCGATGGCCACCAGATAGCGACCGAACACGCTGCGGGTCAGCAGCAGGTGCGCGGCGACGATCACCAGCAGGGCGATGACGAACGCCGGCGATATGCCCGCCGCGAACGGCGTCGACAGCCAGGCATAGGCATCGCCGATATAGGCAGTGCGTGAATCGGTGAGCTGGTAGGCCAGGCCGCGCGCCATCTCGAGCACGCCAAGGGAGACGATGAACGAGGGGATGCCCCAGGCGACCGTGATGGTGCCGGTCACGGTGCCGGCCAGCGCGGCGCAAAGCATGCCGAGCAGCGCGGCGGGCACGATGCCCCAGCCAAAGCCGAGGGTCGCCACGCTGACCACGGCGGCCGCCAGCGCCAGCACCGAGCCGACCGACAGGTCGATGCCGCCGATGATCAGGATCAGCGTCATGCCGACCGCCAGCACCATCAAATCGGGAATCTGGTTGGCCAGGGTGGTGAAGGTGGCGTACGACAGGAAGTGACTGCTCATGGAGGAGAACAGCACGATCATCGCCAGCAGCGCAGCCGCCAGGCCTAAGTAAGTGCCCAGGCCCTGCTGCGTGCCGGTGCGTTTGGCGGCGGGCGTGACGGACGAGGTGGTCATTGGGAAAGCTCCTGAGACGGGGGTGCGACATCGCCGAGCATGGCGTCGCGGCTGCGGTAGCCGGCGAAAGCCGCAGCCAGCAAGCGATCCTGGCTCCAGTCGTCGCGGTCGAAGGTTTCAATGAGGCGGCCGGCGGACAGCACGCCGATACGGTCGCAGATCAGCATCAGTTCGCGCAGGTCGCTGGACACCACCACCAGCGCTTTGCCCTGGCGCGCCAGGTCACCGAGCAGGCGGTAGATCTCGAACTTGGCGCCGACATCGATGCCACGGGTGGGCTCGTCGAACAGCAGCACGCGGCAATCGCGCTCCAGCCAGCGGCCAATGACGACCTTCTGCTGATTACCACCGGACAGCTCGACCACCGCCTGATGGGCGCCATCGCAGCGGATGCGCATCGAGTCGATCTGCCGTTGCGCCAGCGCCTGTTCCGCCGCCGGACGCATGAGTCCGTGACGCGACACCGCCGGCATGTTGCCCAGCGCCAGGTTGGCGGCGATGGGCTGGCTCAGCAGCAGGCCTTCGCCCTTGCGGTCTTCGGTGATCAGGGCGATGCCCTGGCGCACGGCTTCGGCTGGTGAGCGCACCTGGACCGGTACGGGCGGGTTGCCGAGCGACACCTGGCCGCTGTCGGCGCGGTCGGCGCCGTAGATCAGTCGGAGCAATTCGGTGCGGCCCGCGCCGATCAGCCCGGAGATACCGTAGATCTCCCCGGCTCGCACACTGAAAGAGACATCCTCGACCTTGCCGCGACGGGTGAGGTTGTCGACCTGCAACAGCGGCGCGCCGATCTGTCGCTCGCCCAGATCGATGGCTTCGCCGACATCGCGGCCGACCATCAGGGTGACCAGCTCATCGCTGCTGTAGCGGTTGATGGGTTCTACTGCCACCAGTTGGCCGTCACGCAGCACGGCGACGCGCTGCGCCACTTTCGCCAGCTCTTCCAGGCGATGGGAGATGTACATGATGGCGACGCCGGCTTCGCGCAGCCGCTGGATCTGCGTGAACAGCAGGTCCACCTCGCGGGAGGTCAGCATGGCCGTCGGCTCGTCGAGTACCAGCACGCGGCAGTCGCCGATCAGGTTGCGGGCGATCTCGACCATCTGCTGATGGCCGACGCCCAGGGCGGCGACCGGCGTATCCGGGTCAACCGATTCCAGGCCGACCTGCGCCATGGCCTGGTGCGCCATTTCGCGCAGGCGGCCACGGGCAATCCAGCCGCCACGGCTGGGCAGGTTGTCGAGAAACAGGTTCTCGGCCACGGTCAGCGTCGGCAGCAGGTTGAGCTCCTGCAGCACCATGCGCACGCCAAGGCGCTCGGCCTCGCGTCGGCTGGCCGGCGCGTAGGGCTGGCCGAGAAAGCTCAGCGAGCCGGTGGTGGGCTGTTCCAGCCCGCAGAGAATCTTCGACAGCGTGCTCTTGCCGGCGCCGTTCTCGCCAGTCAGCGCCAGCACCTCGCCGGCGCGCAATTGCAGGTCGATCCCGCCCAGCACCGGCTGGGCGTAGGTCTTGCCGATACCGCTGGCGGCGAGAACGGTCTCGCCGGTTACGACCGTGGTGGTCACGGCTGGGTCACGAGTTCGACGGGGGTTTCGATCACGCCGTCCTTGGCATCGGTGGCTTCGCCCTTGACCAGCTTGAGCGCCGCTTCGATACCGAACACGGCCTGTTGCGCGGCAAACTGGTCGGCGGTGGCGAGCACGCGACCGTCCTTGAGCATGGGCTTGATGGCATTGATGTTGTCGTAGCCAACCACCTGCACCTGGCCCTGCTTGCCGGCCGCGCGCACCGCGGATACCGCGCCCAGCGCCATGCTGTCGTTGCCGGCCAACAAGGCCTTGAGGTTTGGATGCTCGTTGAGCATGGCCGAGGCCACGGCGTTGCCGCGGTCGATCTCCCAGTTGCCCGACTGCACGCCGACGATCTTCATGCCGGCGGCTTCCATCGCATCCTTGAAGCCCGCGGTGCGTTGCTGCGCGTTGGTGGTGGTCGACACGCCTTCGATGATGCCGACCTCATCGCCTGCCTTCAGCTTGTTCTTGGCCAGGTACTCACCGACCAGGCGTGCGCCCTTGCGGTTGTCCGGGCCGACGAAGGGCACATCCAGCCCTTTGCTCTTCAGCACCTCGGGGTCGAGACGGTTATCGATATTGACGACCTTGATCCCGGCATCGCTGGCTTTCTTGATCACCGCCACCAGGGCTTTGGAATCGGCGGGTGCGATGACCAGTGCATCGACATCGGCAACGATCATCTGCTCGACGATGCGAATCTGCGCCGAGGTGTCGGTTTCATCCTTGATGCCGTTGGCGATCAGGGTGAACTGGTCCGGGTGTTCTTTCTGGTAGGCCTTGGCGCCGTCCTCCATGGTGCGGAAGAACTCGTTGGCGAGGGACTTCATCACCAGTGCGACCTGAGGCGGTTCACCCTCGGCGGCCTGGGCATTGGAGAGGCTGAGAAGGGCAGTCGCGCCGATAGCAATGGCAGCGCAAAGGCGGGCAGGACGGAAACCGAACATGGGCAAACTCCGTGGCGATTGTCATTATTTTTGAATACGCAAACGTTTGCGTGCCCTTAAAACTATGAAATGACCTGAAGTTTGTCAAACGGGTTGTGTCCCGCTCATCTCTATCAAAACTGACGGAAACGCTTGGCGACGGGGTGGACTACGGCTGCGGGGGTTCGCCAAGCCTGAGGAACGCCCGAAGCTCGGCTTGCTTGTCCATGGCGTCCCGGTAACCCAGGTCGATCAATTCGCTGCAATAGCCGGGCTCGAACAGCAGGTAGCTCAGCAGCCCACCGCCGCTTTCGCGCGTAGCGCCAGGGCCGCGCAGAAACAGCCTCAGGGCTGCCGGCATTTCGCGCCGATGGCGGGCGGCGATCTTGTCCAGCGGCTGGCTGGGGGAAATCACCAGCACCTCGATAGGCGTCAGGCCGTAGGCGCGCTTGCGCTGCTCGACCGGCACCAGTTTTCCCAGCTGATTGAGACGCTCCAGCAGCTCGATGTCGCTCTCGACGTTGTCGATGAAGGTGCTGTTGAGCATGTGCCCGGAGATCTGCGCCAGGCTCGGCATGGCGCCCGCCGGCCGGCGTGGTAGCGCGGTGTTGGCCGGCTCGCCTACCGGATTGCCGCTGACCCCGACCACCAGCACGCGGGTGGCGCCCAGGTGCAGGGCGGGGCTGATCGGCGCCATCTGGCGTACCGCGCCGTCGCCGAAGTACTCGCGGTTGATCTTGACCGGCTCGAAGATCAGCGGGATGGCCGTGCTGGCCAGCAAATGTGGCAGCGCCAGCCGGGTCGGCACACCCACTCGGCGATGGCGAAACCAGGGGTCGATGACTGCGCGCCCCTGGTAGAAGGTCACCGCTTGGGACGACTCGTAGCCGAACGCCGTGACGGCGATCGCGCGTAAATGCCGACGGCGTATAGCCGCGGCGATGCCGGAAAAATCCAGCTCACGCTCGAGCAGCCTGGCCAGTGGCGAACTGTCGAGCAGGGCAACCGGCACCTGCCTGCCGAAGCCCAACAAGTTGTGACTGACGAATCGGCTGGCCTGGCGCAACACGCCCGGCCAGTCACTGCGGTACACCTGATCGGTATGAAAGCTGCGCCATACGCTGCCCAGCCGTCGCACTGCTTCGTGAAAGTGCATGGCCCCGCAGGCCAGGCTGACGGCATTGATCGCCCCCGCCGAGGTGCCGACGATCACCGGAAACGGATTGCCCGAGGCAGCGGGCAGCAGATCGGCAATCGCCGACAACACGCCCACCTGATAGGCGGCTCGCGCACCGCCGCCCGAGAGAATGAGCCCGGCGGTGCCTGGGTTGTTGACAGTGTCCTCGGCCATCAATGATTCCGTTTCGAGGGTTTGGGTAGCGCTTGGGCTCGCCAGGCAACATTAATGAAAGGCAGGGGTAAAGCAGAAGGGGCGGTGTTGCCCTTTACTGGGTTTCAACAAATAAATCGGCTTATCTGGCTAGACCATAACGCTTTATTGCCCATGGTTTGATCAGGGAATTACCCTCTCGGTAATAGCGGTTAAATAATCACCAATATTTGAAGGGAAACCCATGACACTAACGACGCTGCTGGTGCCAACCTACACGCAAATGCTGCGAGCGCTTTCCAGCTGGCTCAAGAAGGCCCAGGAGCAAATCCCACCAGCAGACGCGGAGAAACTGTTGTCCGCGCGCCTTGCGCCCGACATGTTTCCGCTGTCGACCCAGGTTCGGTTTGCGTGCGTACAGGCCCGGGAAGCCCTGTGCCGCCTCAGAGGCGAGGCGTTGCCGGCGTCTGTTCATGAGCTGTTGGAGGAAGGGCGACACGCTGGCGAGCAGCCCAAGTCTCTGGCCGACGCTCAGGCTCGCATCGATGAAACGCTGAAGTTGCTCGACGCCCTCGCACCCGATGCCCTGGATGCGAAGGCCCATGAAGCCATTGCGCATGAACTGCCAAATGGGATGATTTTCGATCTGACCGCCGAGCAATACGCTCGAGACTGGACGCTGCCTCAGTTCTATTTTCACATCATGACGGCTTATTCGATCTTGCGCAGGGAAGGGATCAATCTCGGCAAGGCGGATTATGTCGCGCACATGTTTCCTTATCTTCGTCCGGAAACGATTCCAAAACAGTAGTTATCAAGCTGAGTCGCGCAGGTTCGAATGAGCGCGACCTGAATAGAAGCAGCCTGTTTTTGTTTCGCTTAAATCGCGATTCGAACAGTCGCGCCCGGCTGACGTACCATGCCCGCCCCCCGCTGCCATTGATTCATTCCCAATGACCACCCTCGAACTCATCGCCTCCGCGCTTGGCGTCCTGGCCGTCTGGCTTACCGTGCGGCAGAACCCGCTGTGCTGGCCAATCGGGCTCGTAATGGTGTCGCTCTACGCCTGGTTCTTCTTCGAGGTGCGCCTGTATTCGCAGGTGCTGCTCAACGGCGTGTTCGCCGCGATGCAGCTGTACGGCTGGTGGCAGTGGACACGGGGCTGCAGCAGCGAAGGCGGGCGGCCTGTGGTGGGGGCCACCTCGATGGAAATCGGCGTCGGGCTCGCTGGGGCAGCGCTTGGTAGCGTCGCGCTGGGCCTGTTGATGAGCCATACCGAAGCGGCCTATCCCGGCCCGGACGCGGCGCTTACCGCCTTCAGCCTGCTGGCGCAGTTGTGGATGGCGCTCAAGCGGTGGCAGTGCTGGGTGCTGTGGATCGTCGTGGACACGCTCTATGTCGGGTTCTTTCTCTTTCAGGAGTACTGGCTCACCGCCGGGCTGTACGGGTTGTTCACCCTGCTGGCGGTGATGGGCCTACGCGAGTGGCGGCAGTCGAGGCTCGTGGCGCAATAGGGTCGATAGCAGCAGTTCGATCAGGATTCGGTATTCAGCTGGTGATTCACGGACGACCCGAATGCATGACCGTTCAGAGGAATGGCCATCGCCAGGCACGCCGTTGCCGCGAAAGCCGCTAGCGCAGCCAGTGGTCCCGCGCCCGCCAACGTTGCCCCGAACAGCGGCGTCCCCACGCTTTGACCGAGCGCTAGGACGAGAAAGGGAATGCCAAGACCCAGGTCGGGCCGATCTGATAGCAGGTCGATGCCCTGGATCAGGTAAGTGCCACTCGAAACGATATAGGCCGCGCCGAACAGGCCCATGGCGATAAACCCGTAAGCAATCGAGAAGGACGTAGCTGCCAGGCCGAGAGTCCCGACGGCCATCCCCGTCAGGGCCAGGCGCTGAACCCGCTTGGTGCCGAGCCGGTTGGTCAGCAGGCCGGTCAGTGAGCCGCTGATGCCCGCGGCGCCCAGTGCAATCCAGGCCCATGCGATATGGGCATCGGTGAAGCGGAACTCGTCGCGCAGGATGTCCGCGCCGAACGTCCAGATTGCCGTGCTCGAAAGGCCCATCAGAAACGCACTCACGCAGAGCGCAAACAGGCCCGGCCGCTTCAGGGTCACGAAGGCAAATCCTTCGCCTCCATCATCCTTGCCAGCCGACATTGCGAACCATAGCCATACCGATACGCCCGCACCGATGAGTGCGAACAGAGTGTAGAGCTCGCGCCAGGCGCCGGCGGCCAGCAGCGCTGCCATGCCGGAAAACACGATCCCGGCGGCTGTCCCGGCATTGATCGTCCCGTTCGCCTTGGGGCGGTCTTCGTAGCTGAACCGGCTGGCAACCGCGCTGGCGAGCGGTGGCGAGGTCAGCCCGGTGCTCAATCCGGCCAGTGCGATGCCAGTGCCCAGCGTCCATCCCGAGCTGGAAACGGCGACCAACGCCATGCCGCACGTAGCGGCAAGCCCGGCCAGTACCGCGATGGTGCGTGGGCTGAGCGTGCGGTTCGCCAGGAAGGTAAAGACGATGCCCAGGCAATACGCCAGGAAGGCGCTGCCGCCGATCCATCCGGCGGCGGTCACGCCAAGCGAAAGGTCCGCACGGATCTGCGGGAGCAGCAAGCCATAGGCGAAGCGCGCCAGCCCATAGGAAAGGGCTGTCAGCGCGAATGCGGCGGCGACGAGATTGATCCCGCGCCTCATCAAAGGCGCTCTCGGGCATGCGCCACAAGCGCCAGCGCGGCAGCTTTGGCGTCTTCGATGACCGCCGTGTTCGCCACGCTGGCCGCCGCGGTGGCGCCTTCGAAGAGTAGCCAGATCTGCGTAGCGAGCTGCGCATCGTCTCGGCCAAGGGCTGCCCGGACACGGCTGGCGACCTCGGCGCGAAACTCGTCCTTCTGCTGGCGCACGAGCGAGACGATTGGCTCGCTCGCCGTCGCATATTCGCTGCGTGCCCGAAGCAACATGCATCCGCACGCGCTGTGCGTCTGCATCCAGGCCTCAAGCGAATCGAAGAGGTTGTCGACCGGATCGGCGTTCTTGTCGCTCACCTGGAGCAGATCCATGAACGCACGGTGTCGTGTTTCGAGCACGGCGATAACCAGCCCGTCACGCGAGCCGAAGTGCTTGTAGAGCGTGCGGGTGGACACCCCGGAAGGCGCGATCACCCGATCGATCCCGACTCCCCGGAACCCCTCCGCCTCGAATATGCGGAGTGCGCCTGCGATCATTTCAGTTCGTTTATCCATGGGCTTGAGTGTAAAGCGATCGTTTTACACGTCAATGCGGTTTGCGGCTGATCGGACAAGTGGGGTTTCCGTCGCTGTCCAAATGCCGGTGACATCTTCGCGTTGCACACCCATGCGAACCTCGAACCAGGGCGTCGGTTGACAAGCCCTGCGGCGGTTGGCTGATCATGAGCGGGCAGCGAATCGACAGGCGGGAGCCGGCCAAGCGTCTGCCGCCGAAACGCCGCCCGGTTGCTGGCGTCCAACAGAGCCAAGCGCCACGCTGCGCTCCCTCGCCAAAAAAGCAGACGCACCCATGTTGTTCCGCCGCTTCGAAAACCTGATCGATGTCTTCAAGCCCAGCCCTGACGTCGAACCGCCCGCCGGCATGCTGCGCTTCTATGCCCATTACCTGAAACAGGTGTGGCCGCCGATGGTGGCCTTGCTGGTGGTCGGCTTCTTCGTCGCGGTGATCGAGGTGGCGCTGTTCAGCTTTCTTGGCCGCCTGATCGACCTGGCGCAGGCGACGGGCGATGCGCGGACCTTCTTCACTGAGCACAGCCATGAGCTGTTGTGGATGGCGCTGGTGGCGCTGGTGATCCGGCCGCTCATGTCCGGCCTGCACAACCTGTTGACCCATCAGGCGATCAATCCCGGGCTGACCAACCTGGTGCGCTGGCAGAACCACCGCTATGTGCTCAAGCAGAGCCTGAATTTCTTCCAGAATGACTTCGCCGGGCGCATCGCCCAGCGTGTGATGCAGACCGGCCCATCACTGCGCGATTCGGCCATGCAGGTGATCGATGCGCTGTGGCACGTGGTGGTCTACGCCGGCAGCGCGCTGTATCTGTTCGCCGCGGCCGACCTTCGGCTCATCCTGCCGCTGGTGCTGTGGATCATCGGCTACAGCGCCGCCCTCTGGTACTTCGTGCCGCGCATCCGGTCGCGCTCGGCGGGGGCGTCCGCGGCGCGTTCGAAGGTGATGGGGCGGGTGGTAGATGGCTATAGCAATGTCGCCACGCTCAAGTTGTTTGCCCATTCGCGGGAGGAAGAAAGCTACGCCCGCGAGGCGATGCAGGAGCTGCTCGGCAAGTTTCGCCTGCAGTCGCGCACCATCACCAGCCTGGACTTCCTCATCACCTGCATGAACGGTTTGTTGATCGTTGGCACCGGCGCGCTGGCGCTGTGGCTGTGGAGCGAGGCGCTGATCACCACCGGTGCGATCGCCCTGGCGCTGGGCCTGGTGATCCGCATCAACAACATGTCCGAATGGATCATGTGGGTGGTCAACGGCATCTTCGAGAACGTCGGCACGGTGCAGGACGGCATGCAGACCATCGTCCAGCCGCGCCACGTGCTCGACCGCGAGGGCGCCAAGCCGCTGCAGGTAACGCAGGGCGGTGTGCGCTTCGATGATGTGCATTTCCATTACGGCAAGCAGGGCGGCGTCATCGGCGGCCTGACCATCGACATTCGCCCGGGCGAGAAGATCGGCCTGGTCGGGCCGTCAGGCGCTGGCAAGTCGACACTGGTCAACCTGCTGCTGCGCCTCTATGACCTGGAAGCGGGGCGCATCCTCATCGACGGTCAGAACGTCGCCGAGGTCAGCCAGGAAAGCCTGCGCGCCAACATCGGCGTCGTCACCCAGGACACCTCGCTGCTGCACCGTTCGATCCGCGATAACCTGCGCTACGGCAAACCCGACGCCAGCGATGAGCAGCTCTGGGCGGCCGCGCGCAAAGCCCGGGCGGACGAATTCATCGCCACGCTGGACGACAGCCAGGGCGGTCTGGGCTTCGATGCCATGGTCGGCGAGCGGGGCGTCAAGCTTTCCGGTGGCCAACGGCAGCGCATCGCCATCGCCCGGGTGCTGCTGAAAGACGCGCCGATCCTGGTGCTCGACGAGGCCACCTCGGCGCTGGATTCGGAAGTCGAAGCGGCGATTCAGGAGAGCCTGGATACGTTGATGGAAGGCAAGACGGTGATCGCCATCGCGCACCGACTGTCGACTATCGCGCGCATGGATCGCCTGGTGGTGATCGACAACGGCCAGGTGATCGAGACCGGCAGCCACGCCGAATTGATCGCGCATGGCGGGCTGTATGCGCGCCTGTGGCAGCATCAGACCGGTGGCTTTGTCGGTGTGGATTGAACGGCCTGACGGCAGATGAAAGGGGGATGGATGAACAGGGCAATCGCCAGGCAGGCGGGGGGAACGCGCCAGTGAAGGTGCTGGTGCTCGCCGGAGCCGAATCGACCGGCAAGAGCTGGCTGGCCGCGCGCCTGCAACAGCGCTTCGGCGGGGTAGTGGTGGGCGAGTACGTCCGGCATTTCATTGACAGCGAGCAGCGCGACACCTGCCTGGCCGACATCCCGGCCATCGCCCGCGGCC
This sequence comes from Stutzerimonas stutzeri, assembly GCF_019090095.1. Classification (NCBI taxonomy): domain Bacteria; kingdom Pseudomonadati; phylum Pseudomonadota; class Gammaproteobacteria; order Pseudomonadales; family Pseudomonadaceae; genus Stutzerimonas; species Stutzerimonas stutzeri. The sequence goes on along the minus strand of NZ_JAGQFP010000002.1, from coordinate 194,707 downwards.
AGCTGGCCTGGGAAGACGCCGCACGTGGCCGGCAGCCGGCGCTGCTGATCCTCGATACGCACCTGTTGAGCAACATGCTCTGGAGCCAGACGCTGTTCGGCAGCTATCCGGCGTGGCTGGAGGACGAACTGCTCGCGCGCCGCTACGACCTGCACCTGCTGCTGTCGCCCGAGGGAGCCGAGTGGCACGCCGACGGCCAGCGCTGCCAGCCGGCACTCGCCGAGCGTCAGGCCTTTCATGTCGACTGCCGCAGGTGGCTCGAACGGCACCGGCAACCCGTCGTCGAGGTCGCCGGGAACTGGGCCAGCCGCGAGCAGCAGGCCGTCGCCCAGGTTCAGGCTTTACTAAGCGGTTGATCGTGATGCGTGACGGCGCTTTATAGGCGCTTGAGCCGTCCGCAATGCGCTATGTTGCGCACATGAACTCTTTGAATATCCACTTCCTCGATGCGCGCGAAGCGCTCTCCGATGTCCGAGAGTGGGTTCATGCCGCCCTGACGGAAACGTTCATCAAGGCCAACACCCTGTTGGCATTAGGGCCTCTCGACGTCGTCGTAAAGCCGAGCGTGGACGTCATCCCTGAGAAAGGACACCTGGGTTACGCGCCAGAGCCAGGCCTCGTGTTCGTGTCTGTCGATCCGGGCAGTCCTCTGTTCCGAGCTAATAACGAAGATTCTTTTGAGCGTATGTTCGCCCATGAGCTTCATCACGTGGCCCGCTGGGATGGCCCAGGTTATGGGCGTTCCCTGGGGGAGGCGCTTGTTTCGGAGGGACTGGCCGGTTTTTTCGCGCGGGAAGTATGCGGCGGTGCGCTCGAGCCTTGGGAAAGGCTGAGCCTAGGCGAAGTTGGGCCGTACGTGTCCAGAGCGGAACGTCATTGGAGCAGCCTCAACTATGATCACCCTGCCTGGTTCCTTGGCCATGGCGACCTCCCACGATGGCTGGGGTATTCCATGGGTCACCAGCTCATTGCACGTTTCCTTTCGAGGCATCCCGGTGCCACGGCAGCCCAGCTCGCTGACGCGGATGCACAAGCGTTTCGCGGTTTCCTGCCTCCTCAAGGTGATTGATAGCTTTAACCGGCAGGTCCATGCCTTGGCCGGCTATCGCTTCGCTCAACCTCATCCTCCCGCCGGGGTCTACTGCTCCAGGCGGCGCTGATGCCGCCTCTTCGATCAGGGGACCGGTGTGGACAGTCGAGGGTTTGTCTGGGCGCATTTCAAGCTCAATGCCGAGCAGCGGTTGCGCGGCTTCAACTTTTTCGTGGTGCTGGCGATCTTTGCCGATGGCGGGGTGCTGGCCGCACTGGAGCGGGGCTTCTCGCCGGGGCTGATGGTGCTGTTGGGCGCGTTCACCATCCTGCTGGCGATGGTGTTCTGGCTCGTCGATGCACGGAGCCGGCAACTGTTGCAGCTGACCATCACGGCGCTGAAGGAGATCGAGTCCGAATTTCCGGCAAGTTACCGCCTGTTCGCCAACGATGCGCTGGGCCAGAACCCGGTCATCAGCTACACCTTTGCCATCCGTGCGCTGCTGCTGGCGCAGATGGGCTTCGGGCTGGGCGTGGTGGCGTATGGGCTCTATCACTGGTGAGGCGTTTTGGTGCTGGGGTTCTCAGCCTGTCATCTGCCTGATTCGGGGCGCTGGAGCGCGCGCAGACTCGCTGATAGAGTGCCGGCGCTTACCCACCATCGGCTGACAGGATGTCTGCCCAGCCGCCGCACAGGATGCTTCCATGAAAAAGCTCGCGCTTGCCGTCGCCGTTCCCCTGGCCCTTTTCGGGGCCGCCACCTTTTACACCAGTACCCAGGTCGAAACGACCGCCCGTGATGCCGTCGAGCAGGCCAACGTCAAGTTGCGCGAGATGAGCATGGGCGCCGGTGCAGAGGTCACCCTCAAGCTGCTCAGCTTCGACCGCGGCCTGCTGTCCAGCTCGGCGCGCTACGAGATCGACGTGCAGGTGCCTGACGACGACGGCGGCACCCGGCAGTTCTCGGTGCTGCTGCACGATCATCTCGAGCACGGCCCCTTTCCCATTTCGCGCCTGGCGCGCGGCCAGCTGATGCCGGTCGCCGCGCAGAGCCACTTTCAGCTTGAGCGCTCATCGCTGACCGAAGGGCTGTTCGAGGCGGCGGCTGGCGAGATTCCCCTGGTCGGTGACGTCACCATTGGCTATGACGGGCGCCAGTATGGCGACATGCGTTCGGCCGCGTTCAACCTGCAGAACGAGGACGGCACGGTTCGCGTCTCGCCCGCGGTGGTCAGCATCGAAACCACGCAGGACGCCACCACCGTGCGCCTGAACGGCGAACTGCCCGAGCTCGACATGAACCTGCAACACAGCGTCTCCGGCCAGCCGGTGCGCCTCAGTCTGCGCGGCCTGGGGCTGAGCGTGGACAATCATGAAGATGCCAATGGCTTCGCCCTGGGGCCCTCGGCCATCACCCTCAAGCGCATGGAGATCCAGACGGGTGACGAGCCGGCCGTGATCGTCCAGAACGCATCGTTTGACGCGGCGTTGAGCGAGGGCGCGCGTGGCCTCGACCTGTCGACCGGCTACCGTGTCGGTCAGGTGGATGCGCAGGGCCAGACCTTCCGTAACCTGGCGCTGGTTTTTGGTCTGCGCAATCTCGAGGCCAGCAAACTCAAGGCCCTGGTCGATCGCTACAAGGCGATACTCGACAGCGGCTCCACGCCGCAGGAGTCGCTTGCCAGCTTGACCGCTGCTCAGCAGCAGGAACTGCAGGCGCTGGGCCTGCAACTGCTCGAACACAACCCCACCCTGGCCGTCGATGAGTTCGGCTTCGAAACGGCCCACGGCGCGGCCCGCCTGTCCGTCGTACTGGATCTGCGAGAGCCGAGCGCCGAGGCGTTCACCCCGGATGCGATGATCACCAGCATGCTGGCCTCGCTCAAGGCCGACGCCAGTGTCGACAAGGACCTGGTACGCGACGTAGCAGGCCTGGTGGCGCAACGCGGCCAGCCGGACGGACACCTCGACCCGGTGGCGATCAAGCAGGAAGCTGACGCCACCACCGATCTGTTCAGCGGCCTGGCGATCGACAGCGGCTGGTCGCGCCTGGATGGCGAGCACCTGGTCAGCACGCTGCACTACGCCAATGATCGGGTGAACCTGAACGGTCGCGACATGAGCGTTCAGGAGTTCATGGCCTTTGCCTTCGGTTCGGCACAGGGGGCCGGCCTGCTCGGCCAGTAACGGGTGTGGTGAATGCAGGAAAGGCGCCTTCGGGCGCCTTTTTTGGTTTGGGTAGGCGAGCGCCAGGGTGGTTTGGGTGGACCAGGTTTAAACGAGGCCGGCGGCGGCTGGCCTTGTAGGGATTAGTCCACCGGAATTGGGGCGGTTTTTGCCGGGCTGGCGGCGCGCGTCGTCGTTCGTCATGAAAAGCGGGCGGAGGCGCCGGTGGTGGGGCTTTTGTTATTGTGGTGGGCATTGCGGCGCAGGCCGGCGCGCCACTCGCCCGGCCAGCCATGCCGCCACGGCCTCGCCCCACCGTTTACTCGAAGGAACCGCCTTTGCTCAGCAATGCCGTCCGCCGTCCGGCCCGCCTCATTCCGCTAGCCTTTCTGGTCGCCACTGCCCTGGGCACGGTGCTTCTGTCGCTGCCGGCGGCCACTGCCGGGCCCGGCCAGGCGCCGCCGTTGACCGCGCTGTTCACCGCCGTCTCGGCCGTCTGCGTCACCGGCCTGATCGTGCAGGACACCGCCACCTACTGGTCCTTCTTCGGCCAGTGCGTGATTCTGCTGCTGTTCCAGATCGGCGGCCTGGGCATCATGAGTGGCGCGACGCTGCTCGGGCTGATGGTCAAGCGCCGCCTGCAACTGAGCAGCCGTCTGATCGCGCAGCAGGAGACCCGCAGCCTGGGGCTGGGTGACGTGATCGGTGTGCTGCGCCTGATATTGCTGGTCACCGTCGTGGTCGAGATCGTGGTGGCGGGCGTGCTTGCGGTGCACCTGCACACCACGTATGCCGAACCCTGGACGCGGGCGCTCTGGAACGGCCTGTTCCATGCGATCTCGGCCTTCAACAATGCCGGCTTTTCCACCTATTCCGACAGTTTGATGCAGTTCGCCACCGACCCGGTGATGCTGGTGCCGATCATGCTGGCGCTGATCATTGGCGGGCTCGGGTTTCCGGTGCTGTACGAGTTTCGCCGCGACCAGCGCGGCAAGCCCTGGACCATTCATACCCGCATTACCCTGTGGGGTTCGGCGGTGCTGCTGCTGGGTGGCACCCTGGCGATCGGCTTCTACGAGTGGAGCAATCCGCACACCCTCGGCGGCATGAGCCTGGGCGACAAGCTGCTCTCGGCACTGTTCCATTCGGCGGTGGCGCGCACGGCCGGCTTCAACAGCCTGGACGTCGGCCAGTTCGTGCCGCAGACACTGGCGGTGCATTACTTCCTGATGTTCGTGGGTGGCGGCAGCGCCGGCACGGCCGGGGGCATCAAGGTGACCACCTTTTTCCTGCTGTTCTTCTTCATCTGGGCCGAGATTCGCGGCAACGCCGACACCGTGACCTTTCGTCGGCGTATTTCCTACCAGACGCAGCGCCAGGCGCTGACGGTGTTGTTCCTCGGCTCGCTCACGGTGGCGGTCGGCACCATGCTGCTGCTCAGCGTGACGCGCTTCGAGCTGGGTGATGTGCTGTTCGAGGCCGTTTCCGCCTTTGCCACGGTGGGGTTGTCGACCGGCATCACTGCGGACCTGCCGCCGTCCGGCCAACTGGTGATCATCGCGCTGATGTTCATCGGCCGGGTGGGCACCATCACCCTGGCCACCGCGCTGGCCCTGCGCAGCACGACCAAACACTACCGTTACCCGGAGGAGCGTCCCATTGTTGGCTAACCTGTTCGGCAAGACATTCGAGAATGACAGCGTCGCGGTCATCGGCCTGGGGCGCTTTGGTTCGGCAGTGGCCGAGTCGCTCACCTCGATGGGCCACGAGGTGCTCGGCATCGATAACAACAGCCTCAACGTGCAGCACTGGGTCGACCGCCTGACCCACGTGGCCGAGGCGGACTCCACGGACATTCGCGCCCTGCGCCAGCTGGGCGTCGATCAGTTCCACCATGTGGTGGTCGGCATCGGCAGCGACCTGGAGGCCAGCGTGCTGACCGTTCTCGCGCTGCAGGAGCTGAGCGTGCCGGACATCTGGGCCAAGGCGTTGAGCAAGCGTCATGGGCTGATCCTCGAGCGCACTGGCGCTCACCACGTCGTCTATCCCGAGGCCTCCATGGGCGAGCGGGTGGCGCATCTGGTGACCGGCAAGATGTACGAGTTCATCGAGTTCGACGATGGTTTCGCCATTGCCTCGACCAGCGCGCCGCGCGCCATTCACAAGCAGACCCTGGCCGATGCCGGCGTGCGCCAACGCTATGGGGTGACCATCATCGGTGTGAAACGCCCGCGCGAGGATTTCATCAGCGCCACGCCGGAGACCCTGATTCAGGCGGGCGACATCGTGGTCGTTGCCGGCGAGACCCGGCTGGTGGAGAAGTTCGCGGCCGTCACCGCCTAACCGGACGACCGTTCGGAGGCTGATCTGAACGGCGGCGGCGGACGGCAGGTCGCAAAGGAAAGCCCTGCAGGAGACGACCGCATGACTTCATCCACGGGTGTGTTGCTGGGTGCCCTCGCACTTGGCCTGGTGACCGGCATGCGCAGCACGCTGGCGCCAGCGATGACCAGCCGTGCGCTGGCTGCGCATGACGATATCGAGTATGCCAACGAGCCCGCGCGTACCCTGGCGTCGCGCCGTGCGCAGCAGGTGCTGCTGCCAATGGCGGCGGCGGAGCTGCTCGGTGACAAGATGCCCTTTGCGCCGGATCGCACCATTGTCCCGTCGATGATCTTCCGCGCGCTGTCTGGCGGCGTAACGGCAGCGGCGCTGGCCAGCATGCGGCGCGAGCCCTTGCTGCTGCCGGCACTGATCGGGGCGACGGCGGCGCTGGTCTCCTCGAAGATCGGCCTTGGGCTGCGCAAGCCGTACCAGCCGCAACCGCTGCTCAATGCGGCCCTCGGGCTGGCAGAGGACGGCCTGGCGGTGACCATCGGCAACGCCGGACTGCGGCGCGCATTGGGTTAGCGCGGGGCTGTTGGCGTGGGAGCGACCTTGGTCGCGGAAGATTGCGATCACGCCGCTGTACTCGAGCGATCATTGGACGCCCAGGGGTACAGGTTCGTCAGCAAGCTGGTACAGGAACACGACCGCGCTCCCGCTCGCCCCGCGCGGTCTACTGTTGTGGGAGCGACCTTGATCGCGAAAGATCGCCATCACGCCGCCGCGCCCGCGCGTGCTCTCGGTGCCCGGCGCCTGCAGGTAATGACTGTTCGCCCAGCTGCCACGACTTGACCTCGCCGGCGCCGATGACAGGCCGCCCGGCGCGGCCTGACACGGCGCACGTGGTCGATCAGCTGGGCCGCTGGATCACACAGACCCGATCATCCGTGCACATCCCGGCCTCGCGCGTACCGACGCCCGGTGCCACTTCCTGGCCCAGCACGCTGGTGCTGTTGTCAGCGGCTTCGGCACCGGTGACATTGTTGGTGGCCAGCGTGCCCGGGTAATCAGTGCCGGCTCGCTTGGCGCTGCTGCCGACGTCGTAGCGGCCGGTGTCGACGGTGCCGGTCCGGTCATGGTCGGTCGGGTGTGCTTCGTCGGTGGGGCCGGCCCCGGCCGCGTGACTGAAGCGGTCGTCACTGGCGTGGCTGGTCGCGGTAGTCGTTGTCGAGGCACTGGCGGCCGTTCCGCTGAAATGCTTGTCCAGGTGACTGTCGCCACCCGTGGCGCCGGCGTACGGGCTGGTCGGACCGGCGTAGCCAGGCGTCGCGCCGCTACCGCCACCGCGCTCGTTGATGTTCAGGGCGCCGTTGTATTCCAGTGCATCGCGCGCCTTGACCAACTCGTCCTCGTCGCGCGCATCGACCGCGATCACCGTCGCGCCACGGCGCACCGCCTCGGGGTAGGCCGTGGCGTGGTGACGATGCGTTTCATGCGGCTCATGGCCGAACAGGGATTTGAAGAAGTGGGCAACCTTGGACTCGTGATGCGCCGGATCGACCGTGCCGTCAGCGGTCGAGTAGGGCTCGTCGTAGCCATGGATTTCTGCGCTGTCGGCGCCGACCCTATGAATCTGCTCGCGCGCGATGCCCCTCGCCATCAGGTCGCCGTAGGTGCGATTGGCGTCGGTCGGCGTCGCGAACGCTGCTACCAATGTGTGTCTCATGGTTCACCTCGCGTTGTAAGGAACAACTGGGTTATCCGAGCACTGCCCCTATTCAGGGGGCGATGAGTACCGCGGCCGTCACGATGCAGCTCGTTCGCTCATCAGAGCAGCGCCCATGAATATTGGGTCTGGCGGGCCGGTCATAGTTCAGAAAATAAGCGGCAGCAGGTCGACCGCCTCGGTTGAGCGGGTATGGCCTGAAGGGTATTGGAGGGGCTTTGCGTGGGAGCGGTCTCGACCGCGAACGAACGGCGGCACGAAGTTGCGCGTTCGTTTCGCCCACGTCGATCGACTGGTGAGGATGGCTCCTCAGTCCGGCGCGGCCTCGCGCGGCCTCGCCAGCCAATTCGCGGTCAAGACCGCTCCCACGAGGGACGGGGGGCGTTCGGCCACTGTGCGAGGGGCTGTGCTTTTTGGGTGGGGTTGCAAGGCGGCGTTGTGGCAAGGCATAGCGCTCTGCCCGGCACGGTTATTTGTGGGAGCGGTCTCGACCGCGAATGCCGTAGCGGCGAGGCCGCTTGCGCGGCCTGCCTCATGCGGTAAGCGTTGGGGTCAATCCAGGTCGGCGGCGCTGTGCCGTTCCGGCGCCTGCTCCGACGGCTCGCCCCAGGTGCGGTTGACCTTGCGACCACGGATCACCGCGGGCCGCTCGGCGATTTCCGCCGCCCAGCGCTGCAGGTGCTTATAGTCCTGCACGGAAAGGAATTCACCAGCCTCGTACAGTTCGCCACGGGCGAGCACGCCGTACCATGGCCAGACGGCCATGTCGGCGATGCTGTACTCGTCGCCGGCGATGTAGCGGTTCTCGGCCAGTTGCCGATCGAGCACGTCGAGCTGGCGCTTGACCTCCATGGCGTAGCGATTGATCGGGTACTCGTACTTCTCCGGCGCGTAGGCATAGAAATGCCCGAAGCCACCGCCGAGGAAGGGCGCTGAACCCATCTGCCAGAACAGCCAGTTCAGGGTTTCGGTACGGGCGCGGGTTTCGGTCGGCAGGAAGGCGCCGAACTTCTCGGCGAGGTAGACCAGGATCGAGCCGGACTCGAACACCCGCAGCGGCTCGCCACCGATGCTATGGTCGGCCAGGGCCGGAATCTTGGAGTTCGGGTTGATCTCGACAAAACCGCTGCCGAACTGGTCGCCTTCGCCAATCTGAATCAGCCAGGCGTCGTACTCGGCGCCGCTGTGGCCGAGCGCGAGTAATTCTTCGAGCATGATGCTGACCTTCACGCCGTTTGGCGTGGCCAGCGAGTAGAGCTGCAGCGGATGCTTGCCGACCGGCAGCGCCTTCTCCTCGCGCGCACCGGCGGTGGGGGCGTTGATGCTGGCGAACTTGCCGCCCGAGGGCGCGTCATGGGTCCAGACTTTCGGCGGTACGTAAGTGCTATCAGGCATGGACAATCTCCTCGCGTGGATTCCGGTTGTGCAGGGCATCCTACGCGCTCAGGCGGCGTGGTCGAAATCGAGCGGGTCGATAGTGGTCATCGATGAGGAACGGTTGGTTCTGCGATCAGACGCCAAGTCCCGAAGGCCCGCAGCAGGACATAACCCTGATTCCGCGGCAGAACCGTAGGGTGGGCTTTAGCCCACCAAGACCATCGGAGGGCGATGACGGATCAGGCAGTTCGCTTGGCTCCGAGCAGCATGCGGTGGGCTAAAGCCCACCCTACAGCTGCGGCCGGACGAGGCATCGATGATATCGCGACCCTCGTAGGGTGGGCTTCGGCCCACCGATACCTACATGCCCGTTGGGCAGAAATGAACGATGATTACTCACCATAGCAGCCATCGACCGCCGTGCTGCCTGCCCAGTCGCCTCGCACTAGCCCGTTCTTCACGTATCGGTCGAAGCTCGAATAGGGCCAGTCGGCAACTCTCTCGACTAGCCCATGCTTGACCGGGTTGTAATGAATGTAATCAACGTGGCGCTGCAGGTCACATTCGTCGCGAATCTGATGCTCCCAATAGCGGCGCTGCCAGATGCCTTTTTCTCGCTTGCGTGCCTTGCTGGGACTTTGCGCGGCTACGGGAAGCTGTCGGGAGAAGGTACTTTTGAGCAGGCTCCAGCGACCGGCGTAGTCGGCGTCGCCTTCCGGTAGCGTCCAAATAACGTGCAGGTGATCAGGCAGGATGCAGATAGCGAGGGTTTGGAAAGAACGGGCGCGCCGGGTCTGGCCGTAGGCATGGCGAAGAAGTGTGATTTCTTCGATCAGTAGTTGGGATTGGCGGTCGGCCAGGGTGAGAGTGAAAAACCACGTGCCACCTGGCACATGGCTTCGGCGGTAGTTCGACATGGAGGCCTCCTTGCCTTCCTGGATTGCGGTGGGCCGGGCAGCGTTCCGCTTTAGCCCACCAGGAGCGCGTTGTGAGATTGCTGGGCTGACGCCCACCCTACCGTCCGCCGGGTTACCGGGGGCAACGGGTTCTGACCGAAGCGCTCGTGTAGGGTGGGATTTAGCCCACCACGGCCCTCAACTGCGTGCTTTTCGAACCCCTTCACTCAGTTCCCGACACAATCCCAACACACCCTCGACCGCCTGCTGGCTGCTCTCGGAGTTGGCGATCTGATCGATCAACGCCGAGCCGACCACTACGCCCTCGCTCAGGCGCGCAATGGCGGCTGCCTGGTCTGGGGTGCGGATGCCGAAACCGACGCACACCGGCAGGTCGGTGTGGCGCTTCAGTCGCGCCACGGCTTCTTCGACATGTTCCAGCGTCGCCGAGCCGGCACCGGTCACGCCGGCCACCGAGACGTAGTAGACGAAGCCCGAGCTGCCGTTGAGCACGGTGGGCAAGCGCTTGTCGTCGGTGGTCGGGGTGGTCAGGCGGATGAAGTCGATGCCTGCGGCCTGGGCCGGGTCGCAGAGGTCTTCGTTATGTTCCGGCGGCAGGTCGACCACGATCAGGCCGTCAACGCCGGCTTCCACCGCCTCGGCAAGGAAGCGCTCGACACCCATCTTGTGGATGGGGTTGAAGTAGCCCATCAGCACCAGCGGCGTGGTCTGGTTGTCCTGGCGGAATTCGCGAACCATCTGCAGCGTCTTGGCCAGGTCCTGCTTGGCGGCCAGGGCGCGGATGTTGGCCAGCTGGATCGCCGGGCCGTCGGCCATCGGATCGGTGAAGGGCATGCCCAGTTCGATCACGTCGGCACCAGCGGCGGGCAGGCCCTTGAGGATCTGCAGCGAGGTGGCGTAGTCCGGATCGCCGGCGGTGATGAAGGTCACCAGCGCGGCGCGGTTCTGTTGTTTCAGCTCGTCGAAGCGCGTCTGCAGGCGGCTCATATGTGTTCTTCCTGTTCGTCGTAGTGGTGCATGACGGTCTGCATGTCCTTGTCGCCGCGGCCGGAGAGGTTGACCACCATCAGGTGATCCTTCGGCAGGGTCGGCGCGCGCTTGAAGACTTCGGCCAATGCGTGGGAGGACTCCAGCGCGGGGATGATGCCTTCCAGGCGGCAGCACTTGTGGAAGGCGGCGAGCGCTTCCTTGTCGGTGATCGAGGTGTACTCGACGCGGCCGATGTCGTGCAGCCAGGCGTGTTCCGGGCCGATGCCGGGATAATCCAGGCCGGCAGAGATCGAGTGGGCGTCGATGATCTGGCCGTCGTCGTTCTGCAGCAGGAAGGTGCGGTTGCCGTGCAGCACGCCGGGTACGCCGCCGTTGAGGCTGGCGGCATGCTGGCCGGTCTCGATGCCGTGGCCGGCCGCTTCGACGCCGATGATGGCCACGCTCTGGTCATCGAGGAAGGGGTGGAACAGGCCCATGGCATTGGAGCCGCCGCCGATGCAGGCGACCAGCGAGTCGGGTAGGCGGCCTTCCTGGGCCTGCATCTGGTCGCGGGTTTCCTTGCCGATAACGGCCTGGAAATCGCGGACCATGGCCGGGTAGGGGTGCGGGCCGGCGACGGTGCCGATCAGGTAGAAGGTGTTGTGGACGTTGGTCACCCAGTCGCGCAGGGCTTCGTTCATTGCGTCCTTCAGGGTGCCGGTGCCGGCAGTGACCGGAATCACCTCGGCGCCCAGGAGCTTCATGCGGAAGACGTTGGCCTGCTGGCGCTCGATATCGGTGGTGCCCATGTAGATCACGCACTGCATGCCGAAGCGCGCGGCCACGGTGGCGGTGGCCACGCCGTGCATGCCGGCGCCGGTCTCGGCAATGATGCGCTGCTTGCCCATGCGCTTGGCCAGTAGGATCTGGCCGATGCAGTTGTTGATCTTGTGCGCGCCGGTGTGATTGAGCTCTTCGCGCTTGAGGTAAATCTTCGCGCCACCGCAGAACTCGGTCAGGCGTTCGGCGAAATACAGCGGGGAGGGGCGGCCGACGTAGTCGCGCTGGAAGTAGGCGAGCTCCTTGGCGAACTCGGGGTCCTGCTTGGCTTTTTCGTACTCGGCGGCCAGCTCGTGGATGAGTGGCATCAGGGTTTCGGCGACGTACTGACCGCCGAAGTGGCCGAACAGGCCCTTGGCGTCAGGGCCGTTGCGCAATGAGGTCATGGCGTGCTCCTTGTCGACAGCGCTCGGCTGGCAGGGCGAGTGGTTGATGGCGCCCATTGTATCGCTCAGCGTCTGATGGAAAAGCGATTAGATCGTCTCGACCTGTCAGTAAAACTCACACATAGCTCAGGCGGCCGGGCGCGTGACGCAGGATGCCGCCAGCGGCGCAGAACTCGGCGCCGGCGTATCAGTCCCAAGCGCAGGCGGCATGGGCGCCGCTCCGACAGGAAGACACGAGAATGCAGAAGCTAATGGTGGTGGGTGCGCTATGTGCGGCGCTGGCAACGACGGCCCAGGCCGAGACGCTGGAACTCGATGGCATCGGCAACTCACGTGATGTGATGTGCAAGGGGCAGGACGTCAGCATTACCGGCAATGCCAATCACTTTCGTCTGAGTGGTGACTGCGGCAAGGTCGAGGTGGACGGATCGGACCAGGTGGTGACCATCGGCAGTGTCGCCAGCCTGGAGGTGACCGGCGGAAAAAATCAGATCGAAGCTGAGCGAGTCGGGGGCCTGGATGTGAGTGGTGCCGATCACCGGATCACCACTCAGGTGCAAGGCGACGGCCAGCAACCGGCCTCGGTCGTGCTGTATGGCGGCGGCAATAGACTCACGCTGGACCTGCGAGGGCCGGTGCATCTGGAGGTCAACGGTGTCGGCCAGCAGGTCACCTGGCGCGGAGACGATCCGACAGTCGAGACCAGCGGCGGCGAGCACAGCCTTCAGCGTCAGTAGCGATGCGCCCGGTTGGCGGTTCGACCGGGACGTGATTAGATGCATCCGATTCGTCAGGAAAAATCACCTCTCCCATGAGCCGCGACCTGCCACCACTCAATGCACTGCGCGCCTTCGAGGCCGCTGCCCGCCTGCAAAGCGTCAGCCGTGCCGGCGCGGAGCTGCACGTGACGCACGGTGCCATCAGCCGGCAGATTCGAGCGCTTGAAGAGGAGTTGGGGGTCAGCCTGTTCGACAAGGACGGGCGGGGGGTCAAGCTAACCGATGCTGGCGTACGCCTGCGCGACGCCGCCTCCGATGCCTTTGAACGTCTGCGCGGCACCTGCTCCGAGCTGCGGCGCGGGGCCTCCGAACAGCCCTTCGTCCTCGGATGCCCGGGCAGCTTGCTGGCGCGCTGGTTCATCCCGCGGCTCGATCGGCTCAACCGTGACTTACCGGACCTGCATCTGCAGCTGGCGGCCAGCGAGGGCGAGCTGGATCCGCGCCGCGCCGGGCTGGATGCCACGCTCTGGTTTGCCGAGCCGCCCTGGCCGGCGGACATGCAGGTTCACGAGCTGGCCGTCGAACGCATCGGACCGGTGCTGAGCCCGCACCATCCGCGTTTCGCTGCGCTGAGTCAGGCGCGGCCGGATGAGCTGCTTGGCGAGCCGCTGCTATATACCGCTTCACGCCCGCAGGCCTGGCCAGCCTGGGCGTTGGGCAACGGCCTCGATCCGGCCCGGCTGCAAATGGGGCAGGGCTTCGAGCATCTGTATTTTCTGTTGGAAGCGGCACTGGCGGGGCTCGGTGTGGCCATCGCGCCCCATCAGCTGGTCGCCGATGACCTGCGCCAGGGCCGTTTGCTGGCGCCCTGGGGCTTCGTCGAAACGCAGGCGCGACTGGTGCTGTGGGTACCGGCGCGGCGCGCTGACCGACGTGCGGCGATGCTGGCGGACTGGTTGCGTCAGCAGTTGGTTTGACGGATGCCGAGCCATCGGCATGCTGAGCTGTCGCCGGTCGCTCGCATTCCCGATGTAGGTCGATGGACGGCAGCGGCGCCTCGCCCGGCTCGTCGTCGAATGCCCTCAGCTCAGCTCAGCCGACAGCGCTGGCAGCCTGAAGCGGGCCATGGCCTCACTCCAGTGCCTTGCCGACCAACGGCGGGTCGTTTCGTCCGGCGTCGCTAAAACGCTTCCGCCCTTGTCGATACATTCGCCGATACCCCGTGAGGGGAGGCCTGGCGATCTGGCGCCGGCTATCTGCAGTCGTTCAAGGAGAACAGTGATGGTCATGAGTCGGCGTGTCGGTCTTTTTCTGTCTGCGCTACTGGCTGCCGGGGCCGGGCAGGTAGCGGCGAAACCCAACCCCTCGATGGAGGCTTCGCTCAAGACGGGCAGGCCCTTCGTCCAGGGCGAGCTGCTGGTGCAGTTCAAGTCCGGTGCGTCGGAGGTGGCCAAGACTGCTGCGCTGTCCAAGCATGGCGCCAAGGCGGCGCAAAAGCTGCTCGACAAGGCGGCCCGCAAGGACGCCAGGGGTGATCTGGTCCGCACGAAACTGGGCAAAGGTCAGAAGGTCAGCGCGGCACTCATTGCCCGGCTTGCCGAGGACCCTGCCGTGGAGTTCGTCGAGCCCAACTGGATCTACCACACCCAGGTGGCCAACCCCAACGATCCGGGGCTCGGTATGCTCTGGGGCCTGCAGGGGGCCACCACCTCGCCGGCTCAACCCTACGGCAGCGGTGCGCTGGCAGCCTGGAACGCGGGCGCGCTGTGCTCCAAAAAGGTATATGTCGGGATCGTCGATGAAGGCGTGATGGCGACGCACGGTGACCTGCGCCCCAACGTGTGGATCAACCCGGGCGAGGGCAGCCGAGCCGATCGCCTGGACAACGACGGCAACGGCCTGGTCGATGACATCCTGGGCTGGGATTTCGCTGCCAACAACGCCAGCATATTCGACGGGCCTGCCGACGATCACGGCACCCACGTAGCCGGCACCATCGCGGCGGTGGCGAACAACAGTGCCGGCGTGTTCGGCGTCTGCCCAACGGCCAAGTACATCACCGCGAAGTTTCTCGGCGCCAATGGCGGCACCACCGTGGATGCGGTGAAGGCCATCAACTACCTGACGCAACTGAAACTGGCGAAGAAGATCAACCTGGTCGCCACCAACAACTCATGGGGCGGCGGCGGTTACTCGCAGGCGCTGTATGACGCCATCAAGGCGGCCGGCAACGCCAACATCCTCTTCATCGCAGCGGCCGGTAATAACGGCTTCGATATCGATGCCACACCGAGCTATCCGGCGAGCTACAAACTACCTAACGTGATCGCGGTGGCGGCCATCGACCAGAATGGCCAGCGTGCGTATTTCTCCAATTACGGGGTCAACAGCGTGCATATCGCCGCACCCGGTGTCGATATCCCGTCGACGGTGCCCACCGCGTCCAGCACGGCGGGCTACGCCTACATGAGCGGCACCTCCATGGCGACGCCACACGTGACCGGGGCGGCGGCGCTGTATGCCTCGCTCAACCCCTGCGCTACCGCCGCGCAAATTCGCGAGGCCCTGTTGCGACTGGCGGTGCGCGATCCGCAGCTCACCGGTGTGGTGCAGCAGAATCGCCGGCTCGATGTCTCCAAAATCCGCAGCGAACTGACCTGTACCGCTCAGTGAGCGCTTGCCTTCACGCGCTCGCGCATGGCTCGGTCAAGGTGACAAGGCGAGGCTAGGCGTCGGTAGTCAAAGGCGCCGGCACCGCCACGCAGCGGCGTCCGGCTTCCAGCCTGAGTTGGAAGCCGGCGTGCCGCTTCGCTGAACACTAATGATCATTACTCTCATCACCGTGTATGCTTCTCGACCCGGACTCAGGGTCCGGAAACGATCGGCCTCCGAGAGCACCACAACCATGCGGCCCCCAGGCACATCCCTGTTACAGCGAAGCTTCCAGGCGCACTATGCCGACCTGATGCGTTTTCTCGCCCGGCGTCTGGGCGATACGCAGCGTGCCGCTGATGTCGCGCAGGACACCTGGCTGCGATTGGCCGATCACCCCAGTGAACATGCCGTACAGAATCCCCGGGCCTACCTGTTCCGCGTGGCAGGCAACCTTGCCATCGATGACTTACGACGCGAGCACCGCCTCGCCGAGCTTCACGTTGCCGACGCGCCGCTCGAGGAACTGAGCGATCCGCAGGCCGCGCTGGAATCGAGGATGCTTGCGCAGGAGAGCCTGGCGTTGCTGGATGCGGCGCTTGAACAATTACCGAGCAACGTTCGGCAGGCGTTGTTGCTCAATCGCCTGGATGGCCTGACGCACGCCCAGATCGCGTGTCGTTTGGGCGTGTCTGAAAGCATGGTCGGCAAGTATCTGGTCCAGGCGATGCGGCATTGCCGGGCTTGGCGCAGCCGTCAGGTAGCTGACGAATGAACCGCGGCGAACTGGAAGACCAAGCCGTCGAGCATTTGGTCCAGCTGCATTCGGGCACGGATGGCGCTGCGGCCCGCGACCGGTTTCAACGTTGGCGCGAGCGGAGCGCAGAGCATGAGCGAGCGGCGCGGGAAGCGGAGGCGCTTTGGGCCGCCATCCCCCGTACTCGAGCGGCGCAACGGCATCGCCGTGTACCTGTTGGTTGGCACGTGCCTGCGGTAGCCGCTGTGCTTTGTCTGGCCGTGCTGATCGGCCTGCTCGTTCAGCCGGGCGGCATTGCGGCCCTGTCGGCCGACTATCGCACCGCCGTCGGTGAGCGCCGCCTGGTCGAGCTGAGCGATGGCAGCCGTGCCTGGTTGAACAGCGATACCGCGCTGTCAGTGGACATGTCAGGACGTCAGCGTGCGCTTCGCCTGCATCGCGGCGAGGCGCTGTTCGAGGTCGCCCATGATCCGCAGCGCCCGTTCGTGGTCAGGGCGGCGGAACGTGAGGTTCGGGCGCTGGGGACGCGCTTCGACGTCAATCTGCTTGGCCGCCATATGCATGTCGAAGTCAGCGAAGGCATCGTGCAGGTCGACGGCGCCGACGCCCCGCCCTTGCGTCTTATCGCAGGGCAGCAGGTGAGCCTTGGCGAGGAGATGCCTGTCGCGACGGTCCAGCCACTGGACCCGGACGATGCGAGCGCCTGGCGGCGAGGCAAGCTGATTTTCAATCAAAGGCCGTTGGGCGATGTACTCGCGCAAATCGAGCGGTACCTGCCCGGGCGCATCCTGATAACCGATGATGCGTTGCGCCAGCACCGGATCAGCGGCGTCGCCGATCTCGACGATCCCGCGGCGTTGCTGGCCAGTCTCGACCGGTTGCAGTCGGTGCGGATATCACGACTGCCCTGGCTGGTGGTGGTACGACCGGCTCCTGAATCCTGATTTTCGAAGTTTTTTTTGCATTCGCACTGCAAGATTGGCTTCGCCGTTTCGTCGTAGAGCAAACGCGACTTATTCCCAAACGTCGATCGTTCTCAACACGAAACGGATAGCTCACCATGCCTCGACAGGTTTCTCCGCTGTACCGCGCACTGCTTCTCGCCACGCTGGTCACCAGTTCACCGCTGCTGACCCACGCCGCCGAGCGCGCCCCGGTCGAACTGCACATTGCGCCGCTCAGTCTGGATAGCGCGATGACCGAATTCGCCGATCAGTCCGGACTGCGTCTGCTGTTCAGCTCCGATGATCTCACTGGCCTACAAAGCCAGGGTTTGCAGGGCCGCTTTACGCCCGAGCAGGCGCTGGAGCGACTGCTGGATGGCACCGGTGTCACCTGGACCTTCACCGATAACGACACGGTGCTGCTACAGCGTCCGGCTAAGAAAGTCTCAGGCCCGTTGCAGCTAGACGCCATGCAGGTAAGCGTGGCCCGGCGCACTCCCACGAAGATCGCCGACATTCCCGGCACCGTCTGGGTCGTCGACCGCACCCAGCTCCGTGAGCAACTGGACACCGGCGTCAGCCTGAAGGAGGCCATCGGCAAGCTGGTGCCAGGGCTGGATTTCGGCCCGGAAGGGCGGACCAATTACGGCCAGAATATGCGTGGCCGCAATACGCTGGTGATGATCGATGGCGTGAGCCAGAACAGTTCACGTGGACTGTCGCGGCTGTTCGACAGCATTTCGCCGTTCAACGTCGAGCGTGTCGAAGTGTTGTCCGGCGCCAGTGCGCTCTACGGTGGCGGAGCGACGGGCGGGATCATCAATATCGTGACGCGCAAGGGCGAAGCCGGCGAGGCTCGGTTTCAGACCCAAGCCGCGATGAGCAGTGGCTTCAACAACAGCGATGACGTGTCCACCCGCCTGGCTCAGTCGGTCAGCGGCGGCAGTGAGCGGCTGCATGGACGGCTTGGGGTTTCGGTAGAAAAGAACGAAGCCTTTTACGACGGTGGCGGTGATCAGATATTCATCGATAACACCCAGACCGACTTGCAGTACAACCGCGCCATCGACGTGATGGGTACGCTCGATGCCCAGCTCACGGACCTGCAGAGCCTGACGCTGCTTGCGCAGTATTACGACTCGGGTAACGACGGCAACACCGGTATTTATTTCCCGAACCTGAACGCCAATGCCCCTTCGGATCTCGAAGACGCGGAGATCCGCAGCGGCCTGGACACCGATCTGGAACCTCGCTCGCGGCGAACCTTGCTCAACGCCAACTACCACCACGCCGACTGGCTGGGGCAGGAGTTCTACCTGCAGGGTTATTACCGCAAGGAGGACAACAACTTCTATCCGTTCCCCTACTACAACCCAGGCAGTCCGCGAGGCAGCAAAGGCGTCTACTTCGCCGCGTCCCAGCAGAACTTCGAGGTTGCCGGGCTCAAGGGATTGTTCGCCAAGCAGTGGGACAGCGTCACCTTCAGCTATGGGATGGACTACGACCACGAGCGCTTCAACGCGCAGCAGAAGGTCTTTGATCCGCAGCGCTCCTCGGACAGCGGCGGTCTGGACCTCGATACGGTCAGCAGCGCCCCGCGCTATCCGAGCTATGTGGTCGATAGCCTGTCGGCGTTCGGTCAGGTCGACTGGAAGCTTACCGATCATCTGACCGTCTCTGGCGGCGCGCGTCATCAGGTCATGGACCTGGACGTCAGCGACTTCAAAGGCGTACCCGGCGGCAGCAACGACTACGACGTCAACCTCTATAACGTCGGCGCAATCTACGCCTTCGAAAACGGCCATCAGCTGTGGAGCAATTACAGCGAAGGCTTCGAACTGGCCGACCCGGCAAAGTATTACGGCAAGCCTGGGCTGTCGGTAGAAGACAACCCACTGGCGGGCATCAAGAGCCGTCAGGTCGAGCTCGGGTGGCGCTACAACGATGCGCATTGGCAGGCGCAGACCGCCCTGTACTACACCTGGTCGGACAAGGCGATCAACGTCGACACCGCCACGCTGACCATTGATGTAACCGACCAGAAGAGCCGCGATTACGGCTTCGAGAGCGCGCTGACGCGTTACTTCGACAGCGGCTGGCAGACCGGCGGAACCCTGCACCTGGTGCGGTCGGAAGAGGAAGACGCCGACGGCGACTGGGTCAAGCGTGACGCGCGCTACGCCTCGCTATCGAAGGCCACCGCCTTCGTTGGATGGAGCGATGGGCTTACCACGGCGCGCTTGCAGGGTAACCACGCGATGGATCTTGAGGACAATGCCGATCGGCAGATCGATGGCTACACCACTTTCGACCTGACGGCGCAGCGTGAAACGGACGTCGGCACGTTCAGCGTCGGCATCCAGAACCTGCTGGATGAGCAGTACAGCACCGTATGGGGCCAGCGCGCTGCGCTGTTCTACTCGCCCACCTACGGGCCGGCCTACCTGTATGACTACCAGGGCCGCGGGCGCACTTTCACCCTCGGCTGGCAGGTGGAGTACTGAGAACCGGTCCGGCTACGGCACCCGCCGGTAGCCGGACGCGCCGTTTTAACTGGCCAGCGCAGTCTCTGCGTTGGCCGCCTGGCCGGCGGCAACGTCTTCGGCCGCGTAGCCGTTGGGATTGCGACTCTGCCAGCGCCAGGCGTCGCTGAGCATCGCCGGCAGATCCCGTTCCGCTTGCCAGCCCAGCTCTTCGCGAGCCTTGGTCGGGTCCGACCAGCACTGGGCGATATCGCCCGGCCGGCGCGCCCTGAACATATGCGGCAGCGGTCGGCCGATGACTTCCTCGAATGCGGTGATCATCTGCCGTACCGAATAACCGCGACCGGTGCCGAGGTTCCACGTGGAAACACCCTGGACCCGATCGAGGCGCTCCAGTGCCTTGAGGTGCCCCTTGGCCAGGTCCACCACATGGATGTAATCCCGTACACCCGTGCCGTCCGGCGTCGGGTAGTCCGCGCCAAACACGCTCAGTTGCTCTCGCCGACCCACCGCGACCTGCAGCATGTAGGGCAGCAGGTTATTGGGAATACCGTTGGGGTCTTCACCAATCAGGCCTGACTCGTGCGCGCCGATCGGGTTGAAGTAGCGCAGCAGCCCGATCGACCAGCGCGGGTCGGACTCGGCCAGGCCTCTAAGCACGTTTTCCGCCATCAGCTTGGACTGGCCATAGGGATTGGTCGGCAAGCCGGTCGGGCAGTTTTCCGTGATCGGCATCCGCGGTGAGTCACCGTAGACGGTGGCCGATGAGCTGAACACCAGCTTTAAGATGCCCGCCTCGGCCATCGCCTGGCACAGTGCGATGCTGCCGCCGACGTTGGTCTCGTAATAACGAAGCGGTTCGCGCACGCTTTCGCCCACCGCCTTGAGGCCGGCGAAATGCAACACGGCCTTGATCGGATAAGAAGCAAACAGGGCGTTGAGCAAGGCGCGGTTGCGCACGTCACCTTTGACGAAATGGGCGTTGCGACCGGCCAGGGAATTAACCCGATCCAGCGCGACTTTTGAACTGTTGCAAAGATTGTCCAACACCAGCACTTCATGGCCAGCCAGGAGCAACTCCAGCACGGCGTGCGACCCGATATACCCCGCTCCACCTGTTACCAGAATCATGTGTCTACCTCGCATAGCGAATTATTCGACGCGCATGGGCGATGCGCGGCTGGCCTCATGAGCACGGTCGCTGCACATCTCCAGGGTTGGGTTCGGCAATACAGCAGCGCCGGTGTGCGAGCACGGGGCGCGGGTCTTTGCCGGAATAAATCAGGCGTCCTGGGATAGGGACGGGGGAAGGTGCGAGCAAGTTCCAACGAAGCGACGGCCAGTCGATGACCGACCGCAGCACGGCGAAACAGGGAACCTTGGCTGCTGCAGCGCCGTCCATAGCCGGCAGGTAGCGCTAGCAGGCTGGTCTTTGTCTGCTACCGAGCGCACCCGGTTTTGCTCTGCGCGGACTGCGCGGGCTGATGCGATGCGGCAGAAGGGAACTCTGGAGGGCATTGCCACCCATTACGAGGTTTCCATGAGCTGGGCCGGCCCCTACCAATACGAAATTGGCAAATCCCTCGATAAACAGGCGACGCCACCGGAGGTTGTCTTCGATGAGCAGGCGCCGACCTTGCTGTGTCTCTCCCACCTGCGTTGGAGCTTCGTCTACCAGCGCCCACAGCATCTGATGTCGCGCTTCGCGCGGGACTTCAACGTCCTATTCGTCGAGGAGCCGATTCCCACCGAAGACGCCCAGCCGTGGCTGGAGGTGCGGCCCGAGGAAAATGGTGTCCAGGTGTTGATACCGCGTCTGCCTCAGGGCTGCGAAGGCGATACCGCCTTGCGAATCCAGCGCGACCTGCTCGACGGCTACCTGGCCAAGCTTGGCGTCAATGAGCTGATGCTCTGGTTCTATACACCCATGGCGCTGGGCTATGCCGGCCACTTGAAGCCCAGGCTGACGGTGTACGACTGCATGGACGAGCTGTCGGCCTTCCGCGGCGCGCCACCCGAGCTGGTCGAACGCGAGCGCGAGCTGCTCGAGCGCGCCGATCTGGTCTTTACCGGCGGCTACAGCATCTGGGAAGCCAAGCGCGAGCTGCACGACAACGCCTTCGCCTTTCCCAGCAGTGTCGACGTGGCGCACTTCGCCGAGGCGCGGCGGCCACAGCATGACCCGGACGACCAGGCCGAGATTCCGCATCCGCGCCTGGGCTTCTACGGCGTGATCGACGAGCGCTTCGACATCGACCTGGTCGCCCACGTCGCCGAAAAGCGACCGGACTGGCAGTTCGTGCTGGTCGGCCCGGTGGTGAAGATCGACCCGGCCGACCTGCCGCAGCGCGACAACATTCATTACCTGGGTGGCAAGACCTACGACGAGTTGCCCAGGTATCTGGCCGGCTGGGACGTGGCGATCATGCCGTTCGCGATGAACGAATCGACCCGTTTCATCAGCCCGACCAAGACGCCCGAATACCTGGCCGGCGGCTGTCCGGTCGTGTCCACGCCGATCAAGGACGTGGTGCGCACCTACGGCGATACCGCGATCGTCCATATCGCCGATACGCCCGAGGCGTTCATCGCCGCGGTCGAGCAGGCCCTGGCCGATGGCGAGGACCGCGACCGTTTGTTGAAGACCGCTGACGAGATTCTCGGCGACATGTCCTGGGACCACACCTGGGCGCTGATGAAGGAGAAGATGCAATGCGCGATATGAGCCTGCGAGACAGCAACCCCGAGCACGCAGGCGGAGGCGCCAGCGAGGGCGCGTCCGGCCACCGTCGCGGCTTCGACTATCTGATCGTCGGTGCCGGTTTTGCCGGCAGCGTGCTGGCCGAGCGTCTGGCGGCCGGGCTGAACAAGCGCGTGCTGGTGGTCGATCGGCGACCACACATCGGCGGCAACGCCTACGATCATTACGATGAAGCTGGCGTGCTGATCCACCGCTATGGCCCGCACATCTTCCACACCAACGCTCAGCGCATCGTCGATTACCTCTCGCGGTTCACCGAGTGGCGCCCCTACGAGCATCGCGTGCTGGCGCAGGTCGACGGGCAGCAGGTGCCGATCCCGATCAACATGACCACGCTGAACAAGCTCTACGGCCTGAACATGACCACCGAGCAGGAGGCGGCGGATTTCCTTGCCAGCCGCGCCGAGCCGGTCGAGGACATCCAGACCAGCGAAGACGTGGTCATCAACGGCATCGGCCGCGAGCTGTACCAGAAATTCTTCCGCGGCTATACCCGCAAGCAGTGGGGCCTGGACCCGTCGCAGCTGGACAAGTCGGTGACCTCGCGCATCCCGACACGCACCAATACCGACGACCGCTACTTCACCGACAGCTTCCAGCAGATGCCCAAGTACGGCTACACCAAGATGTTCGAGAAGATGCTCGCGCACCCGAACATCAAGGTGATGATCAACACCGACTACCGCGAGATCCGCGACGAGGTGCAGTTCGACCATCTGATTTTCTGCGGCCCGATCGACGAGTATTTCGACTACCGCTTCGGCAAGCTGCCGTACCGCTCGCTGAAGTTCGAGCACAAGCAGCTCGAGCAGGAGCAGTTCCAGGCGGTGGGCACGGTCAACTACCCGAGCGAAGACGTGCCCTACACGCGCATCAGCGAGTACAAGCACCTCACCGGGCAGGTCCATCCGCGCACCAGCATCACCTACGAATACCCCTCGGCCGAGGGCGACCCCTACTACCCGATCCCGCGGCCGGAAAACGCCGAGCTGTACAAGCGCTACCAGCAGCTGGCGGACGAGACACCCGGCGTGACCTTTGTCGGGCGGTTGGGTACGTACAAGTACTACAACATGGATCAGGTGGTCGGGCAGGCGCTGGCGCTGTACAAGCGTATCGAAGAGGCCGAGCGCGGCCCTGCGCCCGGCGAAAGTGCCGATCACAGCCAGTCGCTGGCTGAACAAGCCCCCTGAGGCGAGACTGACGATGCATCAGCCCACGTTGTTCCAAAGCTTCTTCATGGGCGGGTTCGAATGCTCGAATCACCGCCGCAGCGACGGCCGGCGGCTGGACTTGCTCGCCGCTACCGGGCACGACCGCTGGGCCGCGCACGATTACGCCGTACTGCATCGGCATGGCCTGCACAGTGTGCGCGACGGCCTGCGCTGGCACCTGATCGAGCAGGCGCCCGGCCGGTACGACTGGTCGAGCTTTCTGCCGATGCTGCAGGCGGCGCAACGTCAGGGCACGCAGGTGATCTGGGATCTGTGCCACTACGGCTGGCCGGACGACCTCGACATCTGGCGGCCGCAGTTCGTCGAGCGTTTCGCCCGTTACGCGGCGGCGGCGGCGCAGCTGGTCAAGGACGAGACCGACACGGTGCCGTTTTACGCGCCGCTGAACGAAATCTCCTTCTGGGCCTGGGCTGGTGGCGACGAGGCCTATTTCAACCCCATGGCGCGCGGTCGCGGCTTCGAGCTCAAGCACCAGCTGGTGCGTGCCACCCTCGCCGCAATGCAGGCGATCCGAGCGGTCGAGCCACGGGCGCGCTTCGTCCAGGTCGACCCGGCCATACATGTGGTGTCGCCCAACGACCGACCGGGCCCGCAGCGCGACGCCGAGCGCTTCCGTCAGTCGCAGTTCGAGGCCTGGGACATGCTCTGCGGCGAGGCCTGGCCGGGCCTGGGCGGCGCGCCGGAGTACCTCGACGTCCTGGGGGTCAACTACTACTCCGATAACCAGTGGTACCACGGCGATGGCCGCACCATCGAGCGCGACAATCCGGACTATCGGCCGTTCAAGGGCATCCTCACGGAGATCTGGCAGCGCTACAAACGGCCCCTGCTGATCGCTGAAACCGGTGCCGAAGGGGACGTGCGCGGCGACTGGCTGCGCTATGTCAGCGAGCAGGCGGGTCTGGCGATGCAGCGCGGGGTGCCGGTGGAAGGCATCTGCCTGTATCCGGTGCTGGACTACCCCGGCTGGACCGACGAGCGGCATTGCCCGGTCGGGCTGTTGGGATTCCCAGATGAAAACGGCAATCGTCGCGTACATGAGGGGTTGGCGGACGAACTGCGCCTGCAGCAGATGCGCTTCAGCCAGACGCGCGCCGTCGAGCACCCGGCCGAAGCCTTGCCATGAACGCCCCCGCCGCACCGCCCAAGGCCCGTGCGGGTGACGTGCCGTTGCCCAGCCGGCCTGTCGCGTTTCTCTGGCATTACATCTGCGCGCGGCCCTGGCACTTCGGAGGCCTGCTGGCGCTGATCGTCGGTGCGGCGAGCTGCGCGGTGGCGGTGCAGTACGGCATGAAGCTGCTGGTCGACTCCATGGCCCAAGGCAGCGCTGACCGCGCGTCGGCCAACGTCTGGTGGCCGCTGGGGCTGTTCATCGGCCTGATCGTCATCGAGAACGTCTTCTGGCGCCTGGGCGGCTGGCTCGGCTGCCGCACGGTTGTGGCCAGCGTCGTGGACATCCGCGTCGACCTGTTCAAGCACCTCACCGGCCACCCGATGCGTTACTTCACCGAGCACTTCGCCGGCTCGCTGGGCAACCGTATCTCGGCGCTGGGCCAGGCCGCAGGCGCCATCTACGGCGGCCTGGCATGGAAGATCGTGCCGCCGATCGTCGACTTTCTCGGCGCCGTGGTGGTGCTGCTCACCGTGGATGTGCGCATGGCGCTGGCGCTGATCCTCTTCGTCGCCATCGTCGCCGCGCTGATCACCGGCTTCGGCATACGCGGGCGCAGCAAGCACCAGCGCTTCGCCGCCCAGTCGGCCCGGGTGGGCGGCGAGCTGGTGGATGCCGTCTCCAACGTCTGGACCATCAAGGCCTTCTCGGCGCGCGATCGCGAGGCCGAACGCCTGGCGCAGGAGATCGGTTACGAAGCGCGTGCCCAGCGCCGCAGTTGGATGTACCTGGAAAAGGCGCGGGTGATGCACGACATCTGCCTGTCGCTGATGGCCGGGGGCATGCTCATCTGGGCCATCGATCTCTGGATCGCCGGCGCGGTGACTGCCGGCGACGTGGTCCTGGTCAGTGCGCTGACCTTTCGCATCCTGCATGGCTCGCGCGACCTGGCGCTGGCGCTGGTGGACACGACGCAGCAGATCGGCGCCATCGATGACACCCTGCGCATCATCGTCCAACCGCATGGCCTGGAAGACAGCGACACGCAATTGCTGCTCGCCGAGGGCGATATCACCTTCAAGGATGTGAGCTTCAGCTATCCCAATCGCGAAACCGTGTTTCAGCATCTCGACCTGCATATCCCGGCCGGGCAGAAGGTCGGCGTGGTGGGCTCGTCCGGGGCGGGTAAGTCGACGCTGATCAACCTCATCCAGCGCCTGGACGACGTGCAGGACGGACGCATCCTCATCGATGGCCAGGACATCCGCAGCGTCAGCCAGGACAGCCTGCGCGAGAAGATCGCGGTAGTGCCGCAGGAGACCGCGCTGTTCAACCGCAGCATCCGCGAGAACATCCGCTACGGTCGCCCCGACGCGACCGACGACGAGGTGGTCGAGGCCGCGCGCAGTGCTTTTTGCGACGGCTTCATCCGCGAGTTGCCGCAGGGCTACGACACCCTGGTCGGCGAACGCGGGGTGATGCTTTCCGGCGGCCAGCGCCAGCGGCTGGGTATCGCCCGGGCGTTCCTGAAGAACGCGCCGATCCTGATCCTCGACGAGGCCACGTCGGCGCTGGACACCCACTCCGAAGCCGAAATCCAGGTCGCGCTCAACGATCTGGTGCACAACCGCACCGTGGTAGCGGTGGCGCATCGGCTATCGACCTTGTCGAACTTCGACCGGATCATCGTGCTGCGTGACGGGCGCATCGTCGAGGACGGCCCGCCGCACGAACTGCGTAGCCGCGGCGGCGAGTTCGATGGCTTGTGGCGCATGCAGGCCGAAGGCTTCCGCCAGCGCCCCGATCCGACCCGATGAAAAGGGTGGCGGTGACCTCGCGCAGCCTGCGCGCCCTGGGCTACGACCCCGACGAACAGGCACTGGAGGTGGAGTTTCACAACGGCTCGGTCTATCGCTACGAACAGGTGCCGGCCGAGGTGGTGCAGGAGTTGCTGGAGGCCGACTCGCTAGGGCGCCATTTCAACCAGGTGTTCAAGGCGCAGCAGTACCCCTATCGGCGCATCGAATAAGCTGATCGCGCCATCCACAAAAGCTCGCGGTCGAGACCGCTCCCACAGTTCCTCCCCGGCTTGAAGCCGTCCCGCCCGCCGCGAGGCCTGCGTGGTAGCGGTCTTGACCGCGAATTCCGGCGGCAAGCCGGCCTCGTCATGCGTATCCCCGATGGGCTCGCAGGACAACTGGCGCGTCGGTGTTGAGCTATAAGCTCGCGGTCGAGACCGCTCCCACAAATCTCCCCCGGCTTGAAGTCGTCCCGCCCGCCGCGAGGCCTGCGTGGTAGCGGTCTTGACCGCGAATTCCGGCGGCAAGCCGGCCTGCCCAGGACGGGGTGTCGGTTCAGCGGTATTGCACGCCATTGAGCCGTTGCGCTGAACTTCCAACCCGCTGTACGGGCCTCAGCTAGACAGGACGCGTCACTACCGAGCGGAGGCTCCCTCAGATCGCAAAAGGGGAAATCTAATGTCGGATCACCACACCTACAAAAAGATCGAAATCGTCGGCTCTTCGCGCACCAGCGTGGACGAGGCGATTCAGAACGGCATCGCCGAAGCCAGCAGGACGCTGCGCAATGTCGAATGGTTCGAAGTCGGCGAAATCCGCGGCCATGTCGAGAACGGCAAGGTCGGCCATTATCAGGTCACCATGAAGGTCGGTTTCCGCCTCGCCGAGAGTTGATCGGCGTCGTTGGCAGCGTAGTCCGGCGGTTCGGCTTGCCCGGCACTGCGCCGTCAAGGCGGGGAGGTCGGTACCTGACCGCGGCTACGCTCGTAATAGCGCAGCAGCGGTTGCGTACTGAGGCCATGCAACAGGATGCTCAGCGCGACCACCGGAATCACCAGTTCGATGACCTGCTCGGCTTCGTTCGGCAGCAGGCCGTGGGTGACGGCGTAGCTGAGGTAATACAGGCTGCCGATGCCACGGATGCCGAACCACCCGACGGTCAGCATCTGGCGGCGATCGAGGTAGCGCCGCGGCATCAGCAACCAGACGCTCAACGGCCGGATCAGCAGGAACAACGTCAGCGCCAGCGGAACCGCTCGCCAGTCCCAGTGCTCCGATACCAGCACGCCGAGCATGGTCACCAGCAGCACCTCGAGGCTGCGCTCCAGTTGCCCACCGAAGGTGAGGATATCGCCCATCATCACCCCGGCCGCGACCTTGGGTTCGGCAATGCTGTCGCGCTCCAACGGCAGCTCACGGGGCGTCATGCCGCCTTCGGCCAAATGCGGAACCACATGGGCGATCAGCTCTTCGGATGGCGTTTCGGATCGCTTGGCCACCGAAACCTCGGCCCGCCGCAGCCCCAGCCCCGCAGCGAACACCGCCAGAAAGCCCCAGGCGCCGATCAGTTCGGAGCCGACATAGGCCAGCGCGATCAGGGCCAGCGCCAGCGAATCGTTTGGCGACATTGATGTATCGACGTAGCGGGTGCGCAGGTAGATCGCCAGTTTGCCGATCAGCTTGCCCAGCAGGTAACCGAACAGCAGCCCGGCCGGCACCGCCCAGACCAACCGGTGCAGCGCCCATTCGCTGACCCAGCCCAGCGCCAGGTTTTCCTGCTCGATCAGCAGCAGGGCGAACACCACGAAGGGGAAGGCGGTGCCGTCGTTGAACCCCGCTTCGCCGGACAGGCCATAGCGCACATGATCGCTGTCGCGAGAATTGTTGACCTGCACCAGGCTGGCCAGCACTGGATCGGTAGGCGCCAGGATCGCGCCGGTCAATACCGCCAGGCCCCAGTTCAGGCCTATCACGTAATGGCAGAACAGCGCGACGCCGGCAATGCAGGCCAGCATCACCGGGCCCGCCAGGACATAGGTGCTGCGCCACGCCGGATGGCGCAGCGGCATACGCAATTTCAGGCCGCTGACGAACAGCGACACCAGCACGACGACTTCGGTGAGGTGCTCCATCCAGTCAGCGATCAGCAGGAACTCCATCTCCCACAGGCCGATGCCGAGGTGCCCGATCAGCAGCCCGAAGCCGAGATAGATCAGCGAGGTGGTAACTGGCAGCCAGCGCAGGTAGGCCGATGCCAAGGCGAGGATCAATAGCAGGACGCCAAGAACGGCCATCCATTCAAGAAAATTCATTCAGTCTTCCGCAAACAAGCGCGACGCGCCGAAGTGCGCATGGCAGATGATTCGATAGGGATGCTTCGACGGGGTTCAGCCGCGTTCGTCGAGCGAAAGCAGGTAAGGGCGGTGCGTTTTCTGTAGGAGACCCGACCTGGGGGCGAAGCTGTTAGGGCTTGGCAGGCCTGAGGCCTGCGTCTGCCGCCGGGCGCGCCTCCCACAGGACAAAGCGCGCCGTCTGCACAAGCGGCGCCATGCCCGGGCCGCCCTCGGAGGCCCGACTCGGGCGAAGCTTTCTAGCGCCGGATTGGCGACATTCGGCGCGAGGGCGCGCCTCCCACAATGGGGGCGGCGTGCACTGTTTTTTTTGTAGGAGCCCCGCCCTCGGGGCGAAGCTTTTGGGGCTTGGCAGGCCTGTGCTCTGCCAAGGCGCGCCTGCTTGGCTCAGCGCAGCCCGGCGAGGATGTCGAAGGCGTGGTGGCGGTCGGCGGTCTCGTAGAAGTCGCAGGTGAAGATCAGCTCGTCGGCGCCGGTCTGTTCCAGCAGGATCTCCAGCCGTGCGCGGATTTTCTCCGGTCCGCCGATCAGGGCCATGCCGAGGAAATTGCCGACGGCCTCCTGTTCGTGGGGCAGCCATTTGCCCTGCATGCTCGGCACCGGTGGCACCAGCACCAGGCTCTGGCCGCGGATCAGCGCGAGGATGCGCTGGTAAGCGGTGGTCGCCAGGTATTCGGCCTGCTCGTCCGTATCGGCGGTCATCAGTGGTACGCCGAGCATCACGTAGGGCTTGTCCAGCACCTCCGTGGGTCGGAAGTTTTCGCGGTACAGGCGAATCGCCTCATGCACATAACGCGGCGCGAAGTGCGAGGCGAAGGCGTAGGGCAGGCCCTTGGCCGCCGCCAACTGGGCGCTGAACAGGCTCGAGCCGAGCAACCAGATCGGCACCTTGCTGCCGGTGCCCGGCATGGCAATCACCCGCTGGTTGGGCTGGCGCGGACCGAGCAGGCGCTGCAGCTCCTCGACATCGGCCGGGAAGTCGTCGGCACTGCCCATGCGGTCGCGGCGCAGCGCGTGTGCGGTGAACTGGTCGGCGCCCGGCGCCCGGCCGAGACCCAGGTCGATGCGCCCCGGATAGAGCGCCTCCAGCGTGCCGAACTGCTCGGCGATCACCAGCGGCGCGTGATTGGGCAACATCACCCCGCCGGCGCCCAGGCGGATGCGCGAGGTGCCGGCGGCCAGGTAGCCGATCAGCACGGAGGCGGCCGCACTGGCGATGCCATCCATGTTGTGGTGTTCGGCGACCCAGAAGCGCTCGAAGCCGAGCTTTTCGACATGTTGCGCCAGGGCCAGCGAGTTGCGCAGGGCGAGGCCGGCGTCACCATCATCACGGATCGGCGCCAGGTCGAGGGTGGAAAAACGGGTGTGTTCGATACGGGACATCATCTACCTCTTGGCTGACCGCGACGCGCTCAGTAGCAGTGTTCAGCTTCGGCGCGCGCCAGGACGTTGCGTTGCTCGTCGTACAGCCAGCCCTGTGGCGTGAAGCCCAGCGAGCGCGCCTGGAACAGGTAGCGCTGGCCGGGCTGGAAGTTGTCATAGCGGATGACCAGGGTACAGCGCAGGTATTGGGTTTCGCCGAACTCGCCGAGGCCGCCGCTGCTGATTTCGAATTCGTAGCGCGCCTCGAGTTCATGCGCGCCGGGGCTGACCTGGAAATAGCGACCGTCGGGCGTGTGTTTTTCGTCCAGCCGATCGGACATGAAGATATCGCTGGGCTGGGCGCTCAGGTCGACCCAGGCCATGTCGGCTTGCGGCGCGGGCAGCGGGCCGGCGCAACCGGCCAGACCGAACACGAGAAACAGGGCAAGCGGGGCACGCATGATGAAATCCTCCGGACGACCGCCGGATCGGCAGGTGCCGCGACGGTCAGCCTCTGAGCCTGAGCCAGACGCGGCCCTATTTCAACGACTGCGTGACGCGGCAACGGTTCAGCCGCCCCTCAGCGCGTCGCGACGCCTCCGCAGCCGCGTTCGGTGGCCTTGGCCAATAGCTGGTCGTGCTGGTCATAGAGGCGCGCCCAGGGGCGGAAGCCGTAACCGCCGGCGACCAGTCGGTAGCGCGCGCCGGCATCGAAGCTGTCGTATTCCAGGGTCAGACGGCAATCGCGCTCGAGGGCCTCGCTGTCGCCACCGACATTGGCCGGGCCGACCTCGAAGCGGTAGCGCATGCCCAGCTGGTGGCTGCCAGGGGGAACCTGGAAATAACGGTGGTCATCCAGGGGCTGCTGGTCCACTGCGACGGCCTTCAAGGTGGTCGTTTCATCGCGCGGGGCCAGCTCGATCCAGGCCTGATTCGGGTCCGGCCGGGGCATCCACAGGGCGCAGCCGCCAAAGGTGGAAAGCACGAGAGCAAGGAGCAGGATTCGCATGAGTGGGTCTCCGACCGCTGGCTGGACGGTCTGGCTGCAAGAGCACGTTGCCATTGATGATTGGGTGGGCTTCGCCGTCGTTGTACGCTCAGCGCACCGACCCCTTGGGTCACGCATGCGGGTAAGCGATTTGTTGGTGTCGAAGCTGAAAACCGCCCTTGTCGACAAGCGCAGCCGGCTCTGGGTTCCGCTGCTGTTTGCCGTTGGTCTGAATGGTTGCAGCACCTATTACGGGCAATTGGCGGTCGGTCAGCTGCAGTTGTTGCGCCAACGCGAACCCATCGCGGCGATCATCGAACGCCCGCAAACCGAGCCACACCTGCGCCAACGCCTGGCCCAGGCGCTGCAGGCTAGACGCTTCGCCAGTTCCGCGTTGGGGTTGCCGGACAATGGCAGCTACACCCTCTACGCCGATATCCAGCGGCCCTACGTGGTGTGGAATCTGTTCGCCACCGAGGCCTTTTCGGTCACGCCGCTCAAGCACTGTTTTCCGATCGCCGGTTGTGTGGCCTATCGCGGCTATTACCAGCCAGGACGGGCGCGAGGGGCGGCGGCGCTGCTTGAAGCCAAGGGCTACGACACCCTGGTCGCCGGGGTGCATGCCTATTCGACCCTCGGCTGGTTCGACGATCCGCTGCTCAGCTCGATGTTGCGCTGGGACGATGAGCGCCTGGCCGGGTTGATCTTTCACGAGCTGGCGCACCAGCGTCTGTATGTGTCTGGCGACACCGCGTTCAACGAAGCCTATGCCTCCTTCGTCGAACGCGAGGGGCTGCGCCAGTGGCGCAGCAGCCAGGGCCTGCCGCCGCCCGACCAGACCGCTCGGCAACGCTATGCCGAGTTCAGCCAGCTGCTGCTCGACACCCGTGAGCGCCTGGCCGCGCTGTATGCCTCGGACTTGGACGAAGCGGCCATGCGCGCCGCCAAACAGGAAACGTTCATGCAGCTGCGCCAGCGTTACCGCCAGCTGCGAGACGGTGCCTGGCAGGGCGACGGCCGTTTCGACCGCTGGATGGCTCAGCCGCTGAACAACGCCAGCCTGGTGCCCTTCGGTCTCTACGACCGCTGGGTGCCTGCCTTCGCGGCGCTGTTCGACCAGGTCGGTGGCGACTGGCAGCGTTTCCATACCCAGGTCGAGGCGCTGGGGCAGCTGCCCGCCGACGAGCGGACACGTCAGCTCGAAGCGCTCCGCTGAAAGGTCACACCGCTTCGCTTCATGGCAGGCCGGTCGCGGCGTGGCGGCACTTTATCGCTAAGCGGTTCGGCGCCTGATCGACGAGGTTGGCGGCTGCCGCTTGTCGTCTCCCTGCGCGTTCGCGCTCGAAGCGATGGAATTCTTTTCGCCGTGCCTCCGTCCATTTTCTAGACCGTCAGCTCAGCTGGCCCGTGATTTTGGCCGTATGAACCCGTACGCCTAGCCAAGACAAGCCGTTCAAACGGAGGCTCCATGGATAACCTATCCGGCATCCTTGACAACAAGGGCACGCCCCTCGAAAAGCAAACGTTCACCTGGAAAGAGATGGCGGGCAAGCCGATCAGCAAGCTCGACGATGACGCGTTTACCCGTGTGCGGATCATCCTGATGAACGGGATCGAAACCGATGCGCTGCGCCTCAAGCACGGCATTGCGCGGATCACCGGCCAGCTACGTGGTCCGCTCGCCGAGATCCGTCGCGTCGAGCAGCATCAGGCGACCATGGTCAATTGGCTGATCTCGGCTGACCACTCACCGCTGGAAACCACCGTCGCCTATGAGCAGGTCGCCATCGAGGTGACTGCGGCGGTTGCGCAGACCGAGCCCGATCCTTACCAGGCGCAGACCTATCGCTTCGGCCTGCTGGAAGACTTCGATCACCTATACCGCTATTCGGCGATGCTCGATCGTCTCGAAGGCAAGGATGCGAACAACATCCTGCAGGGTTATACCGACATCGTGCCGGGTCGGCAGACGTCCGAACATCATCGTCATCCGGACAACGATCTACGCGAAAGCTACGAGAAAGAGCAGGCCGCACTGATCACCAAGATCCATGCGGCGATGATCACCGCAGCCGAATTCCAGACCCACGACTACTACATGAACATCGGCCCGCTGTTCGCCGATCCGCTGGCCCGTCAGCTGTATGCCGAGATCGCTTCGGTCGAAGAGCAGCACGTGACCCAGTACGGTTCGCTGGCCGACCCGCAGGAATCTTTCATGGAGAAGTGGCTGGTGCACGAGGCGATGGAAGTCTACGCCTACGCCAGCTGCGCCGAGCAGGAAACCAACCCGCGCATCAAGGCGATGTGGGAGCGCTTCCTCGATTACGAGCTGGGCCATCTGAACGTTGCCTGCGAGCACTTCAAGAACATCGAGCGCCGCGATCCGGCGGAAATCCTCGGCGGACCCTTGCCGAAAATGATCGAGTTCAAGAGCCAGCGCGAATTCGTCCGTCAGGTCCTCGCCGCCGAGGTCAACCTGCGCACCCACGGCACCCAATACGTCGACAAGAGCCAGGAGCCGCAAAACTCCCTGGATTACCGCGCCCAGCTCAATTCCGAAGGCATCGCGTCGAACATCGTCTCGGCCGGTTACCAGTGGGCGCCGGGCGGCGAACTCATGCAGATGCGCAAGGTTTCCTGAGGAGAGAAAGGACATGGCTAATTCAGCAAAACTGGGCACCAATTTCACTGGCGTGCAGATGTCACCGAAGGACACCAAGCGCCTGCTCGACGCCGTCAACGAGATCCATCCGGACGTGCCGGGCGATTCCAAGGGCTTGATGATGGAACGTGCCACCCGTGCCGAAGAGGCCGATCGCATCGGCTCGGTTCCGGTCCCCGGTTCGGCCAAGGGCATGCTCAAGTCGACATTCGACATGGCGCTGGGCAAGAGCCCCGAGCTGCTGGTCGACAAGCTCGGCGAACGCTTGGCGTTCGAGCGTAGCGGCGTGCGCCTGTACGACGCGATGATTGCCAAGGCCAAGGCGCTCGAGGCAGGCGAATCGGAACTGGTACAGGTGCTGCAGCACATCCGCGACGAAGAATTCGAGCACATGAACATGGTCGCCGACGCCATTGAGACGCTCGGCGCCGACCCGACTGCGCAAACGCCGTGCGCCGATGTGGTCGCGGTCAAGTCAATGGGCCTCATGCAGGTGCTGACCGATCCGCGAACCAATGTTGCTCAGGGCCTCAGCGCGCTGTTGACCGCCGAACTCGAAGACAACGCCGCCTGGGAGCTGCTGATCGAGCTGGCCGACGCGGGCGGGCATCCGCGCATCGCCAAGGGCTTTCACAAGGCCAAGGACCAGGAAGACGACCATCTGGTGAAGATCAAGACGTTGATACGTCGAGACCTGGTCGCCCAGGTCAAGTAATACGCGTGCGCTTCATCCTTTTACGCGCCTTCGGGCGCGTTTTTTTTGCGCATTTGGCCGCCGGAACAGCGCGGCGGCTGTGCATCAGCGCGCTGCGACGGCGGTTGCCGGCCTGAAGAACAGCGTTTCGCCGCGCACGAGGTCCGGCAGGCTGTGGTGATCATGCGCGACTTCTGCCTCGATGGGCTGCAGCTGGCCGGCGACCCGCAGGGTGACCCGGGTGACGGCGCCAAGCGGTCGAATGTCGCGCACTTCGGCCGGTTGAAGATCGACCCCGGCGTCGCGTGACAGGTGGATCTCGTGCGGGCGGAAGAGAATCTGCTGTGCGCCGACCTGCAACTGGTTGGCGTCGCCCAGGAAGTGATAGACGAAATCGCTGGCCGGTTGGCGGTAGACCTCGGCGGGCGAGCCGATCTGCTCGATCACACCCTTGTTCATCACCACGATCCGGTCGGCGACCTCCATCGCTTCTTCCTGATCATGGGTGACGAACACGCTGGTCAAGTGCACCTCCTCGTGCAGCCGTGCCAGCCAGCGGCGCAGCTCCTTGCGCACCTTGGCATCCAGCGCGCCAAAAGGCTCGTCGAGCAGCAGCACTTTGGGCTCCACCGCCAGGGCGCGGGCCAGGGCAATGCGCTGACGCTGGCCGCCGGACAGCTGCTCGGGGTAGCGGTTGCCCAGCCAGTCGAGCTGAACCAGATCGAGCAGCTCATGGACCTTCTGCTTGATCGTCGTTTCGCTCTGGCGTACCGATTTGTGCTTCATGCGCAGGCCGAAGGCGACGTTGTCGAACACTGTCATGTGGCGGAACAGCGCGTAGTGCTGAAACACGAAACCGACGTTGCGGTCGCGCACGTCGTGGTTCGAGACGTCCTCGCCGTGGAAGCCGATGCTGCCGCTGTCCAGCTGCTCAAGGCCGGCGATGATGCGCAGCAGGGTGGTCTTGCCGCAGCCGGAAGGGCCGAGCAGGGCGACCAGTTCGCCGCTCTGGATGTTCAGGCTGATGTCGTCCAGCGCCTTGAATGCGCCGAACCGTTTGTTGACGCCTTTGACTTCGATACTCATGGCAGTGCCCTTCTGGATTCGGTTGGCGGGCCGCACGGATGCGGCGTGGTGCGATCAGTCGTCTCGATTGGCCTGCAGCTGACGGCTCAGGCGCACTTCGCTCCACTGGCGAAGCAGCAGCACGACCAGGGCCATCAGCAACAGCAGGATGGCAACGCTGAAGGCGGCGACGATGTTGTATTCGTTGTAGAGAATCTCGATGTGCAGCGGCAGCGTGTTGGTCGCACCGCGGATGTGCCCGGAGACCACCGAGACCGCGCCGAACTCGCCCATGGCGCGCGCCGTGCACAGCACCACGCCATAGACCAGCGCCCACTTCACATCGGGCAGCGTCACGTGCCAGAACATCTGCCAGCCGTTGGCGCCGAGCAGCCGAGCGGCCTCCTCTTCCGTGCTGCCCTGTTCCTCCATCAGCGGAATCAGCTCCCGGGCAACGAAGGGTACGGTGACGAACAGCGTTGCCAGGACGATGCCGGGCACCGCGTAGACGATCTGCAGGTTATGCGTGTCGAGCCAAGGCGCGAGAACGCTCTGGCTGCCGAACAGCAGGACGTAAATCAGGCCGGCGACCACCGGCGAGACCGAGAACGGCATATCGATCAGGGTCACCAGCAGGCTCTTGCCACGGAAGTCGAACTTGGCCACCGACCAAGCGGCGGCGAGGCCGAAAATCACATTGAGTGGCACCGAGATGGCGGTCGCCAGCAAGGTCAGTTGCAGCGCCGAGATCGCGTCCGGCTCGCCGATGGCGTCCCAGAAGTAGTCCAGGCCGCGGCTCAGGCCTTGGCTGAGCACCATATACAGCGGCAGCAGGAGGATCACGGCGAACACCGCCCAGGCGATGGCGATCAGGATGAAAGCGCCGGGGGAGCGGCGGGTCGAGGCGCGCACGGTGGCGCTGCCGAGGGTGGCAAGACTCATGGTGGGCTCCTCAGAGGCGCGGCTGCATGCGGCGCTGCAGCCGGTTGATCAACAGCAGCAGGATGAAAGACACCACCAGCATCAGAACGCCGATCCCGGTCGCGCCAGGGTAGTCGTACTGGTCCAGCTTGGAGACGATCAGCAGCGGCAGGATTTCAGTCTTCAGCGGGATGTTGCCGGCGATGAACACCACCGAGCCGTATTCGCCGACGCCGCGGGCAAACGCCAGTGCGAAACCGGTCAGCCAAGCGGGCAGCAGGCTTGGCAGCAGCACATGACGAAATACCTGCATCGGACGGGCACCCAGGCAAGCGGCGGCTTCTTCGACTTCCTTGGGGATGTCGGCCAGCACCGGCTGCAGGGTGCGCACCACGAAGGGCAGGGTGACGAACACCAGCGCCAGCGTGATGCCAAGCGGCGTGTAGGCGATCTTGAATGGAAACAGCGAGCCGATCAGGCCGTTGGGGGCGTACAAGGCAGTCAGGGCGATACCCGCCACTGCCGTGGGCAGGGCGAAGGGCATGTCGACCATGGCATCGATGACGCGCCGCCCGGCAAAGGTGTAGCGCACCAGTACCCAGGCGATGACGATACCGAGCACGCCATTGATCAGCGCTGCCAGCAGCGCGGTGCCAAAGGAGAGCTTCAGGGAAAACAGCACCTGGCGGCTGGTGAGCAGGGCCCACCATTGATCCAGGCTCAGCTGCAGGGAGTAGACGAACATGGCGCCCAGCGGAATCAGTACCACCAGCGTCAGGTAGGTCAGGGTGTAGCCCAGGGTCAGTCCGAAGCCGGGTATGACCGGGGACGTGCGTCGAGACATAGGTCTTCCGTACTTTTGGGCAGCGTTGACGTTCAGGCCGTGTGAGGTGCCGCCGTGTGGCGGTCCCCTCACTCAGCGCTGGTTCGCGCTCGGTCAGCGTCCAGTTACTGATTGATCACTTTAAAAATCTGATCGAACACGCCACCGTCATCGAAGTATTTGGGCTGCGCTTGTTTCCAGCCGCCGAAATCCTTGTCGATGGTGACCAGCTTCAGGTCCTGGAACTGATCCTTGAATTCGGTTGCCACGCCGGCGTTGCGCGGGCGGTAGAAGTGCTTCGCGGCGATGCGCTGGCCTTCTTCGCTGTAAAGGTATTCCAGGTAGGCCTCGGCCACCTTGCGGGTGCCCTTGCGGTCGACGTTGGCGTCGACCACCGCAACGGGCGGCTCGGCGAGGATCGACAGCGAGGGGGTGACGATTTCCAACTGGTCGCCGCCTTCTTCGGCCAGCGACAGATAGGCTTCGTTTTCCCAGGCCAGCAACACGTCGCCGAGCTGGCGCTGAACGAAGCTGATGGTGGAGCCGCGGGCACCGGTATCGAGTACCGGCGCGTGGCGATACAGTTCGGTGACGAACGCCAGCGCCTGGTCTTCACTACCGTACTTTTCGCGCGCATAGGCCCAGGCGGCGAGGAAGTTCCAGCGGGCACCGCCGGAGGTTTTCGGATTGGGGGTGATGACCTCGACACCCTCCTTGATCAGGTCGTCCCAGTCCCTGATGTGCTTCGGATTACCCTTGCGCACCAGGAACACGATGGTTGAGGTGTAGGGCGTGCTGTTGTCCGGCAGACGCGCCTGCCAGTTCGGGTCGATCAAGCGCTGGTTCAGGTTCAGCGCGTCGATGTCGCCGGACAACGCCAGCGTCACCACATCGGCGCGCAGGCCGTCGATCACCGAACGGGCCTGCTTGCCCGAGCCGCCGTGGGACTGCTGAATACGCAGCGGCTCGTTGCCCTGGGCCTGCCAATGCTTGTTGAAGGCTGCGTTGAAATCGACGTAGAGCTCGCGCGTCGGGTCGTAGGACACGTTGAGCAGCTCGCTGGCGGCAAACGCCTGGCCGGCGATGAGGGTGCTGGCCAGAACGGCCAGGATGGACTTTCCGATGGACATGACGGCTCCTTCTCGCATCCGTGCGGACGCGTTGTGTATTGCTTAGGGTTTTGGGTCGGGCGGGTGCGTCAGCTACGCATTCGGCAGCGACAGCGGTGCAGCAGAAGGGCGGTCTGGGTCGGCGTGTACATGGTTGGGCTTTCCTGGCGTAGGTTCATGTCACGCCCTCCGGTGGTCCGGTCGGGGTGGGTCTTGGGTCAGGCCTGCTTGCCGGTGGGCTGCAGACGGAATTTTTCTTTTCTCTCGATCTGCACCACTTGACCGTGATGCAGGGTGATTTCGACCGAGCCAAACTTCAGATCGTGCAGCGCCGCGCGGATCTCGCGCAGCAGGGCTGCGTCGTCCGGTGCCTCCGGAGGAGGAAGCGTGTTCGTCATTCTTGGTTCCTCGACGGGTATAGGCCACAGGGTGGTGCGGCGGTTCTAACCGGAGTCGAGCGGATCATAAGGGGTGTTCGGATATGCTTTAAAATAATGTTTAAGAACATTTATATTCTTTTTAGAGATAACAGAAGCGTCTGCCTGACAATCCGTTTCTGCTAAAAAATGCATAAGCAAATAAATTCTTATTCTTTTGTTGACGGTAACGTCTTGGTTAATCTCGCTGGCACTTGACGCATCTTGGAGCCTCTCCCATGGCCAGCGACACCACTCATTACCTCATCGTGCCGGGTTGGCAGGGCTCGCCTGACCTGCATTGGCAGAGCCATTGGCAACGCACGCTGCCAAACGCCGCACGTGTCGAGCAGGCAGACTGGTGGCTGCCGCAGCGTCAGGCATGGGTGGCTGAACTCGAGCGCAGCGTTGCGTCGGTGGCGGGACCGGTGGTGTTGATCGCCCATAGCCTGGGCTGCGTCACGGTCGCGCACTGGGCTGCCAGCGCCTCGCACGACACGCTGCGCCACGTGCGTGGTGCGCTGCTGGTGGCGCCGGCGGACGTCGAGCGCGTTGGCTGCCCAGAGGCGCTGCAGAACTTTGCCCCGTTGCCGGTCGAGGCGTTGCCATTCCCCAGCGTGCTGGTGGGATCGGACAACGATGTCGCTGCCAGCGCCGAGCGTGCCCAGGCCCTCGGCCAGAGCTGGGGCAGCGAGGTGACTGTGCTACCGGGCGTCGGGCATATCAACGTGAAGTCCGGCCATCATCGGTGGGAGCAGGGCTTCGCCTTCCTCTATCGTCTGCAGACGCTGATCGAGCAACAGGCGCGGCGGCGCGCCTGACTCCGGGATGGCCGCTGCGCTGGTGCTGTCACAAGAAGGCTTCGCGCGCGGCTTTGTTGGTGCAGGTTTCAGCCGTAATGTAGCTGACGCCGTAATCATCCAGCGTCAGTTCTGCTCGGCAGCACAACCACGCGCTGGACTGAAGTTCCGGCGCAGCTCCTTGGTCGTCGTGGGGTGTACCGGCTGCAGGCGAACCCGCAGAGCTGGTTACACTCTGATTCCTGACCGACCCGATCGAGCGATGCATGAACGACCGCGTGCCACCTGCTGACCCTTCGTCTTTGCCGGCCGTGCTCGCAGGGCCCTTGCTGCGCAGATTGCAGGCGGACCGCCTGGTGCTCTGGCTGGTGGTCAGTGAGCCGCTGTCGTTGCGTCTGGCGTTGCACCCCGACGGCGAGCCGATGCGATCACTGGAGCTGAACGGTAACGCCTGCCGGAGGCTGCGTATCGGTACTTCGGCTTGGCTGTGCCTGATCGATCTGCGCCTGGACGAGCCCTTGCCCGTCAACCGGTTGATCGAGTACGACCTGTTGATCCAGGCCGACGGCCATGAGCGAGGCATCGCCGACTGGGCACCACACCTGATCCACGAAGGATTCGAGCGGCCGGCATTCGTGGTCCGCTCGCGCTACGACCACCTGCTGCATGGCTCCTGCCGCAAGCCTCATCACCCCTCGACAGACGGCCTGGCCATTGTGGACTCGCTGGTGGCCCAGACCCGCCAATCTCCCGAAAGCTGGCCCGCCGCGCTGCTGATGACTGGCGACCAGATCTACGCCGACGACGTGGCCGGGCCGACCTTGGTCGCCATTCATGCGCTGATCCGCCGGCTCGGGCTGTATGGCGAGTGCCTCGAGGGCGCCACTGTCGCTGATAGCGATGAACTGCTGGCGCATCCGGCCACCTATTACCGGCGCGAGCAGTTGTTGCCCGCGTTCAGATCCAACGAAGCCCTGCGCGAGCGGTTCTTCGGGGGCGTGGAAAAGCCGGTGTTCACCACGGCCAGCGCGCACAACCATCTGGTGTCGCTGGGCGAGGTGCTGGCAATGTACCTGCTGGTCTGGTCGCCGGTGCCCTGGCAGCTGATCGAGCTTGAGCAACCCACGCTGGATACCGAACTGGCCGAGCGCTGGGAGCGCGAGCTGCGCTGCATCGATGCCTTTCAGACAGGCTTGCCGCAGGTCGCAAGGGCGTTGGCACATCTGCCGTCGTTGATGATCTTCGACGACCACGACATCACCGATGACTGGAACCTCAGCGCGCGCTGGGAGCAGACCGCCTACGGCCATCCATTTTCCCGGCGGATCATCGGCAATGCCTTGCTCGGCTATCTGCTGTGCCAGGCCTGGGGCAACGCGCCGGATGCCTGCGTCACGTCATTGAGCGCGGTCGAGGCGCTGCTGGGCAGCGGCGAAGACGGGCGACTCGATTGCGCGCTGCACGATCGGGTGGTCGACGAGCTACTCGGCAGAGGCGACTGGGGCTATGTCATCCCCAGCGAGCCGGCGCTGGTGGTGCTCGACACCCGTACCCGACGCTGGCGCAGCGAGCGAAACCTGAGCCGGCCTTCCGGGTTGATGGATTGGGAAGCGCTGACGGACTTCCAGCAGGAATTGCTCGACCATCGTTCGGTGATCATCGTCTCGCCGGCGCCGATGTTCGGCGTCAAGCTGATCGAGACCGTACAACGCGTGTTCAGCTGGGCCGGGCTGTCGCTGTTGGTCGATGCGGAAAACTGGATGGCCCACCGCGGCGCGGCGCAGGTGATGCTCAATATCTTTCGCCATACCCGCACGCCGGGTAACTACGTGATCCTCTCCGGCGACGTGCATTACTCGTTCGCCTATGAAGTGCGCATTCGTGGCCGTGCCGAAGGGCCACGGTTATGGCAGATCACCAGCAGCGGCGTGAAGAACGAGTTTCCGCCGCGCTTGCTCGACCTGTTCGACCGGCTCAACCGCTGGCTGTATTCGCCGCGCTCGCCACTGAACTGGTTCACCAAGCGCCGCCGGGTGCGGGTCCAGCCGTGGCTGCCGAGCCGCAGCCGGTCTGGCGAACGTCTGTGGAACGGCTCGGGCATCGGTCGTATTCGGCTCGATGCCGAGGGCCGACCGTCGCAGGTGCAGCAGATCAACGCCGATGGGTCACCGCCTGTGAGCTTCGCTCCCGAGCGCGACCAGACGCCCTAGCCGAACGCCGCGCGCAGCTCGGGCAGCGTGGCGTAGTAATACGCTGGCGATTGCGCCTTCAGCTCGGCATGGCTGCCGAAGCCGTACCCCACCGCCGCGGCTTTCAGCCCGTTCTGGTGCGCGCCGATCAGGTCGTGTTTGCGGTCGCCGATCATCAGCGTCTGTTCCCGATCGAGCCCTTCTTCGGCAATCACATGGGCGATCAGCTCGACCTTGTTGGTGCGGGTGCCGTCCAGCTCGCTGCCATAGATCAGCTTGAAGTGGTGGTCGAAGGCGAAATGCCGGGCAATCTCGCGGGCGAACACCGACGGCTTCGAGGTCGCGACGTAGAGCGTCCGGCCTTGCCCGCGCAGGTGTTCGAGCAGCTCCAGCACGCCGTCGAACAGTAGGTTCTCGTACAGCCCGACCGTCTTGAAACGCTCACGGTAATGGCCGACGGCTTCCCAGGCCCGCGCTTCGTCGAAACCATAGAACTCCATGAATGCCTGCAGCAGCGGCGGCCCGATGAAGGGCTCGAGCTTGGTCAGGTCCGGTTCGTCGATGCCAAGCTGGGCCAGTGCATGCTGAATCGAGCGGGTGATGCCCTCGCGCGGGTCGGTGAGGGTGCCGTCGAGGTCGAAAAGAATGGTGGAGTGGTGCATGGAGGGCGGCCGGCTGCTGGGTGGGTCCACAATTGTCCCGAACCCGCGGCGTCAGGGCAAACGGTGACGGGCTCAGCTGGCCCGCGTTTGCATGTGCTGGGCAAGCGCCTGCGCGGCGGCCAGGTCCTGTTCGATCAGCGCGGCCAGCCAGTCCATGAACGCGCGCACCCGGCGCGGCAGGTTGCGCCGGTGGGCGTATAGCAGCGATGCACTCATCGGCGCCGGAACGTAGTCCGGCAGCACCATCTGCAGCTCGCCGCTTTCGAGGGCGTCGCGGACCCCGGCGAGCGGCACCTGAATCAGGCCAAAACCGCCGATGCAGGCCAGTTTGTAGCTGTCGCTGTTGTTGACCGTCACCCGGCCCTGCATCGGCAGGCACATCGGCTTGCCGTTTTCCTGGTATTCGAAGCCGGCAGAACGTGCGCCTAGCACCGGCACGTAATGGATCAGCTGGTGGTCGGCGAGGTCTGCCAACGTCTTGGGTATGCCGTACCGTTTCAGATAGGCCGGGCTGGCGCAGTTCACTAGCGGATAGCGGCCGAGCCGTCGTGCAACCAGGCCGGTGTCTGCCACCTCGCCGATGCGCAACACACAATCGAACCCCTCGCGCACCAGATCCACCAGCCGGTCGGTGGCGCTGACTTCGATCTCGATGGCCGGGTGCCGCTCGAGAAACTCGCCCAGCCGCGGCATCACCAGGCTGCGCGCCAGGGCCACCGGCAGGTCGATGCGAAGACGCCCGGTGAGCGCGCGGCTGTCACGGAACAGCGCCTCGATGTCGTCGGCCTGGTCGAGCATGTCGCGGCTGCGCTCGTACAGTAGCTGGCCGTCCTGGGTCGGCTGGACCCGCCGGGTGGTGCGCTGAAGCAGCCGGGCACCGAGGCGTTGCTCCAGCGCGCGGATCTGTTCGGAAACGGTGGAACGGGGCAGGCCGAGGTTGTCCGCCGCAGCGGTGAAGCTGGCCAGTTCATAGACCCGGACAAAGGTCCGCAGCAATTCGAGAATATTAGTCATGACGGCATCGATTGATCGGTGTGTACGAACAGTCTATCCAAGCTTCATGGATTTAACCGGACTGCCTGGAACAATACGCTGGTCCCGTCACTAACCAGTCGGGAGATCCACCATGAAACGCAAACTCGCATTGATCACCGGTGCCAGCCGCGGGCTGGGGCGTAGCGCGGCTCTGCATCTCGCCGCAGAGGGCGTCGACGTCATCGGCACCTACCACAGCAAGGCGGCTGAGGCGCAAGCGGTGGTGCACGAGATCGAAAACCGCGGCGCGCAGGCCTTGATGCTGCAGCTGGACGTGACGCAAAGCGCGAGCTTCCCGGCGTTCGCCGAGCGCTTGCGCGGTGCGCTACCGGAGCGCTTCGGCCGTTCCGATATCGATTTTCTGTTCAATAACGCGGGCGTCGGCGAGCACGTGAGCTTCGCCGACACCAGCGAGGCGCAGTTCGACCTGCTGATGAACATGCACCTCAAGGGGCCGTTCTTCCTGACCCAGACGCTGCTGCCGCTGATCGCTGACGGTGGGCGCATCCTCAACGTTTCCAGTGGTCTGGCCCGCTTTTCGCTGCCGGGCTATGCCGCCTACGCCGCGATGAAAGGCGGCATCGAAGTGCTGACCCGCTATCAGGCGCGCGAGTTGGGTGCGCGTGGCATCAGCGTCAACGTGATCGCCCCGGGTGCCATCGAAACCGACTTCGGTGGTGGCGCGGTGCGTGACAACGCCGACCTCAACGCCTTCGTCGCCAGCAACACGGCCTTGGGGCGGGTGGGGCAGGCCGATGACATCGGCCTGGCCGTGGCCGCCCTGTTCGGCGAGGGCGGACGCTGGATCAATGGCCAGCGGATCGAGGCGTCGGGCGGGATGTTTCTCTAGCGGGACGTGACCGCCGGATCGCGGGCAGAGCCCGCTCCTACAGGGGGCGTGTGTATAGGTTGGCTGCGTGCTGGCGTTGCTGGGTCGGCTTTTTGGGGGAGCGACCTTGGTCGCCAATGGGCGGCTGGAGTGGCACGGCGTGGATCCGGGGTCGCGGGCAGAGCCCGCTCCTACAGGGGGCGCGTGTATAGGTTGGCTGCGAGCGGGCGTGGCTGGGTCGGCTTTTTGGGGGAGCGACCTTGGTCGCCAATGGGCGGCTGGAGTTGCACGGCGTGGATCCGGGGTCGCGGGCAGAGCCCGCTCCTACAGGGGCGTGCGTGTAGGTTGGCTGCGTGCAGGCGTGGCTGGGTCGGCTTTTTGGGGGAGCGACGTTGG
The DNA here is from genome assembly GCF_019090095.1 of Stutzerimonas stutzeri. Lineage (NCBI taxonomy): Bacteria > Pseudomonadati > Pseudomonadota > Gammaproteobacteria > Pseudomonadales > Pseudomonadaceae > Stutzerimonas > Stutzerimonas stutzeri. The sequence continues at coordinate 150,206 of NZ_JAGQFP010000002.1, read as the reverse complement.
TCGCCAATGGGCGGCTGGAGTGGCTCGGCGTGGCTCCGGGATCGCGGGCAGAGCCCGCTCCTACACGGGCCTAGCAGCGCCGCGCAAGGCCATGGCGTTGTGGGCCTGCGTCGGTCGTCAGCCGTCGCAGCCCTCGGCCAGGTGCTGGTTTTTCAGCTTCACGTAGTTACCGGCCGTGTAACTGAAAAAGCTGCGCTCTTTCTCGGTCAGCGGCCGGGCCTGCTTCACCGGGCTGCCGACGTAGAGGTAACCGCTTTCCAGCGTCTTGCCCGGCGGCACCAGGCTGCCGGCGCCGATGATGACCTCGTCTTCGACCACCGCACCGTCCATCACGATCGAACCCATGCCCACCAGGATGCGGCTGCCCAGGGTGCAGCCATGCAGCGTGACCTTGTGACCGACGGTGACTTCGTCGCCGATGGTCAGCGGGAAGCCGTCCGGGTTGAACGGGCCGGCGTGGGTGATGTGCAACACGCTGCCATCCTGGATGCTGGTGCGCGCGCCGATGCGGATGCGGTGCATATCGCCACGGATCACGGTCAGTGGCCACACGGAGCTGTCTTCGCCGATTTCGATGTCGCCGATGAGCACGGCGCTGGGGTCGACGAAGACGCGTTCGCCGAGTGCGGGTGTGTGGCCCTGGAAGGTTCGGATGCTCATGCGTTTGCTCCTATAGGCGTAAGAACGGCTGGTCACTGATAGACCCGACCTTCGGCGGCGTTGCTGCCGGGACGGAAGAATTCGCCCGGCGTGGCGCCGAACTGTTCACGAAAGGCGGCGATAAACGCCGATAGGGATTCATAACCGCAGCCCAGCGCCACGTCGGTCACCCGCTCGCCACGCTCCAGCGCCGGCAAGGCGCTGAGCAGCCGCATGCGCTGGCGCCAGGCACGGAAGGTCAGGCCGGTTTCGCGCAGGAACAGCCGGCTCAGGGTCCGTTCCGAAACGCCCAGAGTGCGGCTCCAGTCGGCCAGCCCTTCCTGGGATTCCGGTTGCGCCTGCAGGCTTTTGCACAGCCGATGCAGGCGCGGCTCTGCGGGCAGGGGCAGCACCAGTTCGACCTCTGGCGCGCTTCCCAGTTGATCGAGCAGCACCTGCACCAGGCGCCCCTCCGCGCCGTCTTCGGCATAGGCTTCGGGCAGGGTGCTGAAGTGCCGGATCAGTTCGCGCAGCAGCGGGCTGACCTGCAGCACCCGGCAATGCTCGGGCGCATCGCCGGCGACAGCCCGGTCGATGTAGAGGCTGCGGATGCAGGTGTCCGGCGCGCAGAAGACCTGATGCGTCACGCCCGCCGGAATCCACACCGCGCGCAGCGGTGGTGCTATGAAGCGGCCGCTGTCGGTACGCACTTCGAGCACGCCTTCGACCGCGTGGGACAGCTGCACCCAGGGGTGGCTGTGGCGGTAGCCAAGCTTGAGGTTGGGCGGTGAGTCGAGCTGGCCATAGACCGGCCGTGGCAGCGACTTGAGCGCACCGAGGCGGGTGATCAACGCTGCTTCTTGTCCGATTGGCGACATTTCGTGCCTGCTTGGCGTTAGTCGGAAGGTGGCGCCCACGTTAAGGTCGATCCCTGTCGTCTGCAAGTCCCAAGGAATCCACATGGCCAAGCTCCGCCTGCTCTTCGATAACTTCACCCTGGCCCTGCTCGCCGTGGTTGCCATCGCCACCCTGTTCCCCTGCGAGGGGCGCGGCGCAGTGTTCTTCGAGTGGCTGACCGCCGCCGCCATTGCACTGCTGTTCTTCATGCACGGCGCCAAGCTGTCGCGCGAAGCCATCCTTGCCGGTGCCGGCCACTGGCGTCTGCACCTGTTGGTATTCGCCTGCACCTTCATCATGTTTCCGCTGCTGGGGCTGGCACTGAAACCGGTGCTGACCCCGCTGGTGGGCAACGAGCTGTACATGGGCATGCTCTACCTCTGCGCCCTGCCCGCCACGGTGCAGTCGGCTATCGCCTTTACCTCACTGGCGCGCGGCAATGTGCCCGCCGCGATCTGCAGCGCCGCGGCGTCCAGCCTGATCGGCATCTTCCTCACACCGCTGCTGGTGCTGCTGCTAATGGGCGTCGAAGGCGATAGCGGCTCGACGCTGGATTCGATCGGCAAGATCGTCCTGCAACTGCTGGTGCCCTTCATCGCCGGGCAGGTCGCGCGTCGCTGGATCGGCGCCTGGGTGACGCGCAACAAGACCTGGCTGAAAACCGTGGACCAGAGCTCGATTCTGCTGGTGGTCTACACCGCCTTCAGTGGTGCGGTTGTCGAGGGGCTCTGGCAGATCGTACCGCTTGGCCACCTGCTTGGATTGGTGGTGGCCTGCTGCCTGCTGCTGGCAATCGTGCTGTGGCTAACGGGCCTGTTGGGCAAGCTGCTGGGCTTCAACCTGGAAGACCGCATCACCATCCTCTTCGCCGGTTCGAAGAAGAGCTTGGCCACCGGCGTGCCCATGGCGCAGGTGCTGTTCGCCACCAGCGCGGTCGGCATGATCATCCTGCCGCTGATGCTGTTTCACCAGATCCAGCTGATGGTCTGCACGGTGCTCGCCCAGCGCTATGCGCAGCGGGAGGAGGAGCCCGCGCCGGGAGAGTCGCGGTGTGCACCTTAGTAATGAGGCTGCACAATGGCAGGCCCCCACAAGCTAAAGGAAGAGGTCGCCCATGGATGCTGAAAACCGGGTGCCCATAGTCATCTTCAACGCGGCCGACGAGGCCGTGGAGGTGCGGTTGGATGCCGCTCGCGATACGGTCTGGCTGAGCCAGCGTCAGATGGCCGAGCTATTTGGCAAGGATGTGCGTACCGTCAATGAGCATTTGTTGAACGTATTCGCTGAGGAAGAGTTGCTGCGTGAGGAAACTATCCGGGATTTCCGGATAGTTCGTCAGGAGGGTCGTCGAGAGGTCGCCCGATCCGTTGAGCACTACAACCTCGACGTGATCATTTCGGTCGGCTATCGAGTGAAATCCCAGCAGGCCACACGCTTCCGCCAATGGGCAACCCGCATCCTGCGTGAGCACCTGACGCAGGGCTGGACGCTCAACCAGCAACGCTTCGAAACCAACGCCCGTGAGCTGGAAGCTGCGCTGACTCTGGTGCGCAAGGCTGCACAGAGTCCCGCACTAGACACGCAGAGCGGCCGGGGCCTGGTAGATATCGTTAGCCGCTATGCACAAACATTTCTGCTGCTGCAGCGTTACGACGAGGGTTTGCTGACCGAGCCCGAAGCCCAGCCTGGCGGTACCTTGCCAAGCCCGGTCGAAGCCCGTGCAGCCTTGGAAAAGCTGAAGATCGAGTTGATGACCCGCGGGGAGGCGACGGATTTGTTCGCGCGTGATCGTGGCGATGGATTGGCCTCGTTGCTGGGCAATCTGGACCAGACGGTGTTCGGCGAACCGGCCTATCCCAGCGTGGAAGCCAAGGCCGCGCACCTGCTCTATTTCGTCATCAAGAATCATCCATTTTCCGATGGCAACAAGCGCAGCGCGGCCTTCCTGTTCGTCGATTTTCTGTACCGCAATGGCCGCCTCCTGGCGACCAATGGCGAGCCGGTCATCAATGACGTGGGGCTGGCGGCATTGACCTTGCTGGTCGCCGAGTCAGACCCGGCCAACAAGGACGTCATGATTCGCCTAGTGATGAACATGCTGGCCGCGCCGGCAGGCTGACGAGTTCCGGCACGACGCCAACCCCGTCTCGAACATAGACAGGCGCTATCGGTCAGTTCCCCAGCTGCGCGGTCGGGCATTTGTCTTTAACATGCACCGGTGATTATTCATTCAGAAGGGGCAACTGCCGTGACCGATACCAACCCGCTGCTTCGGGACTTCGACCTGCCGCCCTATTCCGAGATTCGCCCGGAACACGTCGAGCCGGCGGTCGATACCGTCCTCGGCGAGAACCGCGTCGCCTTGCAGGAGTTGCTCAGCCGCCCGGCCGAGAGCCTTGACTGGAGCACCCTGGTGGTCGGCCTCGATGAAATGAACGAGCGCCTCAGCCGCGCCTGGGGCCCGGTCAGCCACCTCAACGCGGTGCGCAACAACCCTGAATTGCGCAGCGCCTACGAGGCCTGCTTGCCGAAGCTCTCGGCCTACGCCACCGAGCTGGGCCAGAATCCCGACCTGTTCGCCGCCTACCAGGCGCTGTCGGTGAGCCCCGAGGCCGACGGCTTCGATGTGGCGCAAAAGACCATCATCGACCACGCCCTGCGTGACTTCCGCCTCTCCGGCATCGACCTGCCGCCTGCCGAGCAGCAACGTTTCGGCGCGATCCGCATGAAGCTCGCCGAGCTGGGCAGCACCTTCTCCAACCAACTGCTCGACGCGACCCAGGCCTGGACCAAGCACGTCACCGACGAAAGCCTGCTGGCCGGCATCACCGATTCGGCCAAGGCGCAGATGGCCGAAGCCGCCAAGGCCAAGGAGCTGGATGGCTGGCTGATCAGCCTGGAATTCCCCAGCTACTACGCGGTGATGACCTACGCCGACAACCGTGCGCTGCGTGAAGAGGTCTACGTCGCCTATTCCACCCGTGCCTCCGACCAGGGGCCGAATGCCGGCCAGTTCGACAATGGCCCGGTGATGGAGCAGATCCTCGACCTGCGTCAGGAGCTGGCGCAGCTGCTGGGCTTCGGCAATTACGCCGAGCTGTCGCTGGCGACCAAGATGGCCGATAGCACCGATCAGGTACTGGGTTTCCTGCGGGATCTGGCCACGCGCAGCAAGCCGTTCGCCGAGCGTGACCTGAAAGAGTTGCGCGCCTTCGCCGCGGAGCAGGGCGTCACCGATCTGCAGAGCTGGGACGTCAATTACTTCGGCGAGAAGCTGCGCCAGGCCCGCTACAGCCTGAGCCAGGAAGAACTGCGTGCGTACTTCCCGGTGGACAAGGTGCTGTCCGGCCTGTTTGCCATCGTCAAGCGCCTGTACGGTATCGAGATCCACGAGCTGGAAGGCTTCGACAGCTGGCATCCGGATGTTCGCCTGTTCGAAATCCGTGAGAAAGGCGAGCACGTCGGGCGCTTCTTCTTCGACCTTTACGCGCGGGCCAACAAGCGCGGTGGCGCCTGGATGGATGGGGCGCGCGACAAGCGCCGTACCTGCCTCGGCACGCTGCAGACGCCGGTCGCCAACCTGGTCTGCAACTTCACTCCGCCAGTGGGTGAGCGCCCGGCGCTGCTGACTCACGATGAAGTCACCACGCTGTTCCACGAGTTCGGCCATGGCCTGCACCATTTGCTGACGCAGGTCGAGCATGCCGGTGCCTCGGGCATTAATGGTGTGGCCTGGGACGCGGTCGAGCTGCCGAGCCAGTTCATGGAGAACTGGTGCTGGGAGCCCGAAGGGCTGGCGCTGATTTCCGGCCACTACCAGACCGGTGAAACCCTGCCGCAGGATCTGCTCGACAAGATGCTGGCGGCGAAGAACTTCCAGTCCGGCCTGATGATGGTGCGCCAGCTGGAGTTCTCGCTGTTCGACTTCGAGCTGCACGCCACGCACGGCGACGGCCGCAGCGTGCTGGAAGTGCTGGAGAGCATCCGCGACGAGGTCTCGGTCATGCGTCCGCCGGCCAGCAATCGCTTCCCCAACAGCTTCGCGCACATCTTCTCTGGCGGCTATGCGGCGGGCTATTACAGCTACAAGTGGGCCGAGGTGCTGTCCTCCGATGCCTTCTCGCGCTTTGAGGAAGAGGGCGTGTTCAACCCCGACACGGGCCGCGCCTTCCGCGAGGCCATCCTGGCGCGCGGCGGCTCGCAGGAGCCAATGGTGCTGTTCGTCGACTTCCGCGGTCGCGAGCCGTCGACCGACGCCTTGCTGCGCCACCTCGGCCTGACGGAGAACGTGGCATGAGCGACGCGCCCAAGGTGACCACCAAGCGCTTCATCGCCGGGGCTGTATGCCCGGCGTGCAGCGCCAGCGACAGCATCAAGATGTGGGATGTCGACGGCGTTCCGCATCGCGAGTGCGTCGAGTGCGGCTACGCCGATACCCTCAACGCCCAGGGCCAGTCGGTGCCCCTGGAATTGGGTACGCGGGTCAACCAGGCCAAGCCGAAGCCGGCCGATCCGCAGGTGCAGGCCGTGCAATTCTTTCCCAATCCGAAGTTGAAGAAAAAGTCCGACTGATCCGAAGGAGGCTCGCCATGTGGCATCTCACCTGTGGCGACCTCGCCGCGGACAGCGTCCGGCCGCTGCTGGCTGATGGCAGCGAGGTTCGCGTGCTGCGCGATGACCTGGCCGTTGGCCCGCTTGCCGGTATCGATACGCCGCCGTGTTCGGGGCGGCTGGCCTTCTGGGAGACCCTGTGGCCCGCAGCCATGACATCGCGCCCGGATTTCTCCGGCATCGCCGGCGATGCGTTGTGGCTCGAGGCGCTGTCTGGCCAGTCGCGGCCGGTCACCGTCTGGCATGGGGATAGCGCGTCCGAACAGCTGATGCTGGCGCGCGTAGCCGCGGCGCTGGAGGGAAGCTCGCTGCCCTTTTACGAAGTCGCCTGCGGCACCGGTGACAGCCGGGTCGGCGCACGCATGGCGGTTTCCATGCATACGCCCGAAGCGCTGGTGGCGCTCGACCAGCCGCAGCCTGTCGAGCCAGCCAGGGTCGCCGCGCTCGCCAGTCAGTGGCGCGCTGCCGTGGCGGAAAACGCCGCGATACGACGTTGGCTGGAGGGGCGTTTCGTCGGCGAGGACTATCGGCAAATCGACCATGAACTGACCGAAGCCTGCGGCGACGAGGACATGCCGTTGTCCCGCGCCATGGCCGGGGTCATGGCCCGCTGCGACGGTTTTTTCGCGACCGACATGTTGCTTTACTGGCGCGCCCGTGAGCTGGCGCAGCGCGGCGTCCTATGCCTGACCGATGACCACGGCGCTGGCTATGCATCGGTGCAGGTGCGTCGCGCAGCGGGTTGAGCTGGCATCCACCGCGCCTGCCTCTCGTCCAGGTCGCAACCGCAACCGAACCCCCGTGCCGGCTCAGCCGGCGATCTTTCCGCCGGCCAGTTCCGGACGCGCCGCGCGTGCGAAGCGCTGCTTGAGTTTCATTGCCGGTGACTCGATCAGGTGCCAGGACAGGATCGCCAGCAGCAGCGTTGGCGCGAGGCTGATGACGGTCAGCCCGAACACGCCAATCTCGGGGCCGAGCAGGTAAATCGTCAGTTGCTGGAACGGGAAGGCATAGATGTACATGCCGTAGGAAAAGTCGCCGTACTTGCCGAACCGGGCGATCAGCGGGATCGGTGCATAGGCGAGGTAGATCACCAGATAGGGCAGCGCTACCATGTAGACGTAGGGGCCCGCCTGGGTATGGAAGGTCAGGCCGAGGGCGGCGGCCAGCAGCACGGCTATCCAGCCGCGCCACGGCAACGCGTCGCGATAGAGGTAGATCGCCGCGCCGGTGAAGTACAGCAGCGCCAATTTGAAAAAATTAACGATGAAGAAGGATTCGATCCCGAGGCGGCCGAGCAGCCAGAAGTAGCCGACGGCGAGGCCGGCGATGGGCAGGAAGATCAGGCGAGGCCTCAGCAGTTGGGTCAAGCCGAGGGCCATCACACCGAGGTACATCATCACTTCCAGCGGCAGCGTCCACAGCGAGCCGTTGACCACGTCCGGATAGATGTTCTGGCTGAACACGCCGGGCAGTTCGAAGCGCGTCACCAGCAGGACATTTTGCAGGTAGGTCCAGGTCAGCGGAGACGCCAGGTACTCGGTGATGCTGCGGTCGGTGACCAGCGGCCCGATGATGAAGGTCGACAGCAGCACGGCCATGATCAACGCGGGAAATACCCGCAAAGCGCGCTTGATCAGGAAGCTCTTGGTGCCACTGCTGTTGAGCCACGACGAGGTGATCAGGTAGCCGCTGATCACGAAGAAGACCGCAACCGCAAATTCGCCGCCGTTCTCGTAACCGGTCAGCAGCTCGATGGGTTCATCGGGGCGACGCCCGGTCAGCGGATAGCTGTGAACGAACAGCACCAGGGTTGCCGCGAAGAATCGCAGGAAATCGAAGTTGTTCTCGCGAGCAGACGTCAGGCCGGGGCGGGCGGGCATCTCAACCTCCATGTCGATACCGGGAATTTCAAGCAGTGGGATGTTTGTCCGGCTACTGCCGAAAAAATTCCCCGGCCCGCCTGATTTTCCCGACGGTCGGCATGGAGCGAGGATTGCAGTCATGCATACTGTATATAAATACAGTTATCAGGATATGGCTATGCCCGTTCCGTCGTCGACGCCGCGTGGCCGCGGTACCGCAATCAATCCGGACAACCGTTTCGCCCCGACGCGTAGCGAGGCGTACGACGATGGCTGGGAGCAGGACGTGCCGCCGACCCGCGCCACCGAGGTGCGCTTGGAAACGGCCAAGAGCGTGCTTACCCGCAACCAGTCACCGGACGTCGGCTTCGATCGCTCGGTCAATCCCTATCGCGGCTGTGAGCATGGCTGCATCTACTGCTTTGCCCGACCCAGCCACGCCTATTGGGACCTGTCGCCGGGTATCGACTTCGAAACGCGGCTGATCGCCAAGACCAACCTGGCCGAGCGGCTCGAGCAGGAGTTGAGCAAGCCAGGCTACGTGCCGCAACCCATCGCGCTGGGCGTCAATACCGATGCCTACCAGCCGCTGGAGCGCGAGCAGCGGTTGACCCGCCAGGCGCTGGAAATCCTGCTGCGCTTCAAGCATCCGGTGCACATCATCACCAAGGGCTCGCTGGTGCTGCGCGATCTGGATCTGTTGGTGCCGCTGGCCGAGCAGCGGCTGGCCAGCGTTTCGGTCAGCCTGACCACGCTCGATGACGAACTGAAACGGATCATGGAGCCGCGCGCCGCTTCGCCCTCGGCGCGCTTGCGGGTCTTGCGTACCCTGCATGAGGCCGGCGTGCCGGTGAGTGTGATGTGCGCGCCGATGATCCCGATGATCAACGACATGGAGCTCGAACGCATGCTGGAGGCCGCGCGGGAAGCCGGAGCGCGGTCTGCCGGCTACGTGCTGTTGCGGCTGCCGCATGAGGTGGCGACGCTGTTCGACGAGTGGCTGCAGGAGCATTTCCCGCAGCGCGCCGCGCACGTCATGAGCCTGGTGCGCCAGTCGCGCGGCGGCAAGGATTACGACAGCCGCTTCGGCAGCCGGATGCGCGGTGAGGGCCAGTTTGCCCAGCTGCTCGCGCAACGGTTCCAGCTGGCCTGCAAGCGCCTCGGCTATAACCGGCGTGACCAGAACTACGGCCTCGATTGCACCCGCTTTGCCCCGCCGGGGCAGCAAATGACGTTGCTGTAGTCGCTGAGCGCGGCTTCGCTGTAAAGCTCGCGGTCAAGACCGCTCCCACAAGAGCAGTGCCGCGCATGGCCTTTGGTGCAACGCCAGCCCCGTGGGAGCGGTCTCGACCGCGAATGGCTCGGCTGCGTCTTTGATGCGCAGGCCTGTAGGACGGGGCTCGGTTCGCCTCTAGCACGATGGCGATCGTTTATTGGGGCTGTGCCGTCGGAAACCTGTCGATTGGGTCCAGGCGTGGTTGCGGATGCGCGCAAGGCGACGCCGCAGGGCGGCTCGTTGGAACTCTGCGGCGCGCTTCATGACCCAAACCAGGTATCGCCGCCGCGTTGGCCGGCCGGCGCGCCTGTGCATTCTGGAGGTCTCTTGGACTGGATCGATCTGCTGCAATGGCCAGCCATGGTGGTCACGGTATTGGCTGCTTGGCTGATCGGCTCGTTGAAGCCGCGACGACGCACGGTGGGATTCTGGTGTTTTCTGCTGAGCAATCTGCTCTGGGTGGTCTGGGGCTGGCAAGCCGAAGCCTGGGCGTTGATCACGCTGCAGCTGTGCCTGGCGCTGATGAATCTGCGTGGCGTGAAGAAGAACGAGCGGCCTGCGCAGGCTCAGGCCAGCGCCTGAGCGGTGAAATTGCCAGGTTTGGATCGCTGTCTATACTCCGTTCGTAAGCGTACCGATTGAATCCGACTGCGCGTGCAAAGCGAGGACTGGCGACCAGCCTTTGGGGGGAACCAGACCGGAGCGTGGTCAGGCCGTGGGCGTGAGCGTTTTGCTCGGCACTGCGACCGGACAGGCGGTCGGCGGGATAACAAGAACCATAAGGGGAACCCGCAATGTCGCGACATCCACGAGTCTGGATGGGGATTGGGCTGTGGTCGCTGTTTGCGCAGGCCCAGGCGGCCTGGGACGTAAACATGCGAACCGGTGTGACCGATGTCAGTCGCTCCGTATTCGATCTGCACATGACCATCTTCTGGATCTGCGTGATCATCGGCGTGCTGGTGTTCGCGGTCATGTTCTGGTCGATGTTCGCGCACCGCCGCTCCAAGCGGCTCGAGTCGGCGCACTTCCACGAGAACACCAAGGTCGAGGTGCTCTGGACCATCATCCCGTTGCTGATCCTCATCGGCATGGCCGTACCGGCCACCCGCACGCTGATCCACATCTACGATGCCTCCGAGTCGGATGTGGATATCCAGGTCACCGGCTACCAATGGAAGTGGCACTACAAGTACCTGGGCGAGGACGTCGAGTTCTTCAGCAACCTCACCACACCGCGCGACGAAATCAACAACCTGGCGCCCAAGGGCGAGCACTACCTCCTTGAAGTGGACCAGCCGCTGGTGATTCCGGCAGGCGCCAAGGTGCGCTTCCTGGTGACCGCCGCAGATGTCATCCACTCCTGGTGGGTGCCGGATCTGGCGGTGAAGAAGGATGCCATCCCCGGCTTCATCAACGAGTCCTGGACCCGGGTCGAGCGGCCCGGCATCTACCGCGGGCAATGCACCGAACTGTGCGGCAAGGACCACGGCTTCATGCCCATCGTGGTGGAGGTCAAGTCCGCCGAGGACTACGCCGCCTGGCTCGGCGAGAAGAAGGCCGAGGCCGCCAAGCTCGCTGAGCTGACCAGCAAAGAGTGGAAGCTCAATGAACTGGTGGCGCGTGGTGAGAAGGTCTACCTGACCAACTGCGCCTCCTGCCACCAGCCCACGGGCATGGGGCTGCCGCCGATGTTCCCGGCACTCAAGGGCTCGCCGGTGGCCACAGGCGATGCCGAGAACCATCTCAGCGTCGTGGTGCATGGCCGTCCGGGCACCTCCATGCCGGCCTTCGGCCCGCAGCTGTCGGAAGTCGACCTGGCCGCCGTGGTGACCTACGAGCGCAACGCCTGGGGTAACGACAAGGGCGACATGGTTACGCCGAAAGACGTGCTCGATTTCAAACAGGCCGAAGAAGCCAGTCAATAAGGGGTAGGCAGCGATGAGTGCAGTGATCGACGATCATGGGCATGCCGGGCATGACCACCACCACGGCCCGGCCAAGGGCCTCTCGCGCTGGCTGCTGACCACCAACCACAAGGACATCGGCTCGATGTACCTGTGGTTCAGCTTCTGCGCCTTCCTGCTGGGTGGTTCGATGGCGATGGTGATCCGCGCCGAACTGTTCCAGCCGGGCCTGCAGATCGTGCAGCCGGAATTCTTCAACCAGATGACCACCATGCATGGCCTCATCATGGTCTTCGGCGCGGTGATGCCGGCCTTCGTCGGCCTGGCCAACTGGATGATTCCGCTGATGATCGGTGCGCCGGACATGGCGCTGCCGCGGATGAACAACTTCAGCTTCTGGCTGTTGCCCGCCGCGTTCGGCCTGTTGGTCTCGACCCTGTTCATGGAGGGCGGCGGACCGAATTTCGGCTGGACCTTCTATGCGCCGCTGTCGACCACCTATGCGCCGGAGAGCGTGACCTACTTCATTTTCGCGATTCACCTGATGGGCATCAGCTCGATCATGGGCGCGATCAATGTGGTCGCCACGATTCTCAATTTGCGTGCCCCCGGCATGACGCTGATGAAGATGCCGCTGTTCGTCTGGACCTGGCTGATCACCGCCTTCCTGCTCATTGCGGTGATGCCGGTGCTGGCGGGCGTGGTGACCATGATGCTGATGGACATCCACTTCGGCACCAGCTTCTTCAGCGCCGCGGGCGGCGGCGACCCGGTGCTGTTCCAGCACGTGTTCTGGTTCTTCGGTCACCCCGAGGTGTACATCATGATCCTGCCGGCGTTCGGCGCGGTCAGTTCGATCATCCCGGCGTTCAGCCGCAAGCCGCTGTTCGGCTACACCTCGATGGTCTACGCCACCGGCGCTATCGCCTTCCTCTCGTTCATCGTCTGGTCGCACCACATGTTCACCGTCGGCATTCCGGTGACCGGCGAGCTGTTCTTCATGTACGCCACCATGCTCATCGCGGTGCCGACGGGCGTGAAGGTGTTCAACTGGGTGTCGACCATGTGGCGCGGCTCGCTGACCTTCGAGGCGCCGATGCTGTTCGCCGTGGCGTTCGTCATCCTGTTCAGCATCGGCGGCTTCTCCGGACTGATGCTGGCCATCGCCCCGGCGGACTTCCAGTACCACGACACCTACTTCGTGGTGGCGCACTTCCACTATGTGCTGGTGCCGGGGGCGATCTTCGGCATCTTCGCCTCGGCCTATTTCTGGCTACCCAAGTGGACCGGGCACATGTATGACGAGACGCTGGCCAAGCTGCATTTCTGGATGAGTTTCATCGGCATGAACCTGGCGTTCTTCCCGATGCACTTCGTCGGGCTGGCCGGCATGCCGCGACGGATTCCGGACTACAACCTGATGTTCGCCAACTTCAACATGGTGTCGAGCATTGGCGCCTTCATGTTCGGAACCACGCAACTGCTGTTCCTGTTCATCGTCATCAAGTGCATCCGCGGCGGCCCGGCCGCGCCAGCCAAACCCTGGGATGGCGCCGAAGGGCTGGAGTGGAGCGTGCCGTCGCCGGCGCCCTATCACACCTTCAGTGTGCCGCCGACGATGGATGAGCTGCATGAGCACCGCACCGGCCCGAAACATGATTAGCCTGGCGAGTCGCTGCCATGACATCTGAACGCCGTGCCGGGGCACACGACCGCGTTGCGCCTTTCGCGGTCGAGACCGCTCCCACGGAGGGCCTGAGTGGGGTGGTGGGTCTGTTCGCGGTCAAGACCGCTCCCGGGGAGATTCTGCGAGCAGTGACGGTCTTTGGGGCGCCGGTGGGAGCGGTCTCGACCGCGAGCTGTTCACCGGCAGGTCAGCCGATATACCGAGGGCTGCGGGATGAATGACGAGCTTTCTTTGGCCAAGTTGATTCGCCGACTGTTGCTGGTGGTCGTGGCGATGTTCGCCTTCGGCTTCGCGCTGGTGCCGATCTACGATGTCATGTGCAAGGCCTTCGGCATCAACGGCAAGACGGCGGGCGCCTACGAAGGGGCCCAGACCGCAGACGAAGCGCGGCAGGTGCGGGTGCAGTTTCTGGCCACCAACGCCTCGGGCATGACCTGGGAGTTTCAGCCGCTGGCCGACCAGGTCAGCGTGAACCCTGGCGCCACCCAGGAGATGCGCTTCGTCGCCTTCAACCCCACCGATCACCCGATGACGGCCCAGGCGGTGCCGAGCATCTCGCCGTCCAAGGCGGCGGCCTATTTCCACAAGACCGAGTGCTTCTGCTTTACCCAGCAGGTGCTGCAGCCCGGTGAGCGCATCGAAATGCCGGTGCGCTTCATTGTCGATCGTGATTTGCCCGCAGATGTGCGTCACCTGACGCTCGCTTACACCCTGTTCGACATCACGTCTCGTCAGCCTCCGGTCGCCGTGGTCCAGGCGCCTGGGGCGGCGGGCAAGGAGAGTCTGCAATGAGCCAACCGACCCCTGCGTACGAGAAGTACTACGTTCCCGCCCAGAGCAAGTGGCCGATCGTCGCGACGGTGGCGCTGCTGACCACGGTCTACGGGCTGGGTACCTGGTTCAACGACCTCAAGGCCGACCGCGCCGAGTCCCATGGGCCGCTGATCTTCTTTATCGGCGCCCTGCTGATCGCCTACATGATGTTCGGCTGGTTCGGCGCAGTGGTGCGCGAGGGCCGCGCAGGGCTTTACAGCCACCAGATGGATCGCTCGTTCCGCTGGGGGATGAGCTGGTTCATCTTTTCCGAAGTGATGTTCTTTCTGGCCTTCTTCGGCGTGCTGTTCTACGTCCGCTACTGGGTCGGGCCCTGGCTCGACGGTGAAGGCGACAAGGGCGTCAGCGCGATGCTCTGGCCGAACTTCGAGTTCAGCTGGCCGCTGCTGAACAACCCGGACCCCAAGGTCTATCCCGCACCGGAAGGCACCATCAGCCCCTGGGGCCTGCCACTGGTCAATACCATCTTGCTGGTCAGCTCCAGCTTCGTGCTGACCTGGGCGCACCATGCGCTGCGCAAGGGCCACCGCAAGCAGCTCAAGCTGGGGTTGGGCATCACCGTGCTGCTGGGTGTCGCCTTCCTCAGCCTGCAGATCGAAGAGTACATCCATGCGTATACCGAGCTGGGCCTGACGCTTGGCTCGGGCATCTACGGCGCGACCTTCTTCATGCTCACCGGGTTTCACGGGGCCCACGTGACCATCGGCGCGATCATCCTGACGGTGATGTTGGTGCGCAGCATCCGCGGTCACTTCACCCCTGACCAGCATTTCGGTTTCGAGGCAGCGGCCTGGTATTGGCACTTCGTCGACGTGGTGTGGATCGGCCTGTTCATTTTTGTCTACGTCCTCTAGCGAGGCAGGGGGCGTCGCGGAGGCGTACCAGGTATTGCGCCGCGGCCCCTCAACCGAACCCCGGTCGCAGTTGGCCGGAATAGAAACCCCAGGCGATGAGGGCGACGGTCAAGGCGGTAAGGGAGACGCGAACGAAGAGGGCGGTGAGCACACGTGATCGGCGGCCCTCATCCTTGACCAGAAAGAACAGACCACTGAACAGACTGACCAGCGTGGCCACTAACAATAGAACAATTACCGCCTTGAGCATGAGCGGGCCCGCCGTAACAGGTGAACTGGGGGAAGTGGGGTGCAGTATAGCCAGCCGTATCGATACGCCGCGGGACGTGCCATGAGCGGCTTCAAGCCAGGCCTGCTGCCCACGCTGGTGGTGCTGTGCCTGCTGCCGCTGCTGGTCTGGTTGGGGTTCTGGCAGCTTGAGCGCGCCGACCAGAAGCGCGACATGCTGACACGGCAGGCCGCTCGAGAAGCCGCCGCGCCTGTGTCGCCAGAGCAGATCGAGCAGCTCGAGGATCCTGCTTACGCGCGGGTCTATCTGCAGGGGCGCTTCGATGCCGCGCACAGCTTCCTGCTCGATAGCCGCACGCGCGATGGCCGGGTCGGCGTGGAGCTGTTACAGCCGTTCCGGGATGAGCCCAGCGGCCGCTGGGTGCTGGTCAATCGCGGCTGGCTGCCCTGGCCTGATCGACGAGTCCCACCGACATTCGATACGCCGGACCAACCGCTGAAACTGGCCGCCTGGGTTTATGCGCCGTCCGGCAAGCCGTTCCTGCTCAACGAGCGCATGACCGAAGGTTGGCCGAGGCTGCTCAATCACGTCGACGCCAACGCGCTCTGGCAGTTGCTCGGACGAGATGGGCTCGAATACGAGTTGCGCCTCGAGCCGGGCCCAGCGGCCTATCGCGCGGACTGGCCGATCACCAGCATGCAGCCGCAGCAGCACCTGGGCTACGCAGTACAGTGGTTTGCGCTGGCGGCGGCGCTGCTGGCGTTGTTCATCTACTTCGGCGTGCATCAGGCACGGGGGAGCAAGCAGTGACCGCGATGAATCCGACCTTCAACCCCGCCCAACCCCAACGTCGCCGCGGGCGTCTGCAATTGCTGCTGATCCTGGCGGTAGTGATCGGCCCCATGTTGCTGGCAACAGCGATGTATCGGTTCGGCTTCTGGATCCCCGAAAGCCGAACCTATCACGGCGCGTTGGTCGCCACCGGCCAGGGCCGCGAAACGCTCGGTGTCACCGTGCCGGCTGCCGCCGAGCCACGCTGGGAATTACTGGTGACGGCGCCGCAATCCTGTGCTGAGGACTGCCAGCAACTGGTCTACCTGGCGCGGCAGATCAATATCGGCCTGGCGCGTGAGGCGGGCCGTGCCAGCCATGCGCTGGCCAGCGCCCAGGCCTTGAGCCCGGACTACGAGCAGCGTCTGCAGCGCGAATACCCACAGTTGCAGCGTTATGCGCTGGACCCGGGCGCTTATGCGCGCAACCGGCAAGCACCCGATGGCGCGCAGCTGTGGATCATCGACCCGCACGGCAATCTGGTCCTGCGCTACGACGCCAAAGCCAACGGAAAAGCGATTCTCGAAGACCTCAAACACCTGTTGAAAATCTCCCAGATCGGCTGAACCAGGCACTCGGCCGCCTCGCTGGAGTCTCAACGAGGTCGCCCAAGGAGAACCAGATGGCAAAACCCGGATACCGTCTTGCTCTCGTCGCCACGCTGTTGGCGGTCGTCGTGGTGCTGCTCGGAGCCTATACACGGTTGACTCACGCCGGCCTCGGCTGCCCGGACTGGCCCGGCTGCTACGGTTTTCTCGCCGTGCCGATGAGCGAGCAGGCGCAGAGCCTGGCTGCGTTGCGCTTCCCGGATGCGCCAGTGGAGGTGCACAAGGGCTGGAACGAGATGGTCCATCGTTACTTCGCCGGTGCACTGGGGCTGGTAATCCTCACGCTTGCCGTGCAGGCGCTGCGGCGTCGCTCGCAACCGGGGCAGCCGGTCAAGCTGCCGCTGGTGCTGCTGGCCGTGGTCATAACCCAGGCGGCGTTCGGCATGTGGACGGTGACCCTGCAGCTCTGGCCCCAGGTGGTGACCGCACACCTGCTGGGCGGCTTCACGACCCTGAGCCTGCTGTTTCTGCTGACGTTGCGCTTGTCGGGGGCCAGCCCGGCGCTCCGTGCGGTCCCGGCGCGGATCAGAGGCCTCGCTATGCTGGGCCTGCTGGCGGTGGTCATCCAGGTCGCGCTGGGCGGCTGGGTCAGCAGCAACTACGCCGCGGTGGCCTGTACGGACTTTCCCACCTGCCACGGCGAGTGGTGGCCGGAAATGGACTTCGCCAACGCCTTCAACCTGACCCACCACGACATCGGCCCCAACTACCTCGGCGGCCTGCTTTTCGGCGAAGCGCGTACCGCCATCCACTTCACTCACCGGCTCGGCGCACTGACCGTGACGATGCTGCTACTGGTGCTGAGCGGCCAACTCTGGCGCAACGGGATGCCACGCCTTGCCGGGCTGCTGTTGGCCGCACTGGCGCTGCAGGTCGGGCTGGGCATCAGCAATGTCCTGCTCAATCTGCCGTTGGCAGTCGCCGTCGCGCACAACGGCGGCGGCGCCTTGTTGCTGCTGGTACTGGTGCTGATCAACTACCGCTTGCATACGAGCCGCGAGGCCGCCGTCGCGCCGGCGCCTCGGGCACATCCGACTCCAGACACGATAGGCGGGCTCGACCTGCCTCGCGCTTGACCACAAGGAGAACCCCATGGCGACTCTTCTCAGCGAACGCGGTACGCAGGCCACCTGGCGCGACTATCTCGAGCTGACCAAGCCGAAGGTGGTGCTGCTGATGCTCATCACCTCCCTGGTCGGCATGTTCCTCGCCACCCGGGCGGGCGTGCCCTGGACCGTGCTGGTCTTTGGCAACCTCGGCATTGCCCTGTGCGCTGGGGGCGCCGCGGCGGTCAATCATGTGGTCGATCGGCGAATCGACTCGGTGATGGCGCGTACCCACAAGCGGCCACTGGCCGAGGGCCGCGTGTCACCGGCTGCCGCCCTGTTCTTCGCGTTGCTGCTGGCGCTCGCCGGAATGGGCCTGCTGCTGACCTTCACCAACGCGCTGGCCGCCTGGCTGACACTGGCCTCATTGATCGGCTACGCGGTGATCTACACCGGCTTCCTGAAGCGCGCCACGCCGCAGAACATCGTGATTGGCGGTCTGGCCGGGGCTGCACCGCCGCTGCTCGGCTGGGTGGCAGTGACAGGCCAGGTGACGGCCGAGCCGTTGCTGCTGGTGCTGATCATCTTCGCCTGGACGCCCCCGCATTTCTGGGCCCTGGCGATTCACCGCAAGGCCGAATATGCCAAGGTCAACGTGCCGATGCTGCCGGTGACGCATGGCGAGCACTACACCAAGGTGCACATCCTGCTCTATACCGTGATGCTGCTGGCCGTGAGCGTCATGCCGTTCGCCATCCACATGAGCGGTCCGCTGTACCTCGCCGCGGCCGTCCTGCTGGGTGCGCGCTTCCTGTTCTGGACCTTGGTGCTCTACCGCGACAGCCGCCCGCA
Source organism: Stutzerimonas stutzeri (assembly GCF_019090095.1). NCBI lineage: Bacteria > Pseudomonadati > Pseudomonadota > Gammaproteobacteria > Pseudomonadales > Pseudomonadaceae > Stutzerimonas > Stutzerimonas stutzeri. The sequence goes on along the minus strand of NZ_JAGQFP010000002.1, from coordinate 132,070 downwards.
TGCAGCCATCAAGACGTTCAAATTCAGCATCTGGTACCTGTTCGCGCTGTTCATCGCGCTGCTGGTTGATCATTATCTGCTGCTCAATATCTAGGGCCGCTTGCTAGACGCGCTCGCCGGCCAGACGCAGCCAATATAGGAACCCCATGACCCGCATCCAGAAAACCGTCTTCTTCCTCGTCGCGCTGGTCGCACTGGTCATCGGCCTGACGGTTTACAAGGTGCTCAATACCGAGCGCCAGCTCGACACCGCCGAGTTGCTCGATGCCGGTATCGTCATGCTTCCCCAGGGACGCGACATGCCTGACGTCAGCTTGACCAATCAGGACGGCGAAGCGGTTTCGATGGAGCAGCTCGAAGGGCGCTGGAACCTGCTGTTCTTCGGCTACACCTTCTGCCCGGATATCTGCCCAGCCACGCTCGCCGAACTGCGCCAGCTGCGCGGCAAACTGCCGGAAGACGTAAACCAACGGCTACAGCCGATCCTGGTCAGCGTCGATCCCGAGCGTGATACACCCGAGCAACTGAAGAAGTACTTGGATTATTTCGGTGCCGGCTTCATCGGTCTGACCGGGCCGCTGGAGGACATCCAGACCCTTGCCAACGCGGCGGGCGTGCCGTTCATTCCGGGGGATACCTCAAAGCAGGATTACACCGTCGATCACGGCGCGAACCTCGCGCTGATCGGCCCGGACGGCCGCTTGCGTGGCTTCATTCGCGCGCCGATGCGCACCGAGAAGCTGGCCGAACAGTTGCGCAAACTGTTGCTCAGCGAGGGCGGGCGTTAGGGCGGGCCGCGCATATGAGGAGAAGGCCTGCCCGGCAGATGGCATCCGCTGGGACGAGTCTCGCGAGGCTAGCCGTCTGTGAAGCTGGCAAGCTCCCCGTGATCCTGGCCAGCGCCGCCATTCTTGATCAACGCTGCGTACTGGCGAAGTTCGGAGCCGAGTCGTGTCGGCAGGAGCACGCTGCTCAGATGCTTTGTGGAAGCGAGCGGGTCGGTGCCGGTCGGGTGTCTTTATCGTCGTTCAGGCGTATTGACGTTCCGGGGGGCTCGTTATGTCGGCCAGTTTTTCAGCTTTTTGGTTTTGCTCCAGCCCACGCCATTGTGCGACCAATTCAGGCAGGTCATGACGGTGAATCAGGTCGCCGAATACATCGGTAGCCGTCAGAATTTTGCCCGCCTCGTTCAGCAGCCGATGTTTAGCGCGTTCCAGGGCATCTCGCTGCTGCCTACCAAGCGAGCGCGCCAGGGCGACGCCTGCATCGTACATCTGGCGGAGCTCCAAATCGGATTTGTTATAGAAGCGGGAATCGTGACGCACTCTCACAGCCCGGCGAAACTCCATGAAATCTCGCGGCTGCCAACTGGCCAGCTCGGCTTCGGCCAGTTGGATCAGCTTGTCGATGTCGTGGATTTCACGGGGCGTGAACAAGACACCCTTCCGCTCTTCAACAGCTGCATTCCAGCGCAGCAGCGTGGTGAGCATGGCACGGCTATAGCCACTGTCCGAGGAATGCTCTGCACCAGCGAATGCCTGTTCGATGAAGGACATTCGCTTTGGCATATCGCCTTGCAGATCAATGGCACCGACATAGCGTGCACAAGCCTGTTCGTCGATCAAGGCGCAGTCGGGTTGCCATAGTATGGATACTTCGCTACCGCCGCCGGGCTTGCGGGGTACGAAGTGGCGTTGTTGACCATGGTGTTCGTAAGGGTCACCTTGCAAGTTGAGCAACCCGCCCAGGAGCAGCGCCACGCCCAACAACGGTGAACTGAACAGCACCACGGTACCTGCGCTGACCATCTTCCACTCGGCATCCAGCCAGGCGAAGGGCATGGCAGGGATAGGGTCGTTGTGATTGACGAGACGATGATGAACGAGCGCTTGGGCACTTTGTACAAAGGTCCGGTCGCCAGCGCGGGGGGCGCCGAATGTGTAGATCTGAATGTCACGCGACCAGTTTGTCCGCAGCCATTCAGCTAAGAGAAGTGCTACTGCGCCACCCAGGCTATGTCCACAAACGATAAGGGCCTGCTCGCCCGTATAGAAAGCGTCCAGATAGCGCTCGACGAATACCTTTGCGGCCCGGAACGAGTCATAAAATCCTCGGTGGGCTTGGCCTGAGCCTTCCGCGTAAGGAACTTGCCGCGCGTCCAGATCTCGCAACATGTCTGGCGCTCCCAGCGTGCCCCGGATGGAGATGAGCACCAGCTTATCGTTATGCGAAATGAAGGCCTGGGTGTCCGTCTCTTCGTCGTAAAGAAAATGAACGTCTTCCGGATTGGCCCAGCCTTTGGCGGCTTCGTCTTGGTAGCGGGCCGGGTCGTAGGGCATGATCTCCAGCCTTTTGGAATAAGGCACTTCTTCATACAACAGCTGGTAGCGGGCACTATCGAACGCGGTGGCTTTTTCCAAGCGTGCCAGTTGTTCGCGTAGTACGTGCCCAATGCACCCGCTGCGGTTATAGGGAGGCGGGCTGGAAGCATAAGTACCGGTCGGCTGCTTTGGCTCGCCGAACGGCGCATACACGAAGGTGCTCATAACTGCTAGATGGTAGGCATTGATGGCACAAAACGCCTTGTCGCGCGAGAGCAGCGGGCTGTAGGCGCGTAGCGCTTTGATTTCCAGGAGCTGATGACAATTGGGTTTAAGCGCTACGCCGGTGCGTTCGGAAGCCTTCCCGGCATTGTGCTTGAGCATGGCGGAAGGCTTTGGCTGCCAGGCCGGATCAGGGTCGGGCAAATGCCCTTTGGCCTCGACCAGGTCGCTGACTTCCACCCGCAGTAAGAGGGCGGTTTCCAGCCCGGCGCGCTCTTCGGCAAGGTAGGTGCGGCCATTAGGTCGGCGGGGGCCAGACGGGGATTGCTCAGCAGCGATCTGCAAGTTGGTTAGAGGTATCTTGAAGGAATCGCGAAGAATTAATCTTTCATGCCATGGGTCGAGGCGACCATCAGCCAATTTTGATAGGTCGAGAACGGCCGGGCCACAGTAGATCTGGTCTATATAAGCAAAGCCGTCGTCATCCAGTACGCCGAGATACTGTTGGCCCTGGCTGTCGTGCAGCGTATAGCTCAGTCTTGCGTACGGCTTTCCATCGCCATGTTCGTCAACCAGGCGAAATCTTATCCAGTCCGTTCGTTGGGGACAGGACAGCGAATTTCCCGCTGTATTCACGCTATTCATCCCTGTTCATTCCTTGCAGTTGGGATAGACGGTGCATTCTTGACCGTTCATTTTGAAGGTTTTGAATACCGGTGGGTTCTGGCAACGTATCCATCCACCTGCTTTCGGCAGGCATGGTTTCCATCCTTGGGGGACTCGTACCCAGGTATCGTCGTAATAGGGTCTTTCTTCTGGGCTGGTCTGAATATCCAACCGAACCGTTTTGCCCAGCAATTCGTCACGCATCAGATGTGCGCCCGCTCCCTTGCAGCTCAGGAGCTTGCTGACTTGCCCTTTCCGTGAGTACGCCTTGCTGAGCTGAAACAGCCATGTGCATTCAGCCGTCTTGTTCAGGTGGCCCTCCGCGTCGAAACCGGGCGCGCCTTGCGGCAAAGCGTCGACCAGCACCAAGCCACCGTTGTCATAGGTGCGTTGCCAGTCCTTTTCGCCGTAGCGGCCATGGATGTACAGCCCGACACGGGCCAGCTGCATCTCGCAAAGGCCATCGCGGTAGGTGACGGGAATCTTGAAGCGATACTGCTGCGGCGCGTCCTGAAAGCCACTCTCGAATGAGCGTGCCTGGCTGTGACCCTCACATCCGTTAGCCACGCCGTAATGCGCCTGGGCTCGCATGGAGAAGTTGGCGGGTAGCTGCCCTTCGAAAGTAAAGCTGTCAGCTGTGAGCGAGACCAATGAGGTGCAGGCGCTCAGTGCTGTCGCGAGCATGATAAGACCGGGTAGCCGGCCCAGGGCAGTTCGCATCCTTGTTCATTCCTTGCAGTTGGGATAGACGGTGCATTCCTGACCGTTCATTTTGAAGGTTTGAAATATAGGAGGAGTCTGGCAGCGCTCGGATGTATCCGTGCCCATACATGGACGCCAGCCTGAGTCGGTTTTTATCCATCGCCGGTCATAAGAGGGCTCTTCCGCTGGGTTAGCCTGCACGTCCAACCGAACCGTTTTGCCCGGCAATTCGTCACGCATCAGATATGCGCCCGCCCCTTTGCAGCTCAGGAGCTTGCTGACTTGCCCTTTCCGTGAGTACGCCTTGCTTAGCTGAAACAGCCATGTGCATTCAGCCGTCTTGTTCAGGTGGCCCTCCGCGTCGAAACCGGGCGCGCCTTGTGGCAAAGCGTCGACCAGCACCAGGCCACCGTTGTCATAGGTGCGTTGCCAGTCCTTTTCGCCGTAGCGGCCATGAATGTACAGCCCGACACGGGCCAGCTGCATCTCACAAAGGCCGTCGCGGTAGGTGACGGGAATCTTGAAGCGATACTGCTGCGGCGCGTCCTGAAAGCCACTCTCGAATGAGCGTGCCTGGCTGTGACCCTCACATCCGTTAGCCACGCCGTAATGCGCCTGGGCTCGCATGGAGAAGTTGGCGGGTAGCTGCCCTTCGAAAGTAAAGCTGTCAGCTGTGAGCGAGACCAATGAGGTGCAGGCGCTCAGTGGTGTCGCGAGCATGATAAGACCGAGTAGCCGGCCAACGGCAGTTCGCATCCCTGTTCATTCCTTGCAGTTGGGATAGACGGTGCATTCCTGACCGTTCATTTTGAAGGTTTTGAATACCGGTGGGTTCTGGCAACGTATCCATCCACCTGCTTTCGGCAGGCATGGTTTCCATCCTTGGGGGACTCGTACCCAGGTATCGTCGTAATAGGGTCTTTCTTCTGGGTTGGTCTGAATATCCAACCGAACAGTTTTGCCGGCTAGTTCGCTACGCAATAGATGAGCGCCAGCCCCTTTGCAGCTCAAAAGCTTCGACAGCTCTAGGTAGAGCTTGCTGTCTTGAAACAGCCATGTGCATTCAGCTGTCTTGTTCAGGTGGCCCTCCACGTCGAAATCGGGTGCGCCTTGTGGCAAAGCGTCAACCAGCACCAGGCCACCATTGTCATAGGTGCGTTGCCAGTCCTTTTCGCCGTAGCGGCCATGGATGTACAGCCCGACACGGGCCAGCTGCATCTCGCAAAGGCCGTCGCGGTAGGTGACGGGAATCTTGAAGCGATACTGCTGCGGCGCGTCCTGAAAGCCACTCTCGAATGAGCGTGCCTGGCTGTGACCCTCACATCCGTTAGCCACGCCGTAATGCGCCTGGGCTCGCATGGAGAAGTTGGCGGGTAGCTGCCCTTCGAAAGTAAAGCTGTCAGCTGTGAGCGAGACCAATGAGGTGCAGGCGCTTAGTGCTGTCGCGAGCATGATAAGACCGGGTAGCCGGCCCAGGGCAGTTCGCATCCTTGTTCATTCCTTGCAGTTGGGATAGACGGTGCATTCCTGACCGTTCATTTTGAAGGTTTGGAACAACGGTGGCGTTTGGCAACGCTGCCAGCCTTCTTTCGGTAAACATGGCTTCCAGCCTTCTGGCAATCGGAGCCATGTATCGTCTCTGTAGGGTCTTTCTTCTGGGCTGGTCTGAATATCCAACCGAACCGTTTTGCCCGGCAATTCGTCACGCATCAGATGTGCGCCCGCTCCCTTGCAGCTCAGGAGCTTGCTGACTTGCCCTTTCCGTGAGTACGCCTTGCTTAGCTGAAACAGCCATGTGCATTCAGCCGTCTTGTTCAGGTGGCCCTCCGCGTCGAAACCGGGCGCGCCTTGCGGCAAAGCGTCGACCAGCACCAGGCCACCGTTGTCATAGGTGCGTTGCCAGTCCTTTTCGCCGTAGCGGCCATGGATGTACAGCCCGACACGGGCCAGCTGCATCTCGCAAAGGCCGTCGCGGTAGGTGACGGGAATCGTGAAGCGATACTGCTGCGGCGCGTCCTGAAAGCCACTCTCGAATGAGCGTGCCTGGCTGTGACCCTCACATCCGTTAGCCACGCCGTAATGCGCCTGGGCTCGCATGGAGAAGTTGGCGGGTAGCTGCCCTTCGAAAGTAAAGCTGTCAGCTGTGAGCGAGACCAATGAGGTGCAGGCGCTCAGTGCTGTCGCGAGCATGATAAGACCGGGTAGCCGGCCCAGGGCAGTTCGCATCCTTGTTCATTCCTTGCAGTTGGGATAGACGGTGCATTCCTGACCGTTCATTTTGAAGGTTTGAAATATAGGAGGAGTCTGGCAGCGCTCGGATGTATCCGTGCCCATACATGGACGCCAGCCTGAGTCGGTTTTTATCCATCGCCGGTCATAAGAGGGCTCTTCCGCTGGGTTAGCCTGTACGTCCAACCGAACCGTTTTGCCGGCTAGTTCGCTACGCAATAGATGAGCGCCAGCCCCTTTGCAGCTCAAAAGCTTCGACAGCTCTAGGTAGAGCTTGCTGACTTGAAACAGCCATGTGCATTCAGCCGTCTTGTTCAGGTGGCCCTCCGCGTCGAAACCGGGCGCGCCTTGCGGCAAAGCGTCGACCAGCACCAGGCCACCGTTGTCATAGGTGCGTTGCCAGTCCTTTTCGCCGTAGCGGCCATGGATGTACAGCCCGACACGGGCCAGCTGCATCTCGCAAAGGCCGTCGCGGTAGGTGACGGGAATCTTGAAGCGATACTGCTGCGGCGCGTCCTGAAAGCCACTCTCGAATGAGCGTGCCTGGCTGTGACCCTCACATCCGTTAGCCACGCCGTAATGCGCCTGGGCTCGCATGGAGAAGTTGGCGGGTAGCTGCCCTTCGAAAGTAAAGCTGTCAGCTGTGAGCGAGGCCAATGAGGCGCAGGCGCTCAGTGCTGTCGCAAGAAGGGAAAGGCCGAATGGCCGGAGGATATGTCGCACCTGGTTACTCCCTACAGCAGGACGGCTGTTTGGTGCTCTCGGTGCTAGGTAAATCGGTGTCACGTCAGCGTGCGCGTGCATGTCGGTTCCATCCTTGGAGATATATCGCGACTGCAGACTGACGTACTAACCAGGCGACCTCAACAACCGGGGGGCTGCGACATGAATCAATTCACTGAAACTCTGCCAGGTTCGGCATTGGCTGCTTTCTTTGGCGGTGAGCAACTCATAAAAAACCCCGCACGGGGCGGGGTTCCAAAGGTGCCGCTAATTGCAATCAGAACGCCGGGACCACGGCGCCCTGGTACTTTTCCTTGATGAACTGCTTCACGGCGTCGCTGTGCAGGGCCTTGGCCAGCTTCTGCATGGCATCGCTGTCCTTGTTGTCCGGGCGGGCCACCAGGATGTTCACGTAAGGCGAGTCGCTGCCCTCGATCACCAGTGCGTCCTCGGTGGGGTTCAGTTTGGCTTCCAGCGCGTAGTTGGTGTTGATCAGCGCCAGGTCGACCTGGGTCAGCACGCGCGGCAGGGTGGCGGCTTCCAGCTCTCGGATCTTGATGTGCTTGGGGTTCTCGGCGATGTCCTTGGGTGTGGCGGTGATGCCGGCGCCGTCCTTCAACGTGATCACACCGGCCTTCTGCAGCAGCAGCAGCGCACGGCCGCCGTTGGTGGCGTCGTTGGGGATGACCACGGTTGCGCCATTGGGCAGCTCGTCGAGGGACTTCAGCTTGCTCGAATAAGCGCCGAAGGGCTCGATGTGCACGCCAGCGACGCTGACCAGGTCGGTGCCCTTGCCCTTGTTGAACTCATCCAGGTACGGCTGATGCTGGAAGAAGTTGGCGTCCAGGCGCTTTTCGGCGACCTGAATGTTCGGCTGCACGTAGTCGGTGAAGACCTTGACCTTCAGGTCGACGCCCTGCTCGGCGAGCTGGGGTTTGACGAATTCGAGAATCTCGGCGTGCGGGACGGCCGTGGCGGCAACGTTCAGCTCGTCGGCGGCCTGGGCCGAGAAGGCCGCAACAGCGGCGAAGGCGGCAAGCAGTTTTTTCATGGAGAGCTCCTTATCGATACGGCGAACCGATCGCCGAAAACGGTTGTGCGGCCCCGCGGACGACGGGGCCAGGCGATTACTTACGGGAGAAATGCGTGACCAGTTTGTCGCCGACGCTTTGCAGGACCTGCACCAGCAACAGCAGCAGGACAACGGTGACCACCATGACGTCCGTCTGGAAGCGCTGGTAGCCGAAGCGGATGGCCAGATCGCCGAGCCCGCCGGCACCCACCACGCCCGCCATGGCGGTGTAGGACACCAGGGTAATGGCCGTGACGGTAATGGCCGCGATGATGCCTGGGAGCGCCTCGGGCAGCAATGCACTGAAGATGATCTGCCGGGTGGTGGCGCCCATGGCCTGGGTCGCTTCGATGATGCCGCGATCGACTTCGCGTAACGCGGTCTCCACCAGTCGCGCAAAGAACGGCGCGGCGCCCACCACCAGTGGCGGGATCGCGCCGGCAACGCCCAGGGACGTACCGGTGATCAGCACCGTGAACGGAATCATCACGATCAGCAGGATGATGAACGGCAGCGAGCGCAGGACGTTGACCACGAAGGACAGAAAGGCATACAGCGGGCCGTTCTCGAACAACTGGCGCGGGCCGGCGAGGAACAGCAGCACGCCCAGCGGGAGGCCCAGCACGATGGTGAACAGCAGCGAGCCGCCGAGCATCAGCAGGGTGTCCAGGGTCGCCAGCCAGATCTCGTACCAGTCGACGTTGGTAAACAACGAACCGAATAGGGCGTCCATTAGCGCAGCACCTCCACGTGCACGTCAGCGGCATCCAGGCGGGCCAGTGCGGCCGCCATATCACCGCCGATCAACGCCAGGGTCAGCTGGCCATAGGGGGTGTCCTTGATGCGGTCGATGCGGCCCGAAAGGATGCTGAAATCTACCCCGGTGTCCCGCGCGACGGTGCCCAGCAAGGGCTTGTAGGTGGCCTCGCCCTGGAACGTCAGGCGCAGGATGCGGCCCGGCACGTGGGCGAAGTCATCACGCTGTTCGCCCTCGTCGACCGCCTCGTCTTCGAGCACGAAGCGCTGGGTGGTGGGATGTTTAGGATGCAGGAATACCTCAGTGACCGGGCCCTGCTCGACAATCTCGCCGCCGTCCATCACCGCGACGCGGTCGCAGACGCGGCGGATCACGTCCATTTCGTGGGTGATCAGCACGATGGTCAGGTTCAACTCGCGGTTGATTTCCGCCAGCAATTGCAGCACCGAAGCCGTGGTCTGCGGGTCGAGCGCGCTGGTGGCCTCGTCGCAGAGCAGAATGTCAGGTTCGGTGGCCAGTGCACGGGCAATGCCGACACGCTGTTTCTGCCCGCCGGAGAGCTGCGCCGGGTACTTGCGTGCATGCTCCTGCAGGCCCACCCGCTCCAGCAGGGCGGCGACGCGGGCGTCGATCTGGCTGCGCGAATAGGTTCCGGCCAGGCGCAATGGCATGGCGACGTTGTCGGCGACCGTCTTGGACATCAGCAGATTGAAATGCTGGAAGATCATGCCGACGCGCTGCCGGAAACGCCGCAGGCCATCGGCGTCCAGCGCGGTGACGTCCTCGCCGTTGACCAGAATGCGACCGCCCGTCGGTTCCTCGAGGCGATTGATCAGGCGCAGCAGGGTACTCTTGCCGGCACCGGAGTGGCCGATCAGGCCGAACACCTCGCCAGCGCCGATCGTCAGCTCGGTCGGCTTGAGCGCGGGAATCTCGCGACCCGCGCCACGGCCGTCGGTGCTCCGGTAAGTTTTGTGGACTTGATGAAATTCGATCACGGGCGAACCTTGTGGGTGCGTCGTCTGCGGCCGGATGAGTTGGCCAAAGGCGTGCATTCTACGCGTTTGTGGGCATTTGGCGCAGCAGGCCGGTGGTCGTCGATGCGGGCCTCTCGGGGGCGACGCTTGGGTTACCAGCCATCCAGCGGTTCTGACCGCCGGTTGGTGCGCATCCTTCGTTCAGCGGGCGCTCAGTTCACGCCAGTGCAGGTAGCAGCGCAGGTCGAACTCGGTCTGCGCATAGCCCGGCATCATGTGTTCGCAGAGCTTGTAGAAGGCGCGGTTGTGCTCGCTCTCGCGCAGGTGCGCCAGCTCATGGACGACGATCATCTGCAGGAACTCCGGTGCGGCCTCCTTGAACAGCGCCGCAACGCGGATCTCCTTCTTGGCCTTGAGCTTGCCACCCTGCACCCGTGACACCGCGGTATGCAGCCCCAGGGCGCGGTGGGTCAGGTCGAGCCGGGTGTCGTAGAGCACCTTGTCGATACCCGGCGCGCTCTTCAGATGGGTTTGGCGCAGCTGCTGTACATAGCCGTACAGCGCCTTGTCGCTCTGCACCTGATGGCGCTGCGGATAGCGCCGCTCGAGATAGTCGCCCAAGCGCCCCTCGGCGATCAACTGGCGGACCTGCTGTTGCAGCGACTCGGGGTAGCCGTTCAGGTATTTCAGGGCGGTCATCGGCTAGGCCCTGCGCCGCCAGGCAAAGCTGAGCAGGAACAGCGCGGCGGCCGACACCACGATCGACGGGCCTGCCGGTGTGTCTTCGTACCACGACAATGACAGGCCCATGCAGACGGCGAGCAGGCCGACCAGGCTGGCGCCCAGCGCCATCTGCTCCGGCGTGCGCGCATGACGCTGGGCTGCCGCGGCGGGAATGATCAGCAGCGAGGTGATCAGCAGTACGCCGACGATCTTCATCGCCACGGCAATGACCATGGCAATCAGCAGCATCAGCGACAACCGGATGGCCGCCACGGGCAGGCCTTCGACCTTGGCCAGCTCTTCGTGCACGGTCACCGCCAGCAGTGGCCGCCACAGCGGGATCAGCCCCAGCAGCACGATTGCGCTGCCGCCGACGATCCACGTCAGGTCGGTCGTGCTGACGGCCAGCAGATCACCAAACAGGTAAGCCATCAGGTCGATGCGTACGTCCTGCATGAAGCTCAACGACACCAGGCCGAGCGAGAGGCTGCTGTGGGCGAGGATGCCCAGCAGCGTGTCCGAGGCCAGTGGCTGGCGTTGTTGCAAGGTCACCAGCAGAACCGCGAGGAGTACGCAGCAGACGATCACCGCCAGGGTCAGGTTGACCTCCAGCATCAGCCCCAGCGCCACGCCGAGCAGCGCGGAGTGCGAGAGGGTGTCGCCGAAATAGGCCATGCGCCGCCAGACCACGAAGGAACCCAGCGGGCCGGCGACCAGTGCCAGCGCGAGGCCGGCGAACAGTGCGTTGAGGAGGAAATCGGGCATCTGAGGCTCTGTCTAGTGCTTGCAGTTCGGGCCGTGAATATGCGGTTTGCCGGTGACCACGCTGCCGTGCAGGTCATGGCTGTGATCGTGCTGGTGGTGATAGACCGCCAGGCTGCGTGCATCCTGGCCGAACAGCTCGACGAAGGCCGGGTCGGTGCTGACCTGTTCCGGATGGCCCGAGCAGCAGACGTGGCGATTCAGGCAGACCACCTGATCGGTCGCGCTCATCACCAGATGCAGGTCATGGGAGACCATCAACACGCCGCAGCCGTAACGCTCGCGCAGCCGGCCGATCAGCCGGTAGAGCTCGGCCTGGCCGGCGACATCGACTCCCTGCACCGGCTCGTCCAGCACCAGCAGCTCCGGTTGACGCAGGAGGGCGCGGGCCAGCAGCACCCGTTGCATCTCGCCGCCGGAAATCGATTGCAGTGGGCTGTCGATGACCTGTTCGGCGCCGACTTCCTTCAGCGCGGCCAGGGCTCCGGCGCGATCCACACCCGGGACCAGGCGCAGGAAACGCAGCACCGAGAGCGGCAGGGTCGGGTCCACGTGCAGCTTCTGCGGCATATAGCCGACACGCAGTCTGGGCTTGCGCCAGACGCGGCCGCTATCGGGCTTGAGCAAGCCGAGCACGGCGCGTACCAGGGTGGTCTTGCCCGCGCCGTTGGGGCCGATCAGCGTGACGATCTCGCCAGCGTGCACCTGCAACTGAGCCCCTTCGAGCACCGCCTGCTTGGCGAAGCGTACATGGATGTCTTCCAGGCGGATCAGCGCTTCGCTCATGCCGCGCTCCGGCAGGGCGCGCACAGGCCAACCACCTCGACCGTCTGGGCTTCGACCTGGAAGCCCACGTTGCGCGCAGCCTGGTCGATCGCCTCGCTGATGGCGGGCTGCTCCAGCTCGATGGCGGTGTGGCAGTTGCGGCAGATCAGGAACTGGCCCTGGTGCGGGTGCTCCGGATGGTTGCAGCCGATGAAGGCATTGAGCGAGGCGATGCGGTGCACCAGGCCGTTCTCCAGCAGGAAATCCAGCGCACGGTAGACGGTGGGCGGCGCGGCGCGGCGGCCATCCTGGGCGGTCAGCTCGGCAAGGATGTCATAGGCACCGAGGGGCTTGTGGCTTTGCCAGACCAGCTCCAGTACGCGCTTGCGCAATGCGGTCAGGCGCACACCGGAGCGCTCGCAAAGGAGGTCGGCTTCAGCCAGAGCGCTGCTTACGCAGTGGTCATGATCATGGGGCGTGCAGGCCAGCGGGGACTTGGGCATGAGCGGAGACGAGGTGGCTTAGAGACGTTATTATGTTACCCATTCAGTTCAATCGAGTGTTGACCGTGTTTCGTCTTTTTTCTCTACCGCTTCTGCTGACTGCCAGCCTGTTCAGCAGCGCCCACGCCCATGCCGAACTCAAGGTGCTGACCAGCATCAAGCCCCTGCAGCTGATCGCCGCGGCCGTTCAGGACGGCGCCGGCACGCCCGCCGTCCTGCTGCCGCCGGGCGCCTCGCCCCACCATTACGCCATGCGCCCGTCCGACGTCCGGCAGATTCGCAGCGCCGACCTGTTCTATTGGATAGGTCCGGACATGGAAGGCTTTCTCGCCCCCGTGCTGAAAGGCCGCAAAGGACCGAGCGTGGCGATACAGTCGCTGCCCGGGGTGACGCTGCGTCACTTCGGCGAAGCGGCCGGCGCGCACGAGGCCGAGCATGACCATCACGACGAGCATGCCCACGAAGCGCACGACGAGCCGGCACATGACGACCCTGCGCATGAAGCCGCCGACGCCCATACCGTCGGTCACAATGACCACGACGAACACGATCATGCCCACCGCCCCGGCAGCCTGGATGCGCACCTCTGGTTGTTGCCCGCCAACGCCGTGACCATCGCCGAAAGCATGGCGCAGGACATGAGCAAGGCCGACCCGGCCAACGCCGAGCGTTACCAGGCCAACCTCGCCGCGTTCAAGCAGCGGCTGGACGCCCTCGACAAGCGCCTCAGCCAGCGTCTGAGCGCGACCCGAACCAAGCCGTTCTTCGTCTTCCACGAGGCCTATGAGTATTTCGAGGCCGCCTACGGGATCAAGCATGCCGGTGTGTTCAGCGCCGGTGGCGAAGCCCAGCCCGGCGCGCGCCATGTGGCGGCGATGCGTGAACGTCTGGAGCAGGCCGGGCCGAGCTGCGTGTTCTACGAACCACCGGTGCGTCCGCGCCTGGCTGATAGCCTGACCCGCGGACTGCCGGTGAAGGTCGCCGAGCTGGATGCGCTGGGATACGGCATCGACGCGTCGGCGGGCGGCTACGAGCAGCTGATCGATGAGCTTGGCAGCTCGCTGGCCGGCTGCCTGGAATCACTCTGATCGTTCCGCGCCAGGTGGCCGCATGCTGCCGCCTGGCGCTCGAGTGGTTCGCCCGTCAGTCGACTTGATGCGCGTCATAGCGCTGGCGGCGCTGGTGACTATGCTTCGTCCTTTGGATTCCGTTCCATTGACACGAGGATACGCAGCGCATGGCGAAGACGGACGGGCCCATAGCGGCGAACAGCAAAACCCACTCCGATATCGCCCTGCAGGCGGCGTCCGAGGATATCTGGGCGCAGAAGTACCGCCTGACGCGCAAGGACGGTACGCCGCTCGATGAAAGCGTCGACGCAACCTGGCAACGGGTCGCGCGGGCGCTGGCCGAGGTCGAGCCAGTCAAGCAGCGCGAGCACTGGTACGAGCGCTTCCTCTGGGCCTTGCGTCATGGCGCGATACCGGCGGGGCGAATCATCTCCAACGCCGGTGCGCAGGACTACAAGCCGGCCACCTCGACGATCAATTGCACCGTTTCGGGCACCATCAGCGACTCGATGGACGACATCCTCGGCAAGGTCCATGAAGCCGGGCTGACGCTCAAGGCCGGCTGCGGCATCGGCTACGAATTCAGCACCCTGCGCCCGCGCGGCTCGTTCGTTTCCGGCGCCGGCGCGCACACCAGCGGGCCGCTGTCGTTCATGGATATCTTCGACAAGATGTGCTTCACCGTGAGCTCGGCCGGCGGGCGGCGCGGCGCGCAGATGGGCACCTTCGATGTCGGTCATCCGGACGTGCGCGAATTCATCCGGGCCAAGCGCGAGGACGGGCGGCTGCGCCAGTTCAACCTCAGTTTGCTGATCACCGACGAGTTCATGCAGGCGGTGGAGGCCGATGCCGAGTGGCCGCTGATCTTCCCGGTGCACGCCAAGGAGGCGGGCGAGCTGGATCTGGCCGACGCCGAGCAGGTGCTCTGGCGCGAGTGGCCGATCCACCATGACTATCTGGTACGCGAGGACGGCCTGGTCGCCTGCAAGATCTACGGTCGGGTCAAGGCGCGGCATCTGTGGGACATGATCATGGTGTCCACCTACGACTACGCCGAGCCGGGTTTCATCCTCATCGACCGGGTCAACCAGCTGAACAACAACTGGTGGTGCGAAGCGATTCGCGCCACCAATCCCTGTGGTGAGCAGCCCCTGCCCCCCTACGGCTCCTGCCTGCTGGGCTCGGTCAACCTGACCAGGTTCGTCATCGACCCGTTTGGCAGCGAGGCGCGCTTCGACTGGGACAGCTACCGGGAGGTAGTGCGCGTCTTCACCCGCATGCTCGACAACGTGGTGGAGATCAACGGCCTGCCGCTCGAGCAGCAACGCCACGAGATCGAGAGCAAGCGCCGCCACGGCATGGGCTTTCTCGGCCTCGGCTCGACGCTGACGCTGCTCAAGCTGCGCTACGGCAGCCCGGAAGCCTGCGTATTCACCGAGGAAGTCGCCCGCGAAATGGCGCTGGTGGGTTGGGAGCAGGCACTCGAACTATCCAAGGAGAAGGGCCCGGCACCGCTGTTGAGTCAGACCTTCGAGGTCACCGCCGAGATGCTGCGCAAGCGGCCGGAAATGGTCCGGGACGGTTACAAGGTCGGCGATCAGGTGGCCGGCCGTGTGCTGCACGCCAAGTATTCGCGCTACATGCAGAAGATCGCCGAATACGCCCCCGAGCTGATCGAGGCACTGGCCGAGCAGGGCGCGCGCTTCACCCATCACAGCTCCATTGCGCCCACCGGCACCATCAGTCTGAGCCTGGCCAACAATGCGTCCAATGGCATCGAGCCGAGCTTCGCCCATCAGTACTCGCGCAACCTGATCCGCCCCGGTCGCAAGGCCAAGGAGAAGATCGAGGTGTTCAGCTATGAACTGCTGGCCTATCGCACGCTGATCAATCCGCGCGCCAAGCCGGGGTCGACCGAGCCAGGCGAGAAGCTGCCGGACTATTTCATCACCGCCGACGACGTCAGCCCGACCCAGCACGTCGACATCCAGGCCGCCGCGCAGCGCTGGGTCGACTCGTCGATCTCCAAGACCGCCAACGTGCCCACCGACTACCCGTTCGAGGCGTTCAAGGACATCTACCGCTACGCCTGGCACCAGGGTTTGAAGGGTTGCACCACCTTCCGCTTCAACCCGGCCGCCTTCCAAGGCGTGCTGGTCAAGGAGGCCGACCTGGAGAAGACCCTGTACCGCTTCACCCTCGAGGATGGCAGCGTGGTCGAGCTCAAGGGCAATCAGGAGGTCGAATACGACGGCGAGGTGAATACCGCCGCCAACCTGTTCGATGCCCTGAAAGAAGGCTATTACGGCAAGTATTGAGCACCGGGCGGCACCGGCCGCCCGGATGGAGAATTCGCAATGACCGTTAAAATCACCCAGCGCATCAAGGGCTTCAAGGTTGTCGACGAGACCCTCGAACGCCCAGCCGTTACCGCGGACAGTGCGCCCGGCAAGGCCACCGTGGTGGAAATGGACGAAAGTCTGCAACGCCCGGAAACGCTGGTCGGCATGACCTACAAGATCAAGTCGCCACTGTTCGAGCATGCGCTCTACGTCACCGTCAACGACGTGGTGCTCAACGCCGGCACCCCGCACGAACAGCGCCGGCCGTTCGAGATCTTCATCAACTCGAAGAACATGGACCACTTCCAGTGGATCGTCGCGCTCACCCGGATCATGTCCGCGGTGTTCCGCAAGGGCGGCGACTGCACCTTCCTGGTCGAGGAGCTGAAAGCCGTGTTCGACCCGCGAGGCGGCTACCTGAAGAAGGGCGGTGTCTACATGCCATCCATCGTTGCCGAGATCGGCGGCGTGCTGGAGCGGCACCTGATCGCCATCGGCATGCTCGAAGGCCATGCGCTGGACGACACCCAGCTCAAGTACCTGGCGGAAAAGCGTGCCGCGTACGAGGCCAGCCAGGGCGCGGCCACGGTGGAGCCCGGCGAGGGCTTTCCGGCTGGCGCGCAGCTGTGCAGCAAATGCAGCACCCAGGCGGTGGTGCAGATGGACGGCTGCGCGACCTGCCTGAATTGCGGCAATTCGAAGTGCGGTTAGGCGGGTCGGACGACGCGTTCGGGGCGGCGGCTTCGGATTGTCGGATTACGCCTACGGACCGTCGGATTACGCCTTCGGCTAATCCAACCTACGTTGGCGTGGGTGAGTTGTAGGACGGAATCGCCGCAGGCGCTTCCGTCGTTCACCACGTGGCTTGGGCGGAAGACGATGCGGCGGCCGGTTCGCTCTCTGGATCACCGGACTACGCCTTCGGACCGTCGGATTACGCCTTCGGCTAATCCAACCTACGTTGGCGTGGGTGAGTTGTAGGATGGAATCGCCGCAGGCGCTTCCGTGCGTGGATTGGGCGGACGACGATGCGGCGGCGGCCGGTTCGCTCTCTGGATCACCGGACTACGCCTACGGACCGTCGGATTACGCCTACGGCTGATCCAACCTACGTTGGCTTGGGTGAGTTGTAGGATGGAATCGCCGCAGGCGCTTCCGTCGTTCACCACGTGGCTTGGGCGGGCGACGATGCGGCGGCGGCCGGTTCGCTCTCTGGATCACCGGACTACGCCTACGGATCGTCGGATTACGCCTACGGCTGATCCAACCTACGTTGGCTTGGGTGAGTTGTAGGATGGAATCGCCGCAGGCGCTTCCGTCGTTCACCACGTGGCTTGGGCGGAAGACGATGCGGCGGCCGGTTCGCTCTCTGGAGCACCGGACTACGCCTTCGGACCGTCGGATTACGCCGACGGCTGATCCAACCTACGTTGGCGTGGGTGAGTTGTAGGATGGAATCGCCGCAGGCGCTTCCGTCGTTTACCGCGTGGATCGGGCCGGGTGGTGATCGCCACCGCAGCCCTTTCCGAACCTCAGGTCACGACGCGATAGCAGGGCTCGTACGGACGGCCGCCGGGCAGCTTCATCCGGTGCTGTTCGACGAAGGCCTGCAGCAGGCGATCCAGCGGCTTCATGATCGTCTGTTCGCCATGGATTTCGTAACGGCCGTACCGCTCGATGCGGCGAATGCCTTTGTCCTTGACGTTGCCGGCAACGATGCCGGAGAACGCGCGACGCAGGTTGGCGGCGAGGATATGCGGCGGTACCTCGTGGGTCAGCTGCAAACTGGCCATGTTTTCATGTGTGGGATCGAAGGGATGCTGAAAGCCTTCGTCGATCTTCAGCAGCCAGTTGAAGTGGAAGGCATCGTTGCGCTCGCGGCGGAACTGCTTGACCGCCTTCAGCCCCTCGGCCATCTGCCGCGCGACTTCGGCCGGGTCATCGACGATCACCTGATAGAGCTTTTGCGCCTCTTCGCCCAGCGTCGCGCCGACGAACTCCCGCAACTGCTGGAGGTAGGGCGCCGCGCTTTCCGGCCCGGTGAGGATGACCGGGAACGGCAGGTCGCGGTTGTCCGGGTGCAGCAGGATGCCCAGCAGGTAGAGAAACTCCTCTGCCGTGCCGACGCCGCCGGGAAAGATGATGATGCCGTGCCCGACGCGGACGAAGGCTTCCAGGCGTTTTTCGATGTCCGGCAGGATCACCAGCTCATTGACGATCGGGTTCGGCGCTTCGGCCGCGATGATGCCCGGCTCGGTCAGCCCGAGGTAGCGGCCGCCGATGATGCGCTGCTTGGCGTGGGCGATGGTGGCGCCCTTCATCGGGCCTTTCATCACGCCCGGGCCGCAGCCGGTACAGATGTTCAGGTTGCGCAAGCCGAGTTCATGGCCGACGCGCTTGCTGTACTTGTATTCCTCGCTGCTGATCGAGTGGCCGCCCCAGCACACCACCATGTTCGGCTCGACACCGGGGCGCAGGGTGCGGGCGTTGCGCAGCAGGTGGAAGACGTAGTCGGTGATCCCTTGCGAGCTGCTCAGATCGATGCGCGGGCTGCCCAGTTCGCTCTCGGTGTAGACGATGTCGCGCAGCGCGCTGAACAGCATCTCGCGCGTGCTGGCGATCATCTCGCCGTCGACGAAGGCGTCCGCTGGCGCGTTGAGCAGCTCCAGGCGCACGCCTCGGTCCTGCTGATGGATGCGCACCTCGAAGTCGTCGTAGGCCTCGAGGATGGTCTTGGCATTGTCGATGCGCGCGCCGGTGTTGAGGATCGCCAGCGCACATTGGCGAAACAGGGTGTAGGTGCTGCCGCAACCGGCTTCGCTGAGTTGCTGAACTTCACGTTGAGACAGGGTTTCCAGACTGCCCTTGGGGCTCACCGAGGCGTTGATTACATAGCGTGAGGTCATGCGTGTTTTCCCTGAAAACAATGCGGCTCGGCTGGCGCGGCCGAGCGCATCAGGATGAGCGTCGATGCCCGGGGCAGCGGCGCGTTAGGACGGTGATCGGGGCGGGTGCTGCGCCAGCGCGCGGGCCTGCAGGCCGCGGCAAACGGCGTCGTGGCGACGAGCCAGTGATCGGCGTGGGGCATGTTACCCCAGCCGCGTTGCGCCGGTTTCCTGGTCAGCCAGGTTTGGCGTCGATGCGATGACGTGCGTGTTGTCAGCCCTTTCCCGAGCACCGCTTTATTCATGCGTACATCCCGTACGACTCCTTGTGTCATCGACTTGGACAGCGACAAGGGCGTTTGAGTGCAGGATGCACGCAGGGTTTTTATAACGGCAGGTGCCAGGACCGGGCGGTTGCGTCTCGCCGGCGAGACGCGCTTAGAAGGCAAACGGCAAGGCGCTATCGCATTGCTGGCGAGCAGCGAGCAGGCGGCGGAATTCGTCAGGGTCCTTGATCAGCACGGCCTGGCCGGCGAAGGCTTGCGCGGCGATCAGGCGCGACAGCCAGAAACGCACGCAGGCCACGCGCAGCATCGGCCTCCACAGCTCGGCTTCTGCCGGGGTGAAGCGGCGCAGCGCGGAGTAGGCGGCGAGCAATGCCTGGCAGCGTTCTTCGTCCAGCTCGCCGTTGGGGTGGGTGCACCAGTCATTCACCGCAATGGCAATGTCGTAGAGCATTGGCCCGGAGCAGGCGTTGTAGAAATCGATCACCCCAGTGAGGTGGTTGCCTTCGAACAGCACGTTGTCACGGAACAGGTCGGCGTGCAGGTTGGCCCGCGGCAGGGCGAGAATCTTCGGCTTGAGCTCGGCCATCTCCGCCAGGGCATCGCGTAGCAGGGGCAGCTGATCTTCGTCCAGCGACAAGGCCAACCCTGGGCCCTCTTGCTGCATCCAGTCCAGACCGCGGTCGCTGCGCCGCTCGAGCAGGTTGTCGCGGGTAGCCAGGTGCAGGCGTGCCAGTAGGCGGCCGACCTCGCTGCAATGGTGCGGGTTGGGCGAGGTGACATGCTTGCCGGGCAGCCGCGGTTGCAGCAGTGCCGGCTTTTCGGCAAGCGAGCGCAGGGCTTCGCCACGGTCGTCGCGCAGCGCGTAAGGGACCGGCAGGCCGGCGCGGTGCAGCACGTCGAGCAGCTCGATGAAGAACGGCAGATCCTGGCTGGGACCGCGTTCGATCAGCGTCAGGACGTATTCGCCCTGCTCGAGACTGACAAAGAAATTGCTGTTTTCGCTGCCCGCCGCGATGCCCTCGAAGGTCCGCAGGCGCCCGAGTCGATAGGGCGCCACAAAGGCTTCGAGTTCTTCGCGTTGCAGCGGTGTGAATACCGACATGAAGTGCTTCCGTTAACGTCGTTGCTGCGTTACCAGCTGAATATTTCCCAGGCCGGGATCAGCATCTCCGGTTTGTCCGCTCGGATGAAATTGCTGTCGCCGTCGGCGCGCACCAGAAAGTAGGGCTTGCCGTGCTTGGGCGTGATTTTCACCGCATAGAGGAAGCCGTTGACCCGATATTCCTCGACGGTTCGGTCGCCCTCCTGGCGGATGGTCACGTCGGGTTCACCCTCGACCGGGTCCTGAGCGAAACCGCTCAGCGGCACGAGCGCCAGCAGGCTGGCCAGCATCAGAGGTTTGATCGCACGCATGATAACCTTGTCCCTTTGTCGCCCAGTGGTCCGATGCATTCTAGCTGCGGTCCCGCCGAAAAGGTTGATCCTGCTCATGAGCCAAACGCCCCTCGTTCTGGTGGACGGTTCGTCCTACCTCTACCGCGCCTTTCATGCGCTGCCGCCGCTGACCACCTCCACCGGCAAGCCCACCGGGGCGGTGAAGGGTGTCCTGAACATGCTCCTGGCGCTGCGCCGGCAATACCCGGACAGCCCCTTCGCGGTGGTCTTCGATGCCAAAGGCCCGACCTTCCGCGACACCCTGTTCGCCGAATACAAATCCCACCGCCCGCCGATGCCCGATGACCTGCGTAGCCAGGTCGAGCCGCTGCATGCCAGCGTGCGTGCACTGGGCATGCCGCTGCTGTGCATCGACGGCGTCGAGGCCGACGACGTCATTGGTACACTGGCGCGCCAATGCGCGGCGCTCAAGCGCGACGTGATCATCTCCACCGGCGACAAGGACATGGCGCAGCTGGTCTGCCCGCACGTCACCCTGGTCAACACCATGAGTGGCAGCGTCTACGACATCGAAGGCGTGAAGACCAAGTTTGGCGTCGGCCCGGAGCTGATCATCGACTTCCTCGCGCTGATGGGCGACAAGGTCGACAACATTCCCGGCGTGCCCGGGGTCGGCGAAAAGACCGCCTGCGGCCTGCTCAACGGCATCGAGGGCGGCCTCAAGGGGCTCTACGAGAACCTCGACAAGGTCGCCGAGCTGCCGATTCGCGGTGCCAAGTCGCTGGCTGCCAAGCTCGAAGAGCATCGCACGGCGGCGTTCATGTCCTATGAGCTGGCGACCATCAAGCTCGACGTGCCGCTGGACGTGCAGGTCGAGGACCTGATGCCCGGCGAGCCACACCGTGAAGCGTTGATCGCCTTGTACCGCGAGCTGGAGTTCAAGCAATGGCTCGACGAACTGCTGCGTGAAGCCAAGGCGGCCGGCGAGAACTGCGAGGTGCAGCCCGAGGGCTGTTCCATCCAGGCCGAGGCCGAGTACAGAACGGTCTTCGAGCAGGCCGAATTCGACGCCTGGCTCGAACACCTGAAGGCCGCCGACTGTTTCGCTTTCGATACCGAGACCACCAGCCTGGACGCGCAGAAGGCGCAGCTGGTTGGGGTGTCGTTTGCCATCGAGGCGGGCAAGGCGGCCTACGTGCCGCTTGGCCACAATTACATGGGCGTACCGCAACAGCTGGATCTGGAGGCTGTCCTGGCCGCGCTGAAACCGCTGCTGGAAGACCCGGGCAAGCGCAAGATCTGTCAGCACGGCAAGTACGACATGAACGTGCTGATGCACTACGGCATCGAGATGCGCGGCATGACCTACGACACCATGCTCGAATCCTACGTGCTCGACGCCACGGCCACGCGCCACGACATGGACAGCCTGGCGCTCAAGTATCTCGGCCGGGGCACCATTCGCTTCGAGGACATCGCCGGCAAGGGCGCCAAGCAGCTGACCTTCGACCAGATCGCCGTGGAACAGGCCGGGCCTTACGCGGCGGAGGATGCCGACGTCACCCTGCGCCTGCATCAGACGCTGATGGCCAAGCTGGAGGCCACGCCGTCGCTGCTCAAGGTCCTCAACGAAATCGAAATGCCGCTGGCGCCGGTGCTGGCGCGCATCGAGCGCAACGGCGCGCTGGTCGACGCCAATTTGCTCGGGCTGCAAAGCGTCGAGCTGGGCAACCGTCTGGTCGAGCTGGAGCGCGAGGCCTACGAGATCGCCGGCGAGGAATTCAACCTCGGTTCGCCCAAGCAGCTCTGCGCGATTCTCTATGACAAGCTCGGTTGCCCGGTGCTGTCGAAGACCGCGGGCGGTCAGCCGTCCACCGCCGAGAGCGTGCTGGCCGAACTGGCCGAACGGGACTATCCGTTGCCCCAGGTGATCATGCAGCACCGCTCGTTGAGCAAGCTCAAAGGCACCTACACCGACAAGCTGCCGCAGCAGATCAACCCGCGCACCGGCCGTATCCACACCAGCTACCACCAGGCGGTGGCGGCGACCGGGCGCTTGTCGTCCTCCGACCCGAACCTGCAGAACATCCCGATCCGCACCGCCGAGGGCCGGCGCATCCGTCAGGCCTTCGTCGCCGCGCCCGGCTACAAGCTGCTGGCGGCCGACTACTCGCAGATCGAGCTGCGCATCATGGCGCACCTGGCGCAGGACGCCGGCCTGCTGCACGCCTTCCAGAACGACCTGGACGTGCACCGCGCCACCGCGGCGGAGGTCTTCGGCGTCGCGCTGGAGCAGGTCAGCAATGATCAGCGGCGCAGCGCCAAGGCGATCAACTTCGGCCTGATCTACGGCATGAGCGCCTTTGGCCTGGCCAAGCAGATCGACGTCAGCCGAGGCGACGCCCAGGCCTATATCGACCGCTACTTCGCCCGTTACCCGGGCGTGCTCGCCTACATGGAGCGCACCCGCGCCCAGGCGGCTGAGCAAGGCTATGTCGAGACGCTGTTCGGACGCCGGTTGTACCTGCCGGAAATCAACTCGAAGAACGGCGCCATGCGCAAGGGCGCCGAGCGCACGGCGATCAACGCCCCCATGCAGGGCACCGCGGCCGACATCATCAAACGCGCAATGATCGCGGTCGACGGCTGGTTGCAGGAGAGCGGGCTGGATGCGCGGGTGATCCTGCAGGTACACGACGAATTGGTGCTGGAAGTGCGCGAGGACCTGGTCGAGCAGGTCCGTGAGCAGATCTGCCCGCTGATGAGCCAGGCCGCTCAGCTGGACGTGCCGCTGCTGGTCGAGGCCGGCGTCGGCAACAATTGGGACGAGGCGCACTGAGTGTCCGCGGCGGCGAGTGATGGCTCGCCGCGTCTTGCGCCGCAGTCATGACGCCGCCAGCACCTGGCAGAAAATATTTTCAGCCGCGTTGAACTTGCAGAGCTACAGGGCGGTCTGAGGCTACGAAGGGTGTAAAAGCCCTTCGATGCTCCTTGTTGTGTTAAGTGTTGGCAGATCTCTGGACCTCGCCCTAGCGGTCCGGATTTGGACCTCGAACTTCCCCCTCCCCCAACGAAGTTCGAGGTTTTTTTTCGTCTCGAGAAAAGCTGCGGGTCGCAAGGTAAGGGCATGGTGACGAGTCGCAAGCAGAGCTTGCTCCTACACAGAAGCAAGCGCGTGGCACGTGCGACCGGCTCGCGCATGGCTTTGTAGGAGCGGGCTCTGCCCGCGATCTGGGGCTGCGAGGTATGGGCCTGCGTAGCTGCGGGTCGCAAGCAGAGCTTGCTCCTACAGAAGCGAGCGCGTGGCGCGTGCGACCGGCTCGGGCATGGCTTTTTGTAGGAGCGGGCTCTGCCCGCGATCTGGGTGCGAGGTATGGGCCTGCGTGGCTGCAGGTCGCAAGCAGAGCTTGCTCCTACAGAGGCGAGCGCGTGGCGCGTGCGATCGGCTCGGGCATGGCTTTTGGTAGGAGCGGGCTCTGCCCGCGAGCTGGGTGTGAGAGTACGGGCCTGCGTGGCGATGGGTCGCAAGCAGAGCTTGCTCCTACACAGAAGCAAGCGCGTGGCGCGTGCGATCGGCTTGGGCATGGCTTTTTGTAGGAGCGGGCTCTGCCCGCGACCTGGGTGCCCGAGGTATGGGCCTGCGTGGCTGCGGGTCGCAAGCAGAGCTTGCTCCTACATAGAAGCGAGCGTGCGGCGTGTGCGATCGGCTTGGGTTTGGCTTTGTAGGAGCGGGCTCTGCCCGCGACCTGGGTGCCCGAGGTATGGGCCTGCGTGGCTGCGGGTCGCAAGCAGAGCTTGCTCCTACGGAAGCGAGCGCGCGGCGCATGCGACCGGCTTGGGTTTGGCTTTTGTAGGAGCGGGCTCTGCCCGCGATCTGGGTGCGAGGTAACGGCGCACCCCGCGACGGGCGTCAGGGCAGTTGCAGTCCGCCGGCGGCCTTGTGCAGCCCGCGCAGGTGGTCGCCGATCTGCGTCAGGTTGACCTCGACGCTTTCCAGTTCCCGCCGGCGCTCGTCACCCAGCAATGAGCGGACTTCAGTGTTCAAGGCCTCGGTAAGCTGGTTGAGGCGCGCTTGGCGCTGGCTGCTTTCCTGCTCCAGGCGCTGCCACTCGCTGGCCTGCGGCAAGCCATAGCCGCTGCCCTCAAGCAGCTCTGCCGGGCGGCTGAGATAGCCACTGTTGGCGAGGATGCCCTGCAAGGCTTCGTCGGCCTTGGCCAGGCTGGTATCGCCGTGCTCACGGCCGCCCAGGTAGCGTTTCTTCAGTTCCTCCTGCGCCAACAGCAGGTGCCGGCGCAGTGCCGCTTGCTCCACCAGCAGCAGGGCGGCGCTGGCGCGCAGGTCGGCCTTTTCGATCCAGGGGCGGCGCTGCTCGGCGCTGAGGTCGAGCCAGGCTTCGACGTCCGTTTGTGGCAGGCCCAGGCGGTCGCGTAGCACCGCGAACATGGCCTGGTAGCGGTCGCGGTAGGAATCGAAGCGATACCCCAGTCGCAGCGCCTCGCGCGGATCATCCAGCACGCTGGCGTCGGCCAGGCCTCGGTTGATCAGCAGTTCCAGCAGTCCGCTGGGCAGGATACTGTCCAGCGCCGTGAGCTCGGGGCGCGCGGTGCCGCTGCGCAGCAGTTTCAAGGTCTCCACCGCGCAGTTGTTGGACAGAAAATAGTAGTTACCGTCGTAGCTCCAGTGCAGCTCGGCGCTGCGCGCCACCAATGCGTTGATCTCGTCGCGATCAAGCTTGAGCGGGATCGAGGCGAGGCTGCGCAGCTCGACCTTGGTGTACTCGTCGATCACCTGGCCCAGCGGCAGGACGAACAGGCGCGACGGATAGACACCGGTGAGCCCGTCCCAGCTGGACAGCTGCACGTCGCCGACGAACGCACGGAAGGACAGCACCAGATGCTGGTCCAGATCCAGACGACAGTCAGGCCCGCGTGGCCGGCCGGGTGCGCAGATGACCAGGCGCAGCATGCTGTGGCCCCAGCGGCTGACCCAGGCGTCGTTGGCTTCGGCGAACAGGTAATCGACCGCGTACACCCGTTCCGGATCGAGCTCGAGCAAGGGCGTGCGGGCAAAATCATGACCGGCGTTGAGAATCGGCAGGCCGCTTGCACAGGGCTGTACGTTCGCCGGCTGCCAGCCGAAATGCTCGCGAAAGTAGTGGTGCAACGATGGCCGCCGGCACGCGTAGCTTGGGTCGAGCAGGAAGTACTCGAGGTTCACCGCGACGAACTCGAGTGGATTGGTCAGCTCGTAGCTGTCCGGGCTGCGGGCCACCTGGGCATTGTCTCGCTCGCGTTCGCCGCGCTGGCCGACACGCTGCGGCCAGCCGGCCAGGTCGAGCAGACGCGGGTCGTCGCTCAGGGTGAAGCGCCGCTCGGTCTGACCGCGACAATCATCCGGCAGCCCGATCTTGCCGAGGCTGCTGGCGCGCTGGTGACAGAAGCCAAGCTGCTGGCGGCTGGCCGCGGACCAGAGGTGCGAGCGGTCATAGAGATGGGCCAGTTCGTGGATCAGTGTCGCCAGCAGCTCCTGGCGCACCGTGCCGTGGGGGCGCGCCGTGCGTTCAGTGGCCGCGCTGCCGTCGGTCAAGGCTGGCAGCAGGCGCCGGTTGAGCAGCAGCGTTCGACCGCCGGCGCTGCCATAGACGTCGTGAGCCAGCCCGTCATACCAGCGGACCTGCACGTCCCGATCGAGCCGTTCGATCATCCGCGGCGGCAGGGCGGCCATGGCTTCGCGAAGCAGTTGCCGGGTGGCGACCCGTTCGGCCGGAGCCAGGCCTTCCACGTCCGGAGTCAGGCGCAGCTCGGCCTGGCACAGGTTGGCCATGACCATCCATGCCACGGCCGCCCACCAGGCGCGCGCTGATTTCACTGGGCGAGGATGGTTTCGGCCAGGGCCAGATCGCTGGCCTGTCGGGCTTCGGGGAAGGCTTCACGCAAGCTGCCGAAGGCCGCCTCCAGGCGCGCTCCGCGGATTTCACCGGCGCTGGCGACGAAGCCCGCGGCCTCGTCGCGGGCCTCGCTGACCACCTTCATGTCGCTGATGCGGCTGGTCACGTCGGAGGTGAAGTTGATGCTGCGATCCAGTGCGTTGATGACGATGTTGCTGGTGGCGACCAGCGTCTGCGCCTGGGCGCCGCCAGCGAGGAGTGCCAGTGCGAGCGGCACGGCGATCAGCTTGAAGTTCATAACGGTGCTCATGAAAACAGGTGGGTCATTGGACGAGGATCGCCTCGGCCAGTTCAAGGTCGCTCGCGGCCACGTGCGGATGCTGCTCATGCAGCCAGCGCAGCGCGGTTTCCAGCCAGGGACCACGCGCTTCGCCGTGGCTGGCGACGAACGCGGCCGCGTCGTCGCGTGAGTCGAGAATCAGTTTGTTGTCGAACGGGGCGCTGGTCACCTGGCTGGCGACGTAGGTGGAGGCGACGCTGCCGCCGGTGAGGCTGTCGAATGCCTGGGCGCTGCCGCAGAGGCAGCAGCCGACGAGTGCAAGGTAAAGCGAACGCATGTGGATCCTGAAGCTGAACGAAACCAGCCGCCAAGGCTAGCGAAACGCCGGCCACAGGGCCAGCGCCGAACCCGCGGTGCTGGGTCAGAGCGCCAGGATTGCGCTGGCCAGTTGCAGGTCGCTGGCGTGCAGGTCCGGCGCCTGGCTGCGGATGTGCTTCAGGGCAGCCTCCAGCTGAGCGCCGCGCGCCTGACCGTTGCTGGCGACGAAACGGGCAGCGTCATCCTTGGCGTCGATCACCAGCTTGTCGTCGCCCAGGTTCGAGGTGATATCCGACGTACCTTCAACCGTATTGACCAGCGAGGCGCCGATGGCATCGATGGTGCCGGTGAAGCTACCGGCAGAGACAGGGCCGGCGACCAGGCAGGCAGCCGCAGCAACAGACAACAGGTACTTGTTCATGGTCTTCTCCAGGCTGGGTGGGCTTGCGCCGTCAGAGGCTTTGACCCTCCGGCGGGCAGGGCCGTTCAGCTTAGGCTGCACGACCTCGCCTGGGAAGGGCGGCTTCATCGCCAGAAAGGCTTGTCCAGCTCGGCCATCCGCTCGCTATGGCTGATGCCGATGTCCGACAGCTGATGGTCGTCCAGCGCTGCCAACTGTCGACGGGTGCGCGCCCGCCGCCGCCACTGGTGCAGCAAATCGACCAAACGGTTCAGCGAGATCGGGCCAGCAGCGAGCCTGAACGTGCGCGGCAGTACGCGTTCCATCTGCCTTCTCCTTCCCGCCTGCGCGGGCATGAGTTATGGGAAGACAGGGTCGCGCGTCGCGCTGTTACGTAACAGTCACAGGCACTGTGGATTGTGCCGGCTCAGTTGCAGTCGCTGGGCAACTGTACTGCTGGTGGAGGACGAAACTGTTCATGGCTCGTTGCCGCGCCTGGCCGATGGCGTGCTGAGCATTTCGATCGGGCGAATCTCGAAGTCGCGCGTCAGGAACTCCATTCGTTGATCATGGAAGCGCTGCATATGCGGCAGTGCCGTATGCGTTTGCAGGTGTTCGGCGGACTGCCAGACCTCGTAGAAGATGAACAGCGTGGGGTCCTCGATATCGCGCAGCATGTGGTACTCGATGCAACCGTCTTCGGCTCGGCTGGCGTCGACGTAGCGGCTAAACAGCGCCTCGAACTCAGCGGATTTCTCCGGCCGGGTATGGGCATGAAGGATAAAGGCGCAAGGTTCGCTCATGGGCGTGCTCCAGTGGTTGGTTCCCACAGCCTAAGGCAAGAACAGGCCGAGCATTTGTGACTTTCAATCAAGACGCTTTTGCCCGGAGCGCGCTGTTTTGCCGCGCCGCGGCTCGTTAGGCTGCCCGCCATTCTCATTTGCTGGATACGCCTTCCATGAAAAAAATCCTGCTCCTCAACGGTGCCAAGCAGTTCGCCCATTCCGATGGTCGCTACAACACCACGCTTCACGAAACCGCGTTGCGGTTTCTCGACCGTGCCGGCTTCGACGTCAAGCAAACCCAGATCGACGCCGGTTACGACCTGGCCGAAGAAGTCGCCAAGTTTCTCTGGGCGGACGTGATCATCTATCAGATGCCCGGCTGGTGGATGGGCGCGCCCTGGACGGTGAAGCAATACCTCGACGAGGTATTCACCGAGGGCCACGGCAGCCTCTACGCCAACGACGGGCGCACGCGCTCCGATGCCTCGCAGAAGTACGGCAGCGGCGGGCTGTTGCAGGGCAAGCAGTACATGATTTCGGCGACCTGGAACGCGCCGCAGCAGGCCTTCGACGATCCGACGGACTTCTTCGAAGGCAAGGGGGTGGATGCCGTCTACTTCCCCTTCCACAAGGCCAACGAATTTCTCGGCATGACAGGCCTGCCGACCTTCCTCTGCGTGGATGTCATGAAGCGACCCTCGATCGAGGCCGACATCCAGCGTTACGAAGCGCACCTGGCGCGGGTGTTCGGCGGCTGATCGGGCAAGAAAAAGCCCCTCGCGGCTATGCCGGGAGGGGCTTTGGTGTCGCGGTGTCGCTTATTCCACGGCCTTTACCATGTCCTCGACGACCTTCTTGGCATCGCCGAAGACCATCATGGTCTTGTCCATGTAGAACAGTTCGTTATCCAGACCGGCATAACCGCTGGCCATGGAGCGCTTGTTGACGATGACTGTCTTGGCCTTGTAAGCCTCGAGGATCGGCATGCCGGCGATGGGCGACTTCGGATCGTTCTTCGCCGCCGGGTTGACCACGTCGTTGGCGCCGAGCACCAGTACCACGTCGGCCTGGCCGAACTCGGAGTTGATGTCTTCCATCTCGAAGACCTGCTCGTACGGCACTTCGGCCTCGGCCAACAGCACGTTCATGTGGCCAGGCATACGGCCGGCAACCGGGTGGATCGCGTACTTCACGGTCACGCCCATATGGGTCAGCTTCTCGGCCAGCTCCATCAGTGCATGCTGCGCGCGGGCCACCGCCAGGCCGTAGCCGGGGACGATGATCACGGTGTCGGCGTTCGACAGCAGGAAGGCGGCGTCATCGCTGGAACCGGATTTGACCGGACGCTGTTCCTGGCTGCCCTTGGCCGGGCCGGCGTCGGCATCGGCGCCGAAGCCACCGAGGATGACGTTGAAGAACGAACGGTTCATCGCCTTGCACATGATGTACGAGAGGATCGCGCCGCTCGAGCCCACCAGGGAGCCGGCGATGATCAGCATCGAGTTGTTCAGCGAGAAGCCGATACCGGCCGCCGCCCAGCCCGAGTAGCTGTTGAGCATCGAGACCACCACCGGCATGTCGGCGCCGCCGATGGGGATGATGATCAGCACGCCGATCACGAAGGCCAGCGCCACCAGGATCATGAACGCGGTGAAGTTGCCGCTGAAGGTGTAGATCAGGCCCAGTACCAGAATCGCCACGCCCACGGCGAGGTTGATCTTGTGCTGGTTGGGGAACACCACCGGCGCGCCCTGGAACAGGCGGAACTTGTACTTGCCCGACAGCTTGCCGAAGGCGATCACCGAACCGGAGAAGGTGATGGCACCGATGGCCGCACCGAGGAACAGCTCCAGACGGTTACCGGCCGGAATCGGATAGCCGAGCGCCTGGACGATACCCAGCGACTGCGGCTCGAGCACCGCGGCGATGGCGATGAACACCGCGGCCAGGCCGATCATGCTGTGCATGAAGGCGACCAGCTCGGGCATCTTGGTCATCTCGACGCGCTTGGCCATCAGCGTACCGACGCTGCCGCCGATCAGCAGGCCGAGGATGATGAAGCCCAGGCCGCCCCAGGGGCTGGCGCTTTCGGCCAGCTGCGCGCCGAGCTTGAACACCAGGAACACCGTGGTGACCACGGCGATACCCATGCCCACCATGCCGAACAGATTGCCGCGGCGTGAAGTGGTCGGGTGCGACAGGCCTTTGAGGGCCTGGATGAAGCTCACCGAAGCGATGAGGTAGAGCAGGGTGATCAGGTTCATGCTCATGGCTTGGACTCCGCCTTGGCGCCTGCGCGCTCCTTCTTCTTGAACATTTCCAGCATGCGACGGGTGACCAGGAAGCCACCGAACACGTTGACCGCGGCCAGGGTCACGGCCAGGGTGCCCATCAGCTTGCCCATCGGCGTGACGGTCAGGGCAGCGGCGAGCATGGCGCCGACGATGACGATCGCCGAAATCGCGTTGGTGACCGCCATCAGCGGCGTATGCAGGGCGGGGGTGACGTTCCAGACCACGTGGTAGCCGACATAGATCGCCAGCACGAAGATGATCAGGTTGTAGATGCCATCAGATATCAGGTCCATTCGTTCGGGCTCCCTTAACCGTTGGTCCGCACGACCTGGCCGTCGCGGCACATCAGGCACGCGGCGACGATGTCGTCTTCAAGATTGAGCTGGAACTTGGCTTCGCCATCGATCACCAGCTTGAGGAAGTCCAGCAGGTTGCGTGCGTATAGCGCCGAAGCATCTGCCGGCACGAGGGTCGCCAGGTTGGTGTAGCCAACCAGGGTCACGCCGTGCTTGACCACTACCTGATCGGCTTCGGTCAATGGACAGTTACCGCCCTGGGAGGCGGCAAGGTCGATGACCACCGAGCCGGGTTTCATCTGCTGCACGGTTTCTTCCTGCAGCAGCGTCGGTGCCTTGCGGCCCGGGATCAGCGCGGTGGTGATGATGATGTCGGCCTGCTTGGCGCGTTCGTGCACGGCCTGCGCCTGGCGCGCCATCCACGAGGCCGGCATGGGCCGGGCATAGCCGCCGACGCCTTCGGCGCACTCGCGCTCTTCGTCGGTCTCGAAGGGCACATCGACGAACTTGGCGCCGAGCGACTCGATCTGCTCCTTCACCGCCGGACGCACGTCCGAGGCCTCGATGACCGCGCCCAGACGCTTGGCCGTGGCGATGGCCTGCAGACCGGCCACACCGGCACCGAGAATCAGTACCCGTGCGGCTTTCACCGTACCGGCAGCGGTCATCAGCATCGGCATGAAGCGCGGGTACTGGTTGGCGGCGACCATCACCGCCTTGTAGCCGGCAATGTTAGCCTGAGAGGAGAGCACGTCGAGGCTTTGCGCGCGCGAGGTGCGCGGCGCGGCTTCCAGGGCGAAGGCGGTAATGCCGCGTTCGGCCATGCGTGCGATGTTTTCATTGTCGAAGGGATTGAGCATGCCGACCAGAACCGTACCGGGCTGCATCTGCGCCAGTTCGGTTTCGTTCGGTGCGTTCACCTTCAGCAGGATCTCTGCTGCGAACGCCGCAGCGGCATCGGCGATGGTTGCGCCTGCCGCTTCGAAGGCACTGTCCGGAATACTGGCCTGTACGCCAGCTCCGCTCTGCACCGTCACCCGATGCCCTTGCCCGATCAGCTTCTTGATGGTTTCCGGTGTCGCGGCAACGCGCGTTTCACCGGGCCTGGTTTCGAGAGGAACACCAATGTGCATTGTTCTTGTTCTCCTGCTTGATCGTAACCAGCGGCGGTACCGGTCGACCGGCTGTAAACCGCTGGTGTTGTATTCGCCCGTTCACTGCGGTGGTGCTCGGGTGTGGATCGGCTAACGGCCCCTGCACTCGGTAGAGCCTGCTGAACAGGGCGGTGTGAGCATCGCGATGCTCGTTCATGCGGGGTTGAAACACCCGGGAGCAGCCTCCGGCTGCTGAATTCCCTGGTCGTTGCGCCTGCTTGAACTCGCTCGCTACGTTTCCCACAGCCTGGTCAGCGCGGCATTTTGCAATCGCCCGGATTATCAAACAACTGTTTTAATCAGAACGAGCCAGTGGCGCTTCGTTCACGTAATGACCATTCGGTTGCGCTGCATGGCTGCAGACAGCGCGAGCATTGGCTTAGACGTTCGTCTAAGGTTCCATACCAAGTTATGCGCGGCGCAATCATGAATGACGCAACATAGACGGTGTACTCGCCGTCGGGCTTGTCTATATGCGACCTTGGTGCCGGTCGCTGCGTCGAATGCACAAAAAAACCGGCAAAAGCCTGCAATGTCATGCCGTGCTCGTAGTCCAAAGCCCTTGGTTGCGCCGGCGTCGGGACTGCCGACGGACTTCGATTGCATTATTCGTGAGAAATTCACATGCCCGAACTGGACGTCAACGAAATGACCACCCTGCTGGAACCGGTCCAGCGGCGCTTGCCGTTCGCCTTTGCGCGCCGCCATGGCGTGATCCTGCTCGATCGTCCCGAAGGCCTGCGCCTGTGTGCCCGTGAAGGCGCGCCGTTGACCGCCCTGCAGGAAGCGCAACGTATCGCCGGTGGGCCACTGGCGATGCAATGGCTGGCGCAAGACGAGTTCGAGCAGGCGTTGAGCGCCGCCTACCAGCATGATTCCTCGGCGGCGATGCTGATGGTCGAGGGCCTCGGCAACGACATGGACCTGCACAGCCTGGCCGACCAGATCCAGGAAACCGAAGACCTGCTGGAACAGGAAGACGACGCGCCGATCATCCGTCTGATCAATGCCATCCTCGGCGAGGCGATCAAGGAGAACGCCTCGGATATCCACGTCGAAACCTTCGAGAAGCGTCTGGTGATCCGTTTTCGTATCGACGGCATCCTGCGCGAGGTGGTGCAGCCCAAACGTGAACTGGCAGCGCTGCTGGTGTCGCGGATCAAGGTCATGGCGAGATTGGATATCGCCGAGAAGCGCATTCCTCAGGACGGCCGGATTTCCTTGCGCGTCGGTGGGCGGGAAGTGGACATCCGCGTCTCGACGCTGCCTTCGGCCAACGGCGAGCGCGTGGTATTGCGTCTGCTCGACAAGCAGGCCGGGCGCCTGACCCTGCGTCACCTGGGCATGAGCGAGCGCGACCGCCGGGTGATGGAACAGGCGGTACAGAAGCCGCACGGCATCATCCTCGTCACCGGCCCGACCGGCTCGGGCAAGACCACCACGCTCTACGCCAGCCTGGTCACGCTCAACGACCGCACCCGCAACATCCTTACCGTCGAAGACCCGATCGAATACAACCTCGAGGGCATCGGTCAGACCCAGGTCAACACCAAGGTCGACATGACCTTCGCCCGTGGCCTGCGCGCGATTCTGCGCCAGGACCCGGACGTCGTGATGGTCGGCGAGATCCGCGACCAGGAAACCGCCGACATGGCGGTGCAGGCGTCGCTGACCGGCCACCTGGTGCTCTCGACCCTGCACACCAACAGTGCCATCGGCGCCGTCACGCGCCTGGTGGACATGGGCGTCGAGCCTTTTCTGATTTCCTCCTCGCTGCTCGGCGTGCTGGCCCAACGCCTCGTGCGCGTGCTGTGTAATGACTGCAAGCGCGCCTATGTTGCCGACGAAGCCGAATGCGCCCTGTTCGGCCTCGATCCGAGCGAGGCGCCGACGCTGTACCACGCCGAGGGCTGCGACGTCTGCCGGCAGCTGGGCTATCGCGGGCGCACGGGCATCTATGAGCTGGTGATGTTCGACGACACCCTGCGCAGCATGATTCATACCCGTGCACCCGAGCAGGACATGCTCCGCCACGCACGCCGGCTGGGGCCGAGCATTCGCGAGGATGGTCTGCGCAAGGTGCGTGAAGGCGTGACCACCATCGAAGAAGTGCTGCGCGTGACGCGGGAGGAATAACGGTGAAGGCTCCGTTCGGTTTCACCGAAGCGCTCACGGCCAGGACCGCTCCCATGGGCGTGCGGTGGAACGCTGGTTTCGAGGCGCAGGCCATGATGAATGCGCGCAGGCGATTTGGGAGTGAGGTGCAGGCATCGCTCAGCGTAGGTGCGCGATTCGCGGTCAAGACCGCTCCCACGAGCCTGGGGCTCGAAGCGGGGGCGTTGTGTCGGCGGCGTGACAGGGCGTTGTGGGAGCGGTCTCGACCGCGAGCTTTTCACTGCCCTGGCGCAGGCCTGCGCTGATGGCGGCGTTCGAATACATTGCCCTCGACCCGCGGGGGCGCGAGCAGAAGGGCCTGATCGAGGCGGACAGCGCCCGGCAGGCGCGCCAGCTGCTGCGCGAGAAGCAGTGGTCGCCTTTGGAGGTCAAGCAGGCCAAGGCCAAGGAAGACAGCGGTGGTGGCGGCTTCGCCTTCGGTCGCGGGCTGTCGGCGCGTGACCTGGCTCTGGTGACACGCCAGCTGGCGACCTTGGTACAGGCAGCGCTGCCGATCGAGGAGGCCTTGCGGGCGGCGGCCGCCCAGACCAGTTCGCAGAAGATCAAGTCCATGCTGCTGGCCGTGCGCGCGCGAGTGCTGGAGGGCCATAGTCTGGCCGGCGCACTGCGTGAGTACCCCTCGGCCTTTCCCGAGCTGTACCGCGCCACGGTGGCGGCGGGCGAGCATGCCGGTCACCTCGGCCTGGTGCTCGACCAGCTGGCCGACTACACCGACCAGCGCCAGCAGTCGCGGCAGAAAATTCAGCTCGCCTTGCTGTACCCGGTAATTCTGCTGGTGGCCTCGCTGGCCATTGTCTCCTTGCTGCTGGGCTACGTGGTGCCGGACGTGGTGAAGGTATTCGTCAACACCGGGCAAGCGCTGCCGGCGCTGACCACCGGCCTGATTGCGGTGAGCGAGGTGGTACAGCGCTGGGGCTGGCTGATATTGCTGGGCATCGTCGCGCTGATGCTCGCCATGCGCCAGGCGCTGCGTGATGAACAGCTCAGGCGCCGCTGGCATGCACTGATCCTGCGGATTCCTCTGGTGGGCCGGTTGGCGCGGGCGACCAACACGGCGCGCTTCGCCTCGACCCTGGCGATCCTCACCCGCAGTGGCGTGCCGCTGGTGGATGCGCTGGGCATCGCCGCCGCCGTGATTGCGAACCTGCATATTCGCGACCGGGTGATCGAGGCGGCACAACGGGTGCGCGAAGGCGGTAGCCTGACGCGGGCGCTGGATGCCACCGGCGAGTTTCCGCCGATGATGCTGCACATGATCGCCAGCGGCGAGAAGTCCGGCGAGCTGGACCAGATGCTGGCGCGCACCGCCCGCAATCAGGAGAACGATCTGGCCGCGCAGATCTCGCTGATGGTGGGACTTTTCGAGCCCTTCATGCTGGTGTTCATGGGGGCTGTGGTATTGGTGATCGTTCTGGCGATCCTGCTGCCGATTCTTTCTCTCAACCAACTGGTGGGCTAGTGAGCATGACGTTGAACGAACGCAAACAGAGGGGCTTCACCCTCATCGAAATCATGGTCGTGGTGGTCATCCTCGGCATCCTCGCCGCGCTGGTGGTGCCGCAGGTGATGAACCGCCCGGACCAGGCCAAGGTGACCGTGGCCAAGGGCGACATCAAAGCCATCGGCGCTGCCCTCGACATGTACAAGCTGGACAACTATTCCTACCCCAGCACCCAGCAGGGTCTGGAGGCGTTGGTGGAGAAGCCCAGCGGCAATCCGCAGCCGAAGAACTGGAACCGCGATGGCTATCTCAAGCGCCTGCCCAAGGACCCTTGGGGCAACGAATACCAATACCTGTCACCCGGCACCAAGGGCCAGTACGACCTCTATTCCTACGGCGCCGATGGCAAGCAGGGCGGCTCGGATCTGAACGCGGACATCGGTAACTGGGATCTCTGATCCATGCCTCGAGCGCGCCGGGAGGGCGGCTTCACGCTGATCGAGCTGATGGTGGTCATCGTGATCCTCGGCAGCCTGGTGGGCCTGGCGGTGCTCTCGATGGGCAACACCAACTCGTCTCGCGAATTGCGCGACGAAGCGCAGCGGCTGGCGACGCTGATCAGCCTGATGGCCGACGAGGCGGTGCTCGATAACCGGGAGTACGGGTTGTTGATCAGCCGCGACGGCTATCGGTTGATGCGTTATGACGAAGCCGATGCTCGCTGGCGCGATGCCGGCGACGACAAGGCGCACCGTGCCCCGGACTGGATGCGCCTGGAGCTGGAACTCGATGGCGCCCCCTTGAAGCTGGTGGCGCCGGTCAAGCGCGAGGATGACCCCATCGGCCTGTCCGATAAGGGCGACCGCGAGCGGCGCCGAGCCCCGCGGGTACAGCCGCAACTGTTGATCCTGTCCAGTGGCGAGCTCTCGCCGTTCACCCTGACCTTCGTCGATCAACGGCCGGACGGCAGCCGTTGGGTGGTGTCCAGCGATGGCTTCAGCATGCCGCGTGCCGAGCCGCAGGAAACGCGCCGATGACCCGTGGCCGGCTCCGTGCGGATGGCTTCACCCTGCTGGAAGTGCTGGTGGCGCTGGCGATCTTCGCCATCGTCGCCGCCGTGGTGCTGACCGCCGCCGGCCGCAGTCTGAACAATGCCGGACGGCTGGAAGCGCTGACCCTGGCCAGCTGGATCGCCGACAACCGCCTCACCGAACTGCAATTGCAGCAGCCCGCACCGGGCATCGGCCGCGAAGACCTGGCGATCGAGTTCGCTGGGCGTCGCTGGCAGACGCTCAGTGAAGTGGAAACCAGTGGCACACCGGGGCTGCTGCGTATTCGCGTCTGGGTCGCCGCTGCCGAGACGCGCGGCGGGCGCGGCGGCCCGATCGACAAGCGTGCCGTGACCAGTCTGACCGGCTTTGTCGGGGTGCCGCCATGATGCGTCGTGCCCCTGCCGGTTTTACCTTGCTCGAGCTTTTGATCGCCATCGCCCTGTTCGCGTTGCTGGGCCTGGCGACCTATCGCATGCTCGAATCGGTGCTGCGCAGCGACGAGGTGGTCCGCGCCCAGGAGCTGCAGCTGCGGCAGTTGAGCCGTGCCGTGTGGCGCCTGGAGCAGGATCTGATACAGGCCGTGCCGCGGCCGGTGCGTGACGGTTACGGCGATGAGCAGAACGCCTTCATCGGCCAGTTGGCGGGCACCGAGGGCGGGGTCTCGCTGGAGCTGACCCGCAGCGGCTGGCGCAACCCCACCGGCATGCGTCGCGCCAACCTGCAACGGGTGCGCTGGCAGCTCGCCGGCAACACCCTGGAGCGGCTCTACTGGATCGTTCTGGATCGAGACCTGGACAGCCAGCCGCGGGTGCAGAAGGTGCTGGACGACGTGACCGCGCTGCGCGTGCGCTATCTGGATACGAACGGTAGCTGGCAGGAGGAATGGCCGCCGTTCGAGTTCGGTCGCGGTGACCCTGATGAGCAAGCGCGGCGGATGCCCCAGGCGGTGGAGGTGTCCTTCGATCATCAGCGCTACGGTACCATCACACGCCTGTTGCGCCTGCCCGACGGCCCGCGTCCGGCGGCACAGTTCGTTCAGCCCGATTCGCAGGGCGTGCCTGAGCCGGACGGTGAAGGAGAGATGCAGTGAGCGCCCAGCGCGGGGTCGCGCTGATCACCGTATTGCTGGTGGTGGCCATCGTCACGGTGGTTTGTGCCGGCATGATCGCCCGCCAGCAGTTGTCCATCCGCGGCACCGCCAACCAGGTGCAGGCTCGCCAGGCCTGGCACTACGCGTTGGGTGGCGAGGCACTGGCGCAGTCGATCCTGCGGCGTGACCTGCGAGCATCCGGCAACGGGACGGCACAGCCGCCTGTCGATCATCTGCTCGAGCCCTGGGCACTGCCGCAGCCGGCCTATGACCTCGATGAAGGCCAGGGCCAGGTGCAGATCCGTATCGAAGACCTCGCCGGACGTTTCAACCTCAACAGCCTGGTGCGCCAGCAACAGCCGAACGCGGCGGCGCTGGCGCAGTTCCGACGCCTGCTGCTGCGCCTGCAGATCAGCGAGCCCTATGCCGAGCGGCTGCTCGACTGGCTCGACAGCGACCAGCAACCCAGCGGTGAGCTGGGTGCCGAAGACAATGCCTATCTGCTGCTCGACCCGCCCTATCGCACCGCCGGGCGCCGGCTGGACGATCTGTCCGAACTGCGCCTGTTGCTGGACATGCGCGACGAGGATTTCCAGCGTCTGGCACCCTACGTCACCGCGTTGCCGGCCGACATGCCACTGAACGTCAACACCGCCAGCGCCATGGTCCTGTCGAGCCTGGCCGATAGTCTCAGTCCGGGGATGGCCGAGGTCATGGTCAAGGCCCGGCAAGCCGCGCCGTTTCGCGATACGGCGAGTTTCATGGCGCAACCGGCGCTTGGCGGTGTCCAACTGCAAGGCACCAACATCGCGGTGACCAGTCAATTCTTCCAGGTCACCAGCGAGGTGCGTCTGGGTGATCGACAGCTGGCTCTGGTGAGCCGGTTGCGGCGCGAGGAAAACGGCGACGTCCGGGTCCTTCAGCGCAACCTGGGGCAGCCGCCGCGACTGCCTCGTCAAACTACCGATGGAGAACGATAGCCGATGGATTGCCTGTTTCTGCCTGCCGATTGCGGCACCCGACTCGGTGCCGAATCACAGGTCTACTGGTTACCGGGCGAGGGTGAAGGCGGCTGGATGTCGCTGGCCCGGTGCGCCGAGCTGGCCCCGGCAGCGGTGACCCTGGTGTTGCCGGTCGAGGTCTGCAGCGCCGTGGCGGTCAATCTGCCGACCCGCAAGGCCCGCTGGTTGAACCAGGCGCTGGCCTATGCGGTGGAGGAGCTGCTGGCCGAGAACGTCGACGACCTGCATCTGACGCACGGCGATGCGCTGGACGACGGCCGGCGGCGGGTCATCGCGGTCCGTCGACAGCTGCTGGCCGATTGGCTGCAAGACCTGCAGGCGCAGGGCTTGACCATCGTCGCCATCCACGTCGACGCCGACCTCTTGCCCCGTGATGGCACGCAGCTGCTGGTCATCGGCGGACGCGCCTTGCTGGGCGGCGCTCCGGAAGCGCGGCTGGCCTTTGACAGCCAGCAATGGCCGTATCTGGCCAACCAGTGCCCGGCACCGCGTCACGGCCATGGCACCGTGGACGAAGCACCGCGGCTGCTCGATGACTATCAGCCAGTGGACGATCCCTATCGCTTTCTCGCGGCCGGGCGCGCGGCGGCGTTGAACCTGGCCCAGGGCGATTTCGCGGTGAAGGCCGCCGGCAGTGGGCTGGGGCAGTGGAAGCCAGTATTGGTGGTGCTCGCGCTGGTGCTGGCGGTGCAACTGGTCTTCAACCTGGTCCAGGCCTGGACGCTGGAGCGACAGGCGGAGCGTTACGCGCAGTCCAGCCGTGCGCTGTACAGCGAGCTGTTCCCCGAAGATCGGCGCATCGTCAACCTGCGTGCGCAGTTCGATGAGCACATCGGTCAGCGTGCCGGCGGGCCGTCGGGCTTCATGCGCCTGCTCGACGAGGTGGCGCGGGCCATGGCTGACGGGCCTGCGGTGACCGTCAGTCAGCTCGACTACAACCAGGCGCGCGGCGATCTCGCCCTGCAGGTTCGCGCCAGCGACTTCGCCACGCTCGAGCAGTTGCGCCAACGCCTGGGCGAAACCGCCGAAAACGTCCAGCTGGGCTCGGCCAGCCGCGACGGCGACGCGGTCAGCGCGCGTGTGGTGATCGGAGGTCAGGGATGAATCTGAGACAGCAAATGCAGGTGCGCCTGACCGAGTCCCCGCTGTGGTTGCGCTGGCAGCGCCTGCAGCCGCGCGAGCGGCTGTCCTTGACCCTGCTCGGGGCCTTCCTGCTGGTGGTGCTCTTGTACCTGTTGCTCTGGCAACCGGCGCAGCAGCGCGCGCGCGATGCCCGCGCCGCGTTCCAGCAGGAGCGCCAGCTGTACGGCTATCTGGAGCAGAACACCGAGCTGGCCCGGCAGATGTCGCGCAACCAGTCGGTCTCGCTGGCGCCCGAGCAGCTCCAGGGCCTGGTAACCCAGAGCGCGCAACAGCGTGGGCTGGTTATCGAAAGCTTCGATATCGGCAACGACGGCAGCCTGCAGGTGGCGCTGCCCGGGGCGTCCTATGCCACCTTGCTGAGCTGGTTCGACGAGCTGCAGGCGGCGGGCGCGAGCCTTGCCGAAGTCAGCATCAGCCGGGTCGGTGAAGGATTGGTGGACGCCCGGGTGAGTTTCCGCGCCGGCGGCTGAGCTCGTCGCGCCAAGCCTGGCGGTGATCGCCAAGCTGCCCTGGCTGCGCGCGCTAAGGCAGGCCGCTCGTCGGTCGCGTTCAAGGCCGGGGACCGGAAGTCGATACGGACCGTATACCGCTGCGCCTGTGCGTCTCCGCCAGGGCGCAGCCGTCCCGTCTCCATTCCCAAGGACTTCCATGACCATCAAGCTACGCCTGACGGCGCTCGTTTCGATCGCCCTGTTCGCGCTATTCGCCATCGGCGGACTGGGACTGTACGGGCTCAAGGAGATTGACCGTGCGGTCGTTCGGGTGACCACCCACGAAACGCCCCGGCTGATCGATGCCAAAGCGTTCGCGGCCCGTTACGAGGAGCTGCGCGGCATCATCTTCCGCCATATCGCCGACCCGGATCTGGTGCGCAAACGGCAGCTCGACCAGCTGCTGGCCGAACGCAGCCGCGAGCTGGACGCCGAGGTTGCCCGTGCCATCGCCGCGGCGGATTCCGCCGAGGTCGCGGCAGCGCTGGAAGAGTTCCGCAAGACCGTCAATGCCTATCTGATCGTTTGCGAAACCGCGCTGGCTCGTTCCCGTCAGAATCAGACCGAAGCGGCGATGGAGTTGGCCGTCAGCCCCTTCATCGAAGACGCGGCGGTGCTCACATCCCAGCTGCTCGCGCAGCTGGCGGCCGATGCACAGGCCGGCCTGGACGCTACACAGAAAGCCTCGGCCGACGCCTATGAAGGCGCGTTCAGTCTGTTGTCCGGCATCGTCCTGCTGGCTCTGGTGGTGATGCTCGGGTTCGGCTTCGCGCTGGGCCGCTCGATCATGCAGCCGCTGCAGGCCATGCGCCGCACGGTCATGGCGATCGGTGAGCAACTCGACCTGACCCAGCGCGTCGAGGTGCGTTCCGGCGACGAGATCGGGCAGACCGTGCAGGCGTTCAACAGCATGGTCGATGCGTTGCAGCGCAGCTTCAACACCCTGGCGCAGAGCGCCGGGCAGGTGGGCGGCGCGGCGTCCGGCCTGCGCACCAACGCCAACAGCTTTTCCAGCAGCTCGACGACCCAGGCCGACGCCGCCACCCAGATGGCTGCCGGCGTGGAAGAGATGACCGTCAGCATCAGCCACGTCGCCGAACGCGCCGAAGACGCCGCGCAGTCCTCCACCCAGGCCGGCACTCGCGCGGCCGAGGGGATCTCGGTCATGCAGGCGACGATCGATGACCTGGGCGCGATCGCCGAGCAGGTCACCGGGACGGCCGCGAGTGTCGATCATCTGCAAGGGGAGACCACGCGGATCTCGACGGTGATGAGCGTGATCAGCGACGTGGCGGCGCAGACCAATCTGCTCGCCCTGAACGCGGCCATCGAAGCCGCACGCGCGGGCGAACAGGGGCGCGGCTTCGCCTTGGTGGCGGACGAGGTACGCAAACTGGCCGCACGCACGGCGGAGTCAGCCAGCGAAATCACCGGCATCGTCGAGGCCATCGAGCAGGGTGCCAGCGATGTTGTGGCGCGCATGCAGCATGCGGTCAGCACCGTGCAGCACAGTGCCGAGCGTGCGCGTGAGGCGGGGCTGGCCGTGCAGCTGATTCGCGACGCCTCGGCGCAGACCGTTGCGATGGCCAGCGAGATCTCCTACGCCATCCGCGAGCAGAGCGCGGCGAGCAACCTGATCGCCGTTCAGGTGGAGACCATCGCGTCGATGACCGAACAGAACACCGCGACGGCCAACCAGACCGCCCGCGAGGCCGACCAACTGCACCAGCTGTCCGAGCGGATGATCGCCGACATCTCGCGTTACCGCTATTGAGCCTGGAGCCAAGCATGCGCATCAAACCGATACTTATCGCCCTCCCGTTGTTGTTCTGCGGGCTGGTGGCCAGCGCTGCCGAGCGCGGCGAACTGCTCATCTGGATCAACTCGGACAAGGGCTATCAGGGCCTGCAACAGGTCGCCGAGGAGTTCACCGGGCAGACCGGCATTACCGCGCGGGTCGAACACCCCGATGACCTGACCAAAGCATTCGAGCAGGCGAGCGCCGCCGGCGGCGGTCCGGACATCGTGCTCTGGCCTCAGGATCGCCTCGGCGATTTCATCGAGAAAGGCCTGGTCGTTCCGGTCGACCCGCCACAAGCCCTGCGCGATGCGCTGGTCTCCGTCGGCTGGGATGCGTTCACCGTCGGTGGCAAGACCTGGGGCTACCCAGTCGGTGCCGAGGCGGTCATGCTGATCTACAACAAGGCGCTGGTCGCGACTCCGCCGGCGGCCTTCGAAGACATCGCCGCGCTCGAGGCTTCGCTCGCGCCGCGCGGTATCAAGGCCATCGGCTGGGATTACGCCAACGCCTATTTCAGCTGGCCGCTGCTGGCTGCCAATGGCGGTTACGTGTTCAAGCGTCAGGCCGATGGCGGGTACGACATCAAGGATGTCGGCGTGGACAATCCAGGTGCCCTGACCGGGGCCCGGTTGCTGCAACGCTTCGTCGAGACCGGCGTGCTGCCGGCCGGCGGCATGCCTGGCAACGCCGCCGAGGCGGCGATGCACAGCGGCAAGCAGGCGCTATGGGTGACCGGTCCCTGGGCGTGGGAAGGGCTGCGCAAGGCGGGCATCGATTTCGGTGTGGCGCCGCTGCCGACGGTCGCCGGACAGCCTGCCCGTCCCTTCGTCGGGGTACTGGGCGCGATGGTGTCGGCACGCAGCCAGAATCCGGGCGCCGCCACTCGCTTCATCGAAGACTACCTGCTGACGCGCGACGGCCTGAGCCGGGTCAATGCGGACAAGCCGATCGGCGTACCGCTGAACAAACGCCTGTTCTGGGACATGGTCACCGATGAACACCTGCGGATCTCGATGGATGGCGTGACATTCGGTCGCCCGATGCCCTCGGTGCCGGAGATGAGCCTGTTCTGGGATGGCATGAACGAGGCCCTGCAAGCCATCGCCGACCGGTCGGATGCCGGGCCTGCGCTGGGCTATGCGGCCGCCAGGCTGCGCGGCGAGCCACGCAGTAGCGGTCCGGCCACCGAGACCGCGGCCGACCCGGAGCCGTCGCCGGAACCTGTCGACGCCCAGGATCCAACGGAGCAGGAGCAGGAGCAGGAGCAGGAGCAGGAGCAGGAGCAGGAGCAGGAGCAGGAGCAGGAGCAGGAGCAGGAGCAGGAGCAGGAGCAGGAGCAGGAGCAGGAGCAGGAGCAGGAGCAGCAGGAGCCGCAGCAAGAGTAGAGGGTGGGAGTAGCGACTCCGGGCCGAGGGCTGGCCCGGAGCTCAGGTGTACTCAGGTCGAGGGATGAATCTGCATCGCCAGGGCGCGGAGTGCGGCCTCGGCGTCGAGCACCTTGTTGACCACATCGTTGGCCTTGTCCCGGCTCAACCCGAGGCGGCCGAACAGCTCGTCGGGGATCTCACCGTAGGGACCGTCGCCGATGCCGCGGTTGCGCAGCAGGCGTACCGCCAGGCAGACCAGATTGGCGTGTCCGGCATGCTCGCCTTGATAGTACGGGTCGTTCTGGAAGCGCAACGCGGTGGACAGCTCGTCGGGCATGCCCCAGTAACGCATCAACCAGGCACCGATCTGCTCGCGGGTGATACCCAGCAGGTGCTGCTCGATGACGTTGTGGCTCAGGTGCGGGTTGATTTCCAGGTGCCGGCAGATCAGCGAAAAATGCGGCGGGAAGACGTGGGCGAGGACCAGGTAGCCGAAATTGTGCAGCAGTCCGGCCAGGTAGCTGAGCCCGGCCTCGGGTCGCTGGGTACGCGGGATGGCACGGTTCAGGCCCTC
Organism: Stutzerimonas stutzeri; assembly: GCF_019090095.1. Classification (NCBI taxonomy): domain Bacteria; kingdom Pseudomonadati; phylum Pseudomonadota; class Gammaproteobacteria; order Pseudomonadales; family Pseudomonadaceae; genus Stutzerimonas; species Stutzerimonas stutzeri. Next base: position 88,098 of record NZ_JAGQFP010000002.1, on the reverse strand, counting down.
GATCACCGCGGCGGTATAGATCGCTTGCTGCCAGTAGGGCGTGGCCTGTTGCGGTTGATCCTTGGGCAGGCTCAGGGTCTTGCCCAGCGCCAGGCCCAGTGCCAGGTTGATCACCAGGTCGAAGCCGAGCACCCGTACGATGGCGTCCTCCACCGAACGGATCTTGCCGGGCGCGGCGTAGTAGGGCGAGGCCGCCCAGCTGACCACCTGCGCGGCCAGGGCCGGGTCGGTTTCCACCACGCCGGTGATGTCATCCACGGTGGCGTCGGGGTCGACGCGCAGCTTGATGATCTTCTGCGCCGTCTGCGCCAGTGGCGGGATCTCGATGGTTTCTTCCAGGCGCTTCTGGATACGCCTGGCGGTAAAGCTCTGCACCGCCTGGGTGATCTGCGCGCTGTCGTCCTCGGGGCGGTCGAGGTTGGGCCGGATCTGGCTCAAGGGTACGGCGAAGCGCCCGGCGCTGGCCTTGCTCAGCAGCAATTTGAAATCACTGCTTGCCATAGCCAGCAGCACGCCCGGCTGCCCGGATTCGACGAGCAGTTCCGGTTGTTGCAGCAGTCGCTCCTCGTACAGGCACGGCGAACTGGTCAGGGGCGGCAGGCCGGGCAGTATTTTCAGGTCGTGCTTGGTCAGCATGCGCATCAGCCGCTCGGGCTTGACCGCGACCAGCTGCCGTCCGGTGAGCTCCACCAGGCTTGGCAGGTCGAGCAGGTGGTCACGGGGGTAAAGCACCAGCAGCGCGCCGATGGCATCATCGACCAGTACGGCCTGCACGCGCCGGGAAGGATCGAAGTCCGCGCGGTCCTCGCAGATGCGGTAGGGCAGCGCCAGCTTGTCCAGCAACTGGACGATCATTGGCGGGAGCGTGATGTTGTGGTTGCTGCTGGCGGCCTTGTTCATGAGCGGTGTCCGTCTTATTCCCAATGGGCGCAGTATAGCCTTATGGTTAGTGTGGTTTGCGTTTGTCGACGAGCGTCAGACCTGGCCGTATTGCTGACCATGCCGCAGCCAGCGCTCCAACAGCGGGCTGACATGCTGCGGCCAATGTGCCAGAAGCGCCTGGGCGGCGTCACGCACCGCCGGTAGCAGATCGGCGTCGCGCATCAGATCGGCAACCTTGAACTGCAGCAGCCCGGTCTGCCGGGTGCCGAGCATTTCGCCGGGGCCACGCAGCTCCAGGTCCTTCTCGGCAATGATGAAGCCGTCGCAGGTTTCGCGCATGATCGCCAGCCGTTCGCGGCCGATCTGCGACAGCGGCGGATGATAGAGCAGCACGCAATGGCTGGCCGCGCTGCCCCGGCCCACCCGGCCACGCAACTGATGCAACTGGGCGAGCCCGAGGCGCTCGGGATTCTCGATGATCATCAGGCTGGCGTTGGGCACGTCGACGCCTACCTCGATCACCGTGGTGGCGACCAGCAGTTGCAACCGTCCTTCCTTGAATTCGGCCATCACCGCCGCCTTCTCGGCCGGCTTCATGCGGCCGTGGATCAGCCCGACGTTGAGCCCACCGAGCGCCGCCGACAGGTCCTCGAAGGTGGTTTCCGCGGCTTGGCAGGTCAGCTCCTCGGATTCCTCGATCAGGGTGCAGACCCAGTAGGCCTGGCGCCCCTCGTTGCAGGCCGAGCGCACCCGCTCGATGACTTCCAGACGGCGGCTGTCGGCCACCAGCACGGTGTTGACCGGGGTGCGGCCCGGCGGCAGCTCGTCGAGGATCGAGGTGTCCAGATCGGCGTAGGCGCTCATGGCGAGGGTGCGCGGGATGGGCGTGGCGGTCATGATCAACTGGTGCGGGCAGAGTCGACCCTCGACGCCCTTACGCCGCAACGCCAGGCGCTGCTGGACGCCGAAGCGGTGCTGTTCGTCGATGATCACCAGCGCCAGGCGGCGGAACTGCACGTCGTCCTGGAACAGCGCATGGGTGCCGACCACCATCGGGCAGCCGGCGGCGATGCGCTCCAGTGCGGCTGTGCGCGCCTTGCCCTTGAGCTTGCCGGCCAGCCAGGCGACCTCGATGCCCAGCGGCTCCAGCCATTTGCAGAAGGTGATGAAGTGCTGCTCGGCGAGGATCTCGGTCGGTGCCATCAGCGCGACCTGATAGCCGGCTTCCAGCGCCTGCAGGGCGGCGAGGGCGGCGACTACCGTCTTGCCGGCGCCAACGTCACCCTGCACCAGGCGCAGCATGGGCTCGTCCTGGGCCAGGTCATAGGCGATCTCGGCGCCGACGCGCTGCTGCGCGCCGGTGGGCTGGAAGCCGAGGTTGGTCAGGTAGCGTTTTGGCAGCTCGCAGGCGACCGGCAGCGGTGGCGCGTGCTGGGCGCGACTGCTCTCGCGCAGACGCTGCATCGAGAGTTGGTGGGTCAGCAATTCTTCGAAGGCGAGACGGTGCTGCGCCCAGTGCCGGCCTTCGGCGAGCTCTTCCAGGTCGGCATCCGGCGGAGGCCGGTGCAGGTAGCGGATCGCTTCGTCGAGCTTGGCCAGACGGTAGTCGCGGGTCAGCTCCGCGGGCAGCCAGTCCGGCAGGCTGTGAGGGCCGAGCCGTGCCAGTGCCTGTTCAGTCAACTGGCGCAGGCGCTGCTGGGTCAGGCCTTCGGTGGTCGGGTAGATCGGGGTCAGCGTCTGTTCCACGGCGACCGGCGTGCTGTCGCTCAGCGCGCGGTATTCGGGGTGGTAGATCTCCAGTCCCGACGCACCGGGGCGCACTTCGCCGTAGCAGCGCACCTGGGTGCCGCGCTTGAGCGCTTCCTTCTGCGCCTGGCTGAAATGATAGAAGCGCAGGCTGAGGCTGCCGCTGCCATCGTGCAGGCGCACCAGCAGGCTGCGGCGGCGGCCCATGACGATGTCGGTGCCGGTCACCGTGCCTTCGACCACGGCGTCCTGCCCGGGGCGCAGCGCGCCGATCGGCACGATGCGGGTGCGGTCCTGATAGCGCAACGGCAGGTGGAACAGCAGGTCCTGCAGCGTTTCCAGACCGACCTTGGCCAGCTTCTCGGCCAGCGCGGCGCCGACGCCCTTGATTGCGGTAACCGGCACCGCCGCCAGTTCGCTCATCGCTTCAGGCGTTCGCCGCTGCCGGTTTGGCGACCGAGCACAGGCGGATGGAGTCGGCCAGCACTTCGATGGCTTTCGGTCGCGGGAAGCTGGCGCGCCAGGCGATCGCCACGGTGCGGAAGGGGACCGGCGCGGTCATCGGGCGAATGTCCAGCACGCCCGGCGAATAGTGATGGCTATCGACCGCCGACAGCGGCAGGATCGATACGCCCAGGCCGGAGGCCACCATGTGGCGGATGGTTTCCAGCGACGAGGACTCCACCGTGGTGTGGCTCGGCGCCTCGCCCTTGCGGGTGGTCGGGCAGGCTTCGAGGACCTGATCGCGGAAGCAATGGCCTTCGCCAAGCAGCAGCAGACTCTTGTCGTTGAGCATCTCCGCGTCGATGGTTTCCTTCTTCGTCCACGGATGCCCGGCGGGCATCAGCACATAGAAGGGCTCGTCGTACAGCGGCAGCGTCAGTACGTCGGCTTCCTGGAACGGCAGCGCGATGATGATCGCGTCCAGCTCGCCGGTACGCAGCTTGTCGCGCAGGATGTGGGTGAAGTTTTCCTCGATATACAGCGGCATGTCCGGCGCTACGCGGTGCAGCTGCGGAATCAGGTGCGGGAACATGTAGGGGCCGACGGTGTAGATGGCGCCCACTTTCAGCGGCGAGGCCAGCTGGTTCTTGCCGGCCTGGGCCAGCTCACGAATGCTTTGCGCCTGCTCGAGCACCTTCTGCGCCTGGGTGACAATGCCTTCGCCGACTGGCGTCAGGCGGACTGCGCTCTTGGTCCGCTCGAAGATCAGCACGCCAAGCTCGTCCTCGAGCTTCTTCACGCCCACCGACAGGGTCGGCTGGCTGACGTGGCAGCGTTCGGCCGCGCGGCCAAAATGCTGTTCCTGGGCGAGCGTGACGATGTAGCGCAGTTCGGTCAGTGTCATAGCGTTATTCCATCAGAGTGCCGGCTAGCATAGCCTTTGCTCGTGTTCGAACCAACTGGCTGCCAGCCGTTCCGTCAAAGCTGATCGGCGGCCGATTCGCGGCAGCGTTACACTTGATCCACGTGGGCCGATCGGTGGCCCGCACGGTTATGGAGCAACCGCCATGGCAACTCGACCTTCGGTAATGATCGCCGGCTGCGGCGATGTGGGTATTCGTCTCGGATTGCAGCTCAGCCGGGCGGGTTGGACAGTCTATGGCCTGCGTCGCCAGGCGGCGGATCTACCGGTACCCATCCTCCCGGTCAAGGGCGACCTGTCGGCTGCGGAGCTGCCGCGTAGCTGGCCCAATGGCAAGCTGGACTACCTGGTCTACGCCGCCTCGGCGAGCCAGCATGACGAGCCCGGCTACCGGTCGGCCTATATCGATGGCCTGCGTAATGTGCTCGGCTGGCTCGAACAGCGTGGCCAGCAGCCCAAGCGGCTTTTCTTCGTATCCAGCACGGGCGTTTATGCGCAGAGCGACGGTGGTTGGATCGATGAGACATCGCCGACCGCGCCCACCGGCTACACCGGCCGGGTGATGCTCGAGGCCGAGCAGCTGGCGCTGGACAGCGGTATTCCGGCCACCCGGGTGCGCATGGCCGGGTTGTACGACCCGGCCCGGCCGTGGATGCAGAATCAGGTACGCGCAGGCCTGCGTGTGGACCGTGAGCCGCCGCAGTACAGCAATCGCATCCATCGCGACGACGCCGCCGCGCTGCTCGCCTGCCTGCTGCAGACCGATCACGCCGGTGGCGATCTGGAAGACTGCTACCTGGGCGTCGATGACGACCCGGCGCCGCTGCACGAGGTAATCGACTTCCTGCGTGAACGGCTTGGCGTGACCCAGTGGGCCGAGCAGAGCATGACCCGCCGCGCCGGCAGCAAACGCTGCCGCAACGCCCGGGCGCGCGCCCTCGGCTGGGCGCCGCAATATCCGAGCTATCGCAACGGCTACGCCTCCGTGCGCCCGGGCAAGGGCTGAGAAGCCGCGTCGCGGATGATCTGACTGCGACGGCGCGCCAGCGCGCCGGTTCGCGAGCGAGCGACCTGGACGCGGCGCACCACCTCAGCCTCGGCGCGCGGGGTCGCACGCAGAGCGTGCTCCTACAGGTGGGGCGCGAGCGGTACACACCGGTTTCGTGAGCGAGCTCGCTCATAGCGCTGACTTGTGTACCGGCGACCTGGACGCGGCGCACCACTTCGGCCTCAGCGCGCGGGTTCGCACGCAGAGCGTGCTCCTACAGGTGGGTCGCGAGCGGTGCATACCGGTTTCGTGAGCGGGCTCGCTCCCGGCGCTGACTTGTGTACCGGCGACTTGGACGCGGCGCATCACGTCGGCCTCAGTGCGCGGGGTCGCACGCAGAGCGTGCTCCTACAAGTGGGTCGCGAGTGGTCGCACGGCGCTGGTAACGGTTGCCGCCGGATAAGCACACCGTTTTTGTAGGAGCGAGCTTTGCTCGCGAAACAGCCGGCGACAGCGTGTGGCCAGGCGGTGTGTGCAGGCCGGCGGAGCGACGTGATCATGGGCGAGCGGCTCCCGTGCGGCCTCGTTGGCCCTGCCGACGCATGACAGCCCGTCGGTGATTTCCCCGTCGAGGCAGCCTGTCTCGCAACTCTGCCGCCACCGCGCACACTAAAAATCTGATAGCACGCACGCCATATACCCTGCCGCACGGCAGCAGTCGGGTCAGGAGCAGCTGCCGCAGCGCGGCGAAGACATCAGGAAGGACCACCACGGCGGCGTTTCCGAACACCGAACCAGGAGATTTTTCCATGAGAGCCCTTCGCTGGCATGGCAAGCATGATATTCGTTGCGACAACCACGTCCCCGATCCGTCGATCGAGGATCCCCGTGACGCCATTATCAAGGTGTCGTCCTGCGCCATCTGTGGCTCCGACCTGCACCTGTACGACGGTTTCATGCCCGGCATGCAGCACGGCGACATCATGGGCCACGAGTTCATGGGCGAGGTGATGGAAGTCGGCTCGGCGAACAAGAAGCTCAAGGTCGGCGACCGTGTGGTGGTGCCCTTCACCATCGTCTGCGGCGAATGCGACCAGTGCCGGCGCGGCAATTTCTCCGTCTGTGAACGCAGCAACCGCAACAAGGATGTCGCCGACAAGGTCTTCGGCCACACCACGGCCGGGCTCTACGGCTATACCCACCTTACCGGCGGTTATGCCGGCGGGCAGGCCGAATTCGTTCGCGTGCCCTATGCCGACGTAGGCCCGGTGGTGATTCCCGACGGCCTCACCGACGAACAGGTACTGTTCCTCGGCGACATCCTGCCCACCGGCTGGCAGGCTGCGGCGCAGTGCGACATCCAGCCCACCGACACGGTTGCCGTGTGGGGCGCCGGCCCGGTCGGCCAGTTCGCCATCCGCAGCGCGATCATGATGGGTGCCGAGCAGGTCATCTGCATCGATAACGTGCCCGAGCGCCTGTCCATGGCGCGGGCTGGCGGCGCCATCACCATCAACTTCGACGAAGAAAGCGTGCTCGAACGGCTCAAGGAACTGACCCGCGGCAAGGGCCCGGAGAAGTGTATCGACTCGGTGGGCATGGAGGCGCACGCGGCGCGCTCGTTCGACTCGATGTACGACCGCGCCAAGCAGGCGCTGATGCTGGAAACCGACCGCCCGCACGTGCTGCGCGAGATGATCTACGTCTGCCGTCCGGCCGGAATCATCTCGATTCCCGGCGTCTACGGCGGGCTGATCGACAAGATTCCGTTCGGCGCGGCGATGAACAAGGGCCTGACCTTCCGCATGGGCCAGACCCACGTCAATCGTTGGACCGACGACCTGCTCAAGCGCATCCAGGAAGGCCAGATCGACCCGAGCTTCGTCATCACCCACAGCGTCAGCCTCGAGCAGGGTCCGGAGATGTACAAGACCTTCCGTGACAAGCATGACGGCTGCATCAAGGTCGTTCTCAAACCTTAAAGGGCAGTGCTGGCGGGGCCCTGATCCGGGACCGCCATGCAGCCATGAGCCCTGACGGAGGAGATAGTTATGAGCGTTCCACATCGCGTTACCCGCCCCAACCATTCCGCCCGCACCCTGGCCCGCGGGCTGGGCTGGTTCAGCATCGGCCTGGGGCTGGCCGAGGTGCTGATGCCCGGCAAGCTGGCCCGCTTCCTCGGCGTGCCCGGCAACGAAGGGCTGATCCGCGCCTGCGGGGCCCGCGAAATCGCCACCGGCGTCGGCCTGCTGCTCACCGACGATCCCAAACCCTGGATCTACGGCCGCATCGGCGGCGATGCCCTCGACCTGGTCGGCCTGGGCCTGAGCATCGAGAACGGCACCGAGCAGGTCAACGCGGCCATTGCCGCGGGGGCGGTGGCTGGTATCACGGCACTGGATATCAGCTGCGCCAAGGGGTTGGCCGCCGAGAGTCATTACGTTACCGAGTGGGACTACAGTGACCGCAGCGGCTTCCCGGCGGATCCGCAAGCGATGCGGGGGAAGGTCGAGGCGGAGTTCGCCGCGGCGCGGGCCGAGCCGAATGGGTACAGTCCCTCGACGATGTTGCATTAAGGGGCATTCCGGCTGTCGCCGACGGGACGCGTTGCGCGGGTTGGTTTTGCGCTGTAGGTGATTACCGAGTTGGTTGAGGGCTTGGTTTCGCGCTGCTGGGTGAGTTTCTTTTGGCAGTCGCCCGGATGGACGGTCTGCCAAAGGGACCAAAAAAAGCCCTGGTCCTGCGTATTGGGCTTTTGGGCTTTTGCTTCCGAGCCTAGGGCCCGATGGCGGAGTCGGCCGACGCATTGGTTTCGCCCTGCTGGGCGACTCACTTTTTTCAAGCGCCAAAAAAGTAAGCAAAAAGGCTTGCCCCTGCATCCGGGTCTCGCTGCGCTCGACTTCCCTCACTCCATCCGCACTCCGGGGGCCGGCGTACAAGGGCCATCCATGGCCCTTTACGCCTCTCGCGGCATCCATGCCGCTCGCTCCCCTCCGCGCGGATTCCATTCGGCCTCCTGAAAGGGGCGTTCGGCGTCGTCTGGTAGGTCGTGCGATGGAAAAGCAGAGAGCCGTTTCGAACCAAGGTCACTTAATCAATGGCCATCAAAAGTTCGTAGGGTGGAAAACTGCGAAGCATTTTCCACCGCAATTGATACGTCGATCGGTATCAAGCTTCGCCTTCGAAAAGCGGCGGGTAAGCTTCGCGTTACCCACCCTACGATCTACGCTCGGCCTCCTGAAAGGGGCGATTTGGTGTTGTCTGCCGGGCCGTGCGCTTATATAGAGAAGCAAAAACGTAGGATGCATGATGTTCTTCGCTGCGCTTGACGGCTTGCACTCACGCGCTCCGACCGCTCTAGACTCTTTTGTTTGGCTCTTTGGCTCTTTGGCTCTTTGGCTCTTTGGCTCTTTGGCTCTTTGGCTCTGTTTTTCTTTCGCACAAACCGCCAGACAACGCGAAACGCCCCATCAGAAGGGTGAGTGGAGTCGCTGCGTAGAGGGGCGAGCCGCATGGATGCGGCGAGAGCCGTATAGGGCCATGGATGGCCCTTGTACGGCGACCCTCGGAGCGGCGATGAAGCGAACGAACCCCGGCGCAGCCGGGGCCGGATGCAGGGGCAAGCGTTTTTGCTTACTTTTTTGGCAATTGAAAAAAGTAAGTCGCCCAGCAGGGCGAAACCAATGCCTCAGCCAGCTTCGCCATCGGGCCTTGGGCTCGGAAGTTAAAGTCCAAAGCTTCGCGGTCAAGACCGCTCCCACAACAGCGCAAAGTGCGCGAGCAAGACATTGTGCTCACTAAAACCAGCCATCCCGGCGTCCAAAAAGTGACTCGCCCAGCAGGGCGACACCAATGCCCCAGCCAGCTCCGCCATCGGGCCCTGGGCTCGGAAGTCAAAGTCCAAAAGCTTCGCGGTCAAGACCGCTCCCACAAAAGCGCAATATGCAGGGGCGAGGGGACTTACGCGCTTATTAGCAACCGAAAAAAGCAAACCGCCCCGAACAATGCGATAAGCCATTTTTTGCTAAGGTCTGCAGCCCGCCCCCGTACCGCCACCCGATGAGAATCCATGTCCGCCGTCGTCAACGTCGTCCTTCCTGTCTTCGCCCTGATTTTCCTGGGATACCTGTGCCGCCGCACCGGTCGCATGGGCCCGACGGGGGCCTCCGAGCTCAACCGTTTCGTGGTCTGGCTGGGGCTGCCGGCGCTGCTGTTCAGCGTCGTCGCCAATTCCACCTGGACGCAGCTCTGGCAGCCGGGCTTCATCACGGCGTTTTCGGTGGGCTGTCTTGGGGTGTTCGGCTTCACCCTGGGCTATCGCCTGCTGCAGAAACAGCCGCTGGCCGATGCCAGCCTCGATGCACTCGGTGCGTCCTATGCCAATACCGGCTATATCGGCATTCCGCTGTGCATGCTGGTGCTGGGTGACGAGGCGCTGCAGCCGGCCATGGTGGCTTCGATCATCGTGGTGTGCGTGCTGTTCGCCATTGCCCTGGCCTGTGTAGAGACCGGGCTGCACGCCGGCCAGGGCTTCAGCCGGACGCTGCGCAAGGTCTCTGTCGCGCTGCTGCGCAACCCGCTGGTGGTGGCACCGATGCTGGGTGGGTTGTGGGCGGCGAGCGGGCTGGAGCTGCCGGTGCCGGTGGCGACCTTGCTGAAACTGCTGGGCGCGGCGGCGGCGCCTTGTGCGCTGGTATCGCTGGGGTTGTTCCTCGCGCAGCCACAGCCGGGCGGCAAGGTCAGCGGCGTATGGCCGCTGGTCACGCTGAAACTGGTGGTCCAGCCGCTGATCACCTGGTTCCTGGCATTTCAGGTCTTCGAACTGCCGGCGCTGTGGGCCTACTCTGCGCTGTTGCTGAGTGCGTTGCCCACGGGCACCGGGCCGTACATGCTCGCCGAGTTCTACGGGCGCGAGGCGTCGCGGGTGTCGCGTGTGGTGCTGCTGTCGACGCTCGGCTCGTTGCTCACCTTGTCGGCATGCCTGGTGCTGTTGCCGGTGTAGATGTGGCCTCCCGGGATAGACGGGTTGCACCCATCCTACGGCTCTGGTGCCCCTATCAAGATCTGGAACGCGTGGATAAGCCTGCGGCGTTATCCACCCTACGCCTGGGCCGGTTGTAGGGTGGATGGCCACCCCATGGAAAACCGCGAAGCGTTTTCCACGCGGTCACGTCAGCCCGCCGGGCGCGTCACTTCCAGCACCACTGCAGCGATGCGGTCGCACTCGGTGTAGGCACCGTCGAGCAGCTCTTCGCCGAAGACGTCGGGGTCGACTTCCCGGTATCGCCATTCCAGCCCGCGGCCTTCGAGGCGTTGTTCGATTTCGCGACGGAACGGGTCCTCGTTGCCCTGCATCGCGACACCTGTATACAGCAGCAGGGTGCCGCACGGCGCCAGACGCTGCAGGGCGCTGTCGAAGATCGCCAACGACAACCCGGCCCCCAGCGGCCCGCCGCCGTGGCGATAGGCGCGCTCGTCCGGGTCGACCAGATACGGCGGATTGGCCAGGATGAGGTCGAACTCGCCGTCGACATCATTGAGCAGGTCGCTGTGTCGCGCGATGAGGTTGTCGGCCCCGGCCAGCGCCGCGTTGATGCGGGTCATGCGCAGCGCCGACGGGTTGATGTCGACCGCCAGCACCTCGGCCTGGGGCCGCGCCAGTGCCGTCAGGATGGCGCCAGCGCCCGAGCCGCAGCCGATGTCCACGGCGCGTCCGATATGCCCTTTGTGGTTGTCCAGGTGGGCCTGGATCGCATGGGCGAACCGGTAGGTGTCGGGGCCGAAAAACACCGCGTCGGCCGCGTCGGTGGGGTAGGCCGAGTGCACGAACAACTGCCCGTCGAGGCTCGACAGCCGCACCCGGCTGCGCCAGCGCGTGTCACAGGGCGCAAGCACACCGGCCTGATCCATCAGGCTGAATATCGAGGAGGGCAGCAGCTCGTGCTGGAACGGCCGACTCCAGCCGAACACGCCGGCCAGGTCCTTCGCCAATTGGTTCTCCACCCGCGCGTTGACCCGCTCGTGGGTCAGTGGCGTGGGGGTGATGAAATGGTAGCCGCGCTCGCGCAGCGCCTGCGCCAGCTGTAGCAGGGCGCGGTCCTGGGCTGTTTCGGTGGTCATGTGCTTCGCTTCCCTGGCGAGGTTTCGCCTTCAGTTGAAAAGTCCGGTAAAGCGCCGGGTGGCCAACAGGCCTGCGGCGCTGTGGTGGCGGCTCGGGGCCAGCAACGGCAGGAGATGGCGCATGCGGGCCTCGCGCGTCGGCAGTTGCGCCAGTTGTGCCTCCAGCAGTTGGGTTTCCTGGTCGAAATCGCTCACGGTGTGCGCCTGATCAGGCACCGGGGCGGGCCGCTCGCTCTCCGCGCTCGGCCGCTGGGCCAGCGTAGGACGGGGCCGGCCGCGGGCTGGCGCCTGTTCCGCCAGCCAGTCACCGGCGATCCAGTCATGAATCAGCTGCTGCTCGTGGGCGCTGAAGACGCCGAACATGGGCGCCTGTTCACCGGTGATCAGCTGCCAGAAGCGGCTGTGCTGCGGATCTTCGTGGCGCTTGATCCAACCGCGCCGCTGCAAGGTCTCGACGAATTGGGCAATCCGCTCGGGTTCGGCCAGCCACTGATTCACCGTGTAACCGTCGAAGCGGCAATAATCCGAATGCACGAACTGGCCGACCCCGGCCTTCTTTTCCAGCACGCGCAGCACTTCCTGCTCCGGGTCGAACCCACCGATCACCGAGAGCGTGCTGGCACCCAGGTCATTGAGGCGATAGCCATTCATGACGCGGCGATAGAACTCGTCGCTGTCACCCACCTGCGGCCAGGCAGCGAGCAGGCCCTGAATGGCCTTCTTCGCATGGCCGTTGTCGGCATTGTCGACCGTCACGTGGAGGGTGAAGTAATAGGGGTCGATTCCCAGCTCGGTGAGTTCGTAGGCGCTGATCAGCAGGTGCAGCGGCAACTGCTCATAGCCCAGGTTGAAGCCGATGACCTCCGGCAGGAACTGCTCGGCGTGCTCGGCCAGGGCCAGCTGGATCGCGCCCTGGACGAAGTTGTCGTCGTCCAGGCTTTGCCAGTCGTCGCATCCCTGGCTGGCGAGCAGCTTGCGGTACAGCACCACATGATTCTTCTCCGGCAGCCCTTCGCCGAGCTCTTCCAGGTAGGTCTGGATCAGCGCGGTAAAACGCGCATCATCCCAGTGATGCAACAGGCCATAGAGCCAGGCGCCGTCGACCAGCTTGGTCGGCGCCACGCCGCGCAGAAAATGCAACGCATGTGCCTTGCTGGTGAAATAGCGGCGCGGGGCGCCGGCACGGCGAGCCTCGAGGTAGCCCTGGTACTCACCGCCGACTTTGGCGACATGTGCGTCCAGCCATGCGTCGAGGCCGGCAGGCGTCTGCGGCAAGTCGCAGGGCAAGCGGGCGGCGACCTCCAGCTGAGCGTTGAGGTAGTCGACCGCTTGGGCTCGCACCTCCTCGCTGTCAGGCGTGTCGAGCAGGGCGAAGTAGAGCGACTTGGCGGACTCGACCGTTTCGATGCTAACGGGAATCGCGGTTACGGGCAGGCTTCGGGTCAATTGCATACAGTCACACGGCGGCAGTGAGGGTGGTCCCCTGATGCTTTTTGGGCCACGGCGGACAGTTTTTGTTCAGCGTTCCCGCCGAATGGCCGGCCATCGCTGCGGCCTGATCGGCGTGCAACTTCTGCCAATGTCGGCCTTCCTACCTGGACGGGCCCATGTCGCCCATTCCGCAATCAGACGCAGGAGATGCCCATGAATCCATCCGAACGCGGCAAGGAAAACCTCGAATCCATCGAAGACCGTAAAGGCAGGCGTGGCGAGCCGGCGAGCGGCAGCGCCACCGAGCGCATGCGCAACGGAGAGGTCGCCGGCGGCGATCGCGATGACGTCCCGGGTGGCGCCTATAACGTGCCCAAGGACATGGCTGAAGAGGTCAGCGACGACCCGGCCCGTGCGCCGCGCAAGCCACGTTAGTCGTTTGGCCCTCGGCGTGTGCCAGCCGCGGTACGGCCGGCGCACCACCGCATCGGAAAAAACCCAACGGCCGGCTTAATGTTCGGCCAGTTGCGGTCGCCTGCTGCCTCTAAGCAACCATTGGTCGGCGCTGACCCCGTTTCGCGCCGAACCCTAGCGGTCGAACGAGACAGCCGAGCTTTCCATGCGCCAACACTCCCGCCTCAGCTTTCGCCACCTCAGTCGCATCCTGGTGACCAATCACCTCAGCGGTGAGCCGATGGGCTACCTCGCCGACCTGTCGATGGGCGGCCTGCGCCTGGTGGCCAAACAGCCGCTGGGCGTGAGCGGTTGCTACGAGATGATCCTGCATGTGCCCGACGAGGGTGAGAAGCTGCGTGAGGTACACGTGGTGGTGATCTGCCAATGGGTGCGCAAGGATTCGCGCCGCGATGCCTTCGAGATGGGCTTCTCGCTCGACCGGCCGAGCCCGGCATTCATCGAACTGGTCGGCCGGTTGCTGCCCAAGCGCCGCTGAGCCTAGCGATTGACCACCTTGGCCGGCAGCGCCACCACCAGCAGCGAGCCCAGCACCAGGCAGGCGGCGAAGAACAACAGGGCGCCGCCGCTGCGGCCGGTGATGTCCAGTACCAGCCCGATCAGCGTGTTGCTCACCAGGCCGGCGATGTTCGCCAAGGAGCAGGCCAGGGCGAAGCCGGTGGCCGCCGCGGTGCCGGTGAGGAAGGTTGCCGGCAGGCTGAAGAACACCGGAACCGCACCGATGATCGCGGCCTGGGCAACGGAGAACAGCAGTACTGTCGCCATCAGGTTATCGGTGAAGAGGGTACTGGCCGCCATGGCGGCGGCGCCGATCCAGAACGGCAGGATGATATGCCAGCGGCGCTCGCGGAACCGATCCGAGCTGGCACCGAGCGCCAGCATGCCGAACACCGCGGCGATGCTCGGCAGTGCAGTCAGCAGACCGATATCGGACGCATCGGCGACGCCGGCCTGGCGAATGAAGGTCGGCATCCAGAACCCCATGGCGTAGGCGCTGAGCAGGATCGCGAAATCGATGCCGCCGAGCATCCACACCTTCAGATTGAAGAAGCCCTGGCGAAAACTCTCGCCGCTGGCCGGGCTCTGCGCCTCGTCCAGCGTCAGGTCGCGCAGCACATGGCCTTGCTCGCGCAGGTCCAGCCATTCGGCGTCCTGCGGGCCTTCGGGCAGCAGCCGCAAGGCCAGCAACCCGAGCAGTACGCTGGGCACGCCCTCGAGCAGGAACAGCCATTGCCAGCCGCGCAGCCCCTGGACCTGATCGAAGGCTTCGAGGATCCATCCCGACAGCGGCGCGCCGATCACGCTGGACAGCGGCAGGCCGATCATGAACAGGGCGATCATCCGCCCGCGCCGGTGGGTCGGGAACCAGAGTGTCAGGTAATACAGGACGCCCGGCAGGAAACCGGCCTCGGCGATGCCCAGCAGCAGGCGCAGCAGGTAGAACTGGGTCGGCGTGGTGACCAGCAGGGTACAGGCTGAAAGCACGCCCCAACTGACCATGATCCGCGCGATCCAGACCCGCGCCCCGACGCGTTTGAGGATCAGGTTGCTCGGCACCTCGAAGAGGATGTAACCGACGAAGAACAGGCCAGCACCGAGGCCGAACGCCGCATCGCTGAGGTGCAACTGGTCGGCCATCTGCAGCTTGGCGAAGCCGACGTTGATGCGGTCCAGATAGGCCGCCAGGTAGCAACAGCAGAGAAACGGGATCAGGCGCCAGGCGACCTTGCGGTACAGGCGCCGTCCTTCGGCGTCCTGGCTCGGCTGGGCGGCGGGGCCATGGGGCATCGGCGGGTCCTCGCATTACGGATGGACATGAATAGGGGTTCGACCCGGTGGGTGCAAGGTTTCGTTCCCGTGAATCCGGACGCCTCGACCGGGTGTGCGGTGGCAGGCAGGGCGCGGTCGGGCGCGAACTCTGGCGGGAGGCTTGTGTCGCAACCCTTTGTGGCGACCTCCGGTGCCGAGTCGGCATCTCTTGGTCGGCACGCCATCACCCCAGAGGAGACGAACATGACTTCACAGTGGATCGACATTCCCGCTCAAGACGGCAAGACCTACAAAGGGTACCTGGCGTTGCCACCGACCGGCCATGGCCCCGGCATCGTGCTGATTCAGGAAATCTTCGGGGTGAACGCGCACATCCAGTCGGTCGCCGACCAGTACGCTTCCGATGGCTATGTCGTCCTGGCGCCGGATCTGTTCTGGCGCAGCGAGCCGGGCGTGCAGCTCGGTTATGACGGGGACGACTGGGAGCGGGCCTTTGCCCTGATGAAGGCGCTGGACTTCGAGCTTGCCATTGACGATCTGCGCCGCAGCGCCGAGCTGCTGCGTGGGCGCGACTACTGCAGTGGACGCGTGGCCTCGGTGGGCTACTGCATGGGCGGTGTGCTGTCTTATCTGCTGGCCGCCAACGCCGGCGTCGATGCGGCGGTCTGTTACTACCCCGGCAGCATCGAGAAGCGTCTGGATCAGGCGGAGAAGATCAAATGCCCGACGCTGTTCCACTTCGCCGAAGAAGACGACCACATCGACAGCGACGCGGTTGCCGCCGTGCAGGAAAAGATGGCCCAGGTCGGCCAAGCCCAGATCGAGACCTACCCGGGCGTTGACCATGGCTTCAACTGCTGGGCGCGGCCGGCCTACAACCAGAACGCCGCGGCGCTGGCCCATGGCCGCAGTCTGGTGTTCCTGGCGGAGAATCTGTAGCGGGGTTCTGCCTTGGTCAGCTTGAGCAGAGTGGTTCGCACGCCGTGGCTGTGCGGTCGTCCAAAGCAAGGGTGACGCGTTACCGGCCGCCTTCGGCGCGAGGGCGCGCCTCCCACAAAGCGCCTGTGGCGCCCGGGGCCGCTGGGCAGGAGTTCTCCTACTAGTGTCGCAGGCAGGCACCGGACGGTGGGTCTGGCTGTGGTTGTGGGAGCCCCGACCTCGGGACGAAGCTTCTGTCGCGTTACAGGCCGCATTCGGCGCGAGGGCGCGCCTCCCACAAAGCGCCTGTGGCGCCCGGGGCGGCTGGGCAGGAAGCCTCTACTAGTGTCGCAGGCAGGCGCCGGACGGTGGGGCTGGCTGCAGTTGTGGGAGCCCCAACCTTGGGGCGAAGCTTCTGTCGCGTTACAGGCCCATTCGGCGCGAGGGCGCGCCTCCCACAAAGCGCCTATGGCGCCCGGGGCGGCTGGGCAGGAAGCCTTCTACTAGTGTCGCAGGCAGGCGCCGGACGGTGGGTCCGGCTGTAGTTGTGGGAGCCCCGACCTCGGGGCGAAGCTTCTGTCTTTTGCGCGCCCTCGCAGCGCCATGGCTAGCCGAGCGTCCCGAGTATGTTCACCCCGACCCGATCCGGAATCTCGTTCTGCGACAGCACGTGCAAGCCGGGGCTGAACACTCGGGCGTAGCGTGCCAGTAACGGGCGCAGCTGTGGCATCACGGTCAGGATTGGCGGGTGGCCGTCCTTGCGCAGCTTTTCCTTCACTACCGGCATGCTGTTCTGCAGTTGGTTGAGCAGGCTCGGCTCCACCGGGATGTTGTCCAGGCTCACCTGGCCGGCTTGCTGCGCAATTGCCAGGGCATTGAGCAGGGTGTTTTCCAGTGCGTTTTCCAGCACGAAGACCGCCAGTTCGCGGCGATCACCGGCGATTGTCGAGACGATGCTGCGACGCAGGGCATAGCGTACATCAGCCGCCAGCAGCACCGGGTCCTTGGTGGTTTCGCTGCATTCGAGCAGGGTACTGCCGATGGTTTCGATGTCGCGCAGCGGCACCTCTTCCAGCAGCAGCTGACGGTACACGCGCATCTGCTGGGTGTAGCTCAGGGCATTCTTCAGGCTTTCGGCCAGCTTCGGTGCCTGCAGGGTCAGGCGCTGCATCAGGTGCTCGACGTCGTCGTGTTTGAACAGGTCCGGCAGATGCTCGCGCACCACCTTGTTCAGGTGCGTGGCGACCACGCTGGCGCAGTCGATGACCTGGTAGCCAAGGTTCAGCGCGCGCGACTTGTCCGACGGCTGGATCCACACCACCTGCATGCGGTACGCCGGGTCAGTGCCGAGGATGCCGTCGATCTCGCCATAGAGCTCCGGCGAAGGGATCGCCATCAGGCGGTCGGCGTGCAGCTCGGCACCGTCGATCTTCTCGCCATTGATGTAGATGTCGTATTGCGAGGCCTTGAGCCGCAAGCTGTCGCGGATCTGCACTTCCGGCAGCAGAAAGCCCAGATGCTCGGACAGCGTCTGGCGAACGCCTCGCACCCGCGCCGGCAGTGGCGCGCCAGAGGCTTCATTGACCAGCCCGACGAGCTTGTAGCCCAGCGAAATCGACAAACGCTCCACCAGCGGGATGTCGTCCCAGGCCAGCGTCTGTGCCTTTTCCTTGTCCATTGCCTGGCCGATGGCCTGGATGTCCTTCAGATCAGCACCGGCAGCTGGCGGCTCGTGCAGCGACACACGCCAGCCGATGAAACCGATCAGCGCGGCAAAGCCGATGAACGCCAGGTGCGGCATGCCCGGCACCAAGCCGAGCACGAAGAGGATGCCGGCCACGGTGTACAGCGAGGCCGGGTTGGCCAGCAGCTGGCGCTGAACCTGGCTGGTGATGTCGCTGGATTCGTTGATCCGGGTGACGATGATTGCTGCCGCGGTGGACAGCAGCAGCGCTGGAATCTGCGCCACCAGGCCGTCACCGATGGTCAGCAGGGCGTACTGCTTGAAGGCTTCGCCGGCGCCCAGGCCATGGACGAACACACCGATGGCGAAGCCGCCGAAGAGGTTGATCAGCAGGATCAGGATGCCGGCGATGGCATCGCCGCGAACGAACTTCGAGGCACCGTCCATGGCGCCGTAGAAATCGGCTTCCTTGGCCACTTCCTGGCGGCGCGCCTTGGCTTCTTCCTGGGTCACGAGGCCGGCGTTGAGGTCGGCGTCGATGGCCATCTGCTTGCCCGGCAGGGCGTCCAGGGTAAAGCGCGCGGTCACTTCCGAGATCCGCTCGCCGCCCTTGGTGATGACGATGAAGTTGATGATCATCAGGATGATGAACACCACCAGGCCGACGATGAAGTTGCCGCCGATGACCACCTCACCGAAGGCTTCAATGACCTTACCCGCCGCGCCGGTGCCGGTATGACCCTCAAGCAGCACCACCCGCGTGGACGCGACGTTGAGCGTCAGGCGCATCAGCGTGGTGATCAGGATCACCGTGGGGAACAGCGAGAAATCCAGCGGACTTTTCGATGACACGCTGACCAGCAGCACCAGGATCGACATGGCGATGTTGAAGGTGAACAGCACGTCCAGCAGCTGCGGCGGCAGCGGCAGGATGATCATCGCCAGAATCGACAGGATGATCAGCGGGATTCCAATCCGACCGCTGCTGAAGGTCGGGGTCAGTTTCTGAATCAGGCTCATGATCGCGCTCGGTTGAACAGTTCTTCGGGAATATGGATGTCGCTGGCCAGCCTGGGCTTGGCCCGACGGCCTTGTTTCCAGGCTTTGAGCTGGAGGATGTACGTCAGTACGTGGGCGACCGCGGTATAGAGCGGCGCCGGAATCTGCTGGTTGACCTGGGTGCTGAAGTAGATCGCCCGCGCCAGCGGCGGCAGCTCGACCACTTCCAGGTTGTTGGCCTGGGCCAGCTTGCGGATGTACAGCGCGGTTTCATCGACGCCACGCGCGATGACGAAGGGGGTTTCGGCCTTCTTCGGGTCGTACTTGAGCGCCACGGCGTAGTGCGTCGGGTTGACGATCACCACGTCGGCGTCCTTGATCACCCGGCTGATCTGCCGCTGGGCCAGCTGGCGCTGCAGCTGCTTGATCCGCGCCTTCACTTCGGGGCGGCCTTCCTGGCTCTTGTGCTCTTCCTTGCGCTCCTGCTTGGTCATGCGCATTTTTTTCAGGAAGAAGAAGCGCTGCAGCGGGATATCGATCAGCGAGAACAGCAGAAACACCAGCAGCAGCGCGATGGCCAGATCGAAGGTCAGCGAAAAGGCACTGCCGATGGCGTTGCTGATGTCGCTGCGTTGCAGGGCGATCAGCTTGGGCGCGGCGTAATAAAGCTGGCCGACGGCGACGCCGAGCAGGGTGGTGATCTTCAGCAATGACTTGAGCAGCTCGGTCCAGTTCTGCGCGCCAAGCATCCGCCCCAGGCCGGTAATCGGGTTGAGCTTGCTGAATTTAGGGGCGAAGTTCTTCGAAGCGAACACCCAGCCGCCCGGGACCAGGGCGAAGGCGATCACCAGGATGGGCGTCACCAGCAACGGCAGCAGCACACTGATGAACACCAGCAGGTTGTGGGTGAGGATCAGCTGCAGGTCGTCGAGCGTCATCTCGCTGTGATGAAAGTTGATGTACGAGTAGGTGAACGCCTGCTGCAGGCCATCGAAAAAGAAACCGAAGCTGAACTTCAGCACCAGCAGCGTCGCCAGCAGCGAGACGGTGGTGGCGACGTCCTTGGAGCGGGTGACCTGGCCATCGTCGCGACTCTTCTTGAGTTTCTGCTCGGAGGCCTCTTCTGTTTTGTCCTGGGTACTGTTCTCAGACATTGCGGCCACTCCGCAAGATCTCGCCGATGTTGCCCAGCAGCTCGCGGGTCAGGTGCAGGTAGGCTTCCGACAGGTTCGGCAGGGTCAGGTAGATCAGCGTCAGGCCGGCGATGATGGCCATGGGGAAGCCCAGCGAAAACAGGTTCATCGCCGGCGAGATGCGGTTGAGCAAGCCGAAGCAGAACTGCACCAGCGTCATGCAGAACACGATGGGCAGGGCGATCAGCAAGGCCGCGGAAATCACCCAGCTCAGCGACAGCGCGATGGTCTGCAGGCCGTCGAAGTGAATGCCGCTGCCAATCGGCCAGAAGATGAAGCTCTGGTAGATGATGGTGACGATCACCAGATGGCCGTCCGTGGCGAAGAACAGCAGCGCCAGCAGGATGAAGTACAGCTGGTAGACGATCGAGGCCGAGGACACGCCGTTCATGGGGTCGTTGAAGACCGCCATGGACAGGCCGAGCTGGGTGGAGACGATGTCACCGATCAGGGTGAACACCGTGAACACCAGCATCAGCGCCACGCCCAGCAGCAGGCCCATGGCGATCTGCTCCAGCGCCGTGAGGATGCCCTTCATCGACAGCGGGTCTATGGGCGCAGTGGCTGGCAAGGCGGCGGTGAGCACGACCGTCAGGGCCATGGCCAGCAACACCCGCACACGGATGCTCAGCGACTTGTGGCTGAACATCGGCGCCAGGCTGAACACGGCCATGATCCGGCAGAACGGCCACCAGTACCCCAGCAGCGACTGCAGGTACTGACCGGCCTGCATGATGGGTTCGTTGCCCACGGCTAACCGACCAGCCGCCCGGCTTGGGTGAAGGTTTCGATGAACAGATCGCTGAAGGTACGCAGGATCCAGTGCCCGGCGAACACCAGCATGCCGAGGGTGATCAGCAGACGCGGGAGGAAGCTCAGCATCTGTTCGTTGATCTGGGTGGCTGCCTGGAAGATGCTGACCAGCAGGCCGCCGAGCAGGCTCGGCACCACCAGCACGCAGACCACCAGCACGATGACGTGGATGGCGTTGGAGACGATGTTGACGGCGGTGTCGGGGGTTAGCATGGGAGCGTTTTCGCTTTTTGTGGGAGCGGTCTTGACCGCGAAGCTGTTGGGCTCTGGATCCGGGCGATTACAGCCGCTGGCCGGGTTGGCTGAGGCAGTGGTTTCGCCCTGCTGGGCGAGTCACTTTTTCTTGTGTGGCCAAGAAAAAGTAACCAAAAAGAAGGCCACCCCTGCATCCGGGTTTTGCTTCGCAAAACTCCCCTCCCTCCGGTGCTGCTCCGGGGGTCGTCGCGAAGGGACATCCATGTCCCATCACTCCTCGCTCGGCATCCATGCCTCGCGTCCCCCTGCGCAGCACCTACGCTCGGCCTCCTGAAGGGGACTCGAGTCCGAGTCGTCTGAAAGGCCGTAAACAGCGAAACAAAAGCGCTTCGCTTGTTTGCTGGCGAGCAAGCTGCCAGCCACCGCCCAGAACGTAGGATGGGCGAAGCCCATCGCCCATGGTTGATGGGTTGCACCCATCCTACGAGCTGCTGCGCTCGGCCTTGTGAAAGGGACAACTCGGCGGTATTTGATGGGCCGTGCAGCGAAGCGGTTGTGCGAGTTTCGGGCGATCGTAGGGTGGGTAACGCGAAGCTTGCCCACCGAGTTTCTTGCACAAGGTTCGAGACCAATCGCTGCGTCGATTGCGGTGGAAAATGCTTCGCAGTTTTCCACCCTACGAATCCCCTACAGCTACTGGTCAATTCACCTTGGTTCGAAACGGCTCTCTGCTTTTCCATCGCACGACCTACCAGACGACGCCGAACGCCCCTTTCAGGAGGCCGAATGGAATCCGCGCGGAGGGGAGCGAGCGGCATGGATGCCGCGAGAGGCGTAAAGGGCCATGGATGGCCCTTGTACGCCGGCCCCCGGAGCGTGGATGGAATGAGGGAAGTCGAGCGCAGCGAGACCCGGATGCAGGGGCAAGCGTTTTTGGTTACTTTTTCGGCGTTTGGAAAAAGTGACTCGCCCAGCAGGGCGAAACCAATGCTTCGGACTGCCAGGGCAATAGGCCTAGGCCACCGAGCCCACAAAGCTTCGCGAGCAAGGACTAAGCGTCCCCCTGCGCTCCTACAATAGGGTCCGATGAGTGGGTTCAAGCCCGCGCGAACAGCTTTCATCACCGCCCCCTAAAACGGCTGAATACTGGTGGTCAGGGTCCCCATCAACAACGCCCACCCATCCACCAACACAAACACCATCAGCTTGAACGGCAGCGAAATCATCATCGGCGAGAGCATCATCATGCCCATCGCCATCAGCACGCTGGCGACCACCAGGTCGATTACCAGAAACGGCACGAAGATCATGAAACCCAATTGAAACGCGGTCTTCAGCTCGCTCAGCACGAACGCCGGCAGCAACAGGGAGAAGTCCAGGTCGTCGAGGTTCTCGGGCACTTCTTCGCCGGCCAGCGACACCATGGTCTCCAGCGAGGTCTTGTTGGTCTGCGCCAGCATGAACCCCGACAAGCTGGTTTTGGACACTTCGAGCGCCTGCTCCAGGCTGATCTCGTCGTTCTGGAACGGCTCGAACGCAGCGCTGTGGATTTCCTGCCAGACCGGGCGCATCACCAGCAAGGTGACGATCAGCGCGATACCGATCAGCACCTGGTTCGGCGGGCTCTGTTGCAGTCCGATGGCCTGGCGAAGAATGGCCAGCACGATGATGAAGCGGGTGAAGCAGGTCATCATCATCAGCATGGCCGGCAGGAAACCCAGCAGCGTCATGATGATCAGGATCTGCAGCTTGACGCTGAATTCCTGGCCGTTCTCGGTATCGTTCAGGTTGAACAGGGTGATCTCGCCGCCGGCGGCCTGCGCCACCAGCGGGAACAGGCTGGCCAGCAGCAGGCACAGCAGCAACAGCCCGCGACGCCGTTTCATTGGGTCAGCGCATCCAGGCTGGTGCCGGACAGTTCGACGATGCGCAGCCCATAGCTGCCATTCATCACCACCACTTCGGCCTTGGCGAACAGGGTGCCGTTGACCTTCACGTCCAGCGGCTCGCCGGCGACCTTGTCGAGCACGATGACGCTGCTGGTGTCGCATTCCATCAGTTCTTTCAGCGAGATCTCGGCCGAGGCCACTTCCAGCGTGACGTTGACCGGGATCTTGCCGAAGAAGCTCAGGTCCTGGCGCGGTGCCTGAGGTTTCGTGGCAGCGGCGGGGCCGGCGTCGTCGGCACCGTCGAGGCTCAGGTCGCCCTCGTTGATGAGGTTCTCGAATTCGTTGTCGGACAGTTGAGCGGTCATTGGGCTTTCACGCTTTCAAGTGAAGTGAGGAACAGGGCGCCGTCTTCCTCGAAGACGGTCCCCCGGAAAAGCTTCTGCTGGTTGATGCGCACCTCGTAGCGGTCCAGCGGGCGCACCATGAGGATGTCGTTGAGTTGCAAGGCAAGCACTTGCGACAGGGGCATCTGCACCGAGGCGACCACGCAGTCGAGGCGTACCGGCAGATGCTGGATATGGTCGATCGGGTTGCCGCTCAGGCGCTCGGGCGGTGCGCCGGCCAGACGCATGGTGAGTTCATCGACCAGTTCGGCATCCAGATAAATGAAGATCGACGAGCGGCTGTGTGTCAGGTGGCTGATATATTCGAACTCGGCCACATACTCCCAGACGGTTTCTTCATAATCATTTTCATAGGGCTCGAGTTCACCGAACGTCTCGCCGGACAAAATGGAACGGGCAAAGATATAACTCAGGTCCAGACCCAGGCGATTGCGCATCCGCGTTTCGGATGAACTCAACGGCGGAGTGTCCTGATTGGGCACGATAGTGCCGCCGTAATAGCACTCGAGTGCTTCGGTCAGCAGGGCGCGATCAATCGAAAAACCAACTTTCCCCATGGGCGAGCGGAAGATGCACTCGGGTGTGCGTTCATTGGCTTCCTGTACGTCCACTTTGCTCAGCTCAAGGCTGATCCGGTAATTACGCAGGAAGTAGTCACCGATCAAACGCGGGTTTTTGTTGGTCGTTTCCTTGATGAACTGCGGGATCTTGTGGTGATGCCGGCCAAGCTTCTGCGGTTTCAATACAGTCAGGCTTTGGGCGGGCACGCCATGGTGGACTTTTGAATTGCCAGACATGTTGTGAACGGGTGTTCCTGGTTCTTGCGCAGCGGGCGATGCCGATCGCGCGGGTATTAAGCAGAAGAAGGTTTGGCCAGGGTGGGATTGCGTTGCCTGAGATCACGGGCACAGCTCTAGCGTGCCGCCAGTCTAGGCTTGGGCGCGAGGGAGGATTAAATCAATAGGTATCAATTGATCTTTTTTGAGATCAGCGATGAGCAATTGATTTAATTTTAGCGGAACTGATTGGGCGGTTCCGGGCGGGCTTGTTAGCGTGCGCGCAATTGTTTCGGAGCGGTCGGCTGCAGATACCTGTCTTGTTCAGCGAGTTGGACAGACAGGGCGACGAAAGTTCCAGAAGACTTAAATAAATTTTCAGCGAATCCGGCGTTGTGTTCGTGCAACAGGCGTAACGGCGCCAAGGTGGTCACATTGAACAGTCTCAGTCAGGCAATGAACTACTCACGCGATGAGCTATTCGCTCCAGCGCCGGCGCGCAAGAAAGTCATTATTGTCGGTCAATCAACTGAAGTGGGTTGTGAGTTTCTTGAGGCGGGCCTGCGCAAAGAAGGTTGTGCGGTCTTTTCATATGCTGAGCTGAGCGAGCTGGATAACACCGCACTGAAAGGTGCGTCGCTGGTTTTTATCGTCACCAGCGCAGTGCAACAGTCGGCCTTATATACGCAGGTCGATGCACTGATTCGCCGCGGACGTTCCATCAGCGTTATTCCTGTCGTGCAATACGCCGATCAGGAAAAGGCCGCCGCCTTGCTTGAACTCGGGTGTGTCGATTACTTGTTGTCTCCGTTCAGCGAGAGCCAATTAAGTGCGTTGTTGCGCCGTCAGGAATTCGCCGATGCCGCGCAAGAAAGTTTCGTTTCCTGCTCCCAGGCGGGCCGCCGTCTGCTGGCGATGGCGCAGCGTGTATCGCTGACCCGGGCGCCGATCCTGATCACCGGCGAAACCGGTACCGGCAAGGAGCTGATGGCGCGTTACATCCATCGCTTCTCGGCCAGTGCCGAGGCGCCCTTTGTCGCGGTGAACTGCGCAGCGATCCCGGAACAAATGCTCGAGTCGATTCTGTTCGGTCATGAGAAGGGCGCCTTCACCGGCGCGGTGGCGGCGCAGCCGGGCAAGTTCGAACTGGCCAACGGCGGCACCCTGCTACTTGATGAAATCGGCGAGTTGCCGCTGGGCCTGCAGGCCAAACTGTTGCGCGTGCTGCAGGAGCAGCGCGTGGAGCGCCTCGGCGGGCGCAAGGAAATCGAGCTCAACGTGCGCATCATCGCGGCCACCAACCGTGACCTGCAGGTGGAAGTCGCCGAAGGGCGTTTCCGCGCCGACCTGATGTTCCGCCTCGACGTGCTGCCGCTGCACATCAGCCCGCTGCGTGAGCGCAAGGAAGACGTGCTGCCGCTGGCTCGTCGCTTCGTGGCCAAGTACGCACCGCAGGAAGCGGACGAAGAACTGTTCACCAGCGATGCCTGCCGCGCCCTGCTGCAGCACGACTGGCCGGGCAACGCCCGCGAACTGGAAAACACCGTGCAGCGCGCCCTGGTGTTGCGCAATGGCCTGTTCATCCAGCCGCAGGACCTCGGGCTGGCCGCACCGCCGCAAGCCGAAGTGCGCAGCGAGCGACTGCCGCTGCCGACCGCCGAAACCGGCAAGGCCGCGTTGCGCGCCAGTGGCAAATGGGCCGAGTACCAGCATGTGATCGACACCATCCGCAAGTTCGACGGGCACAAGACCAAGGCTGCTGCCAGCCTGGGAATGACCTCGCGAGCCCTGCGCTATCGCCTCAATGCCATGCGCGAGCAGGGCATCGAGCTGAATTTCTGATTCAGACACTTTTATTACCGAACAGGGGAGAGCCAGCGATGAGTTCAATCACGCAGGTGCAGCAGGATTTGCTGGGCCGCATGCAGCAGCTGCAGGGCGTCGCCAGTGGCACCGTCATCAAGCCGGCCGAGCAGGCGGCGCCGGATGCCGGTGGCCTGTTCATGGCGGCGATGCGCTCGGTCGATGCCCAGCAGCACCAGGCGGGCGCCGCCATGGCGGCGGTGGACAGCGGCAAGAGCGACGACCTGGTGGGCGCGATGATCGACAGCCAGAAGGCCAGCGTGTCGTTTTCCGCGTTGCTGCAGGTGCGCAACAAACTGACCACGGCGTTCGATGACGTCATGAGAATGCCGCTTTGATCCGGCGTGAGAGCTAAGACGTGCTGCAGAAAATCAAAAGCAAGCTGCCCGCCGGTGGCCTCCAGCTCGACCCGCGGGTGACCTTGGCCGGCATGGCGGTGATCGCCGCCGGCCTGGCCGTCGCCGTGGCCTTCTACCTGTGGCGCGACAATGGCTCCTTCCGCCCGCTGCACGGGGCCGGTGAAGATTTCCCCGCCGCCGAGGTCATGCAGGTGCTCGACGGCGAAGCCGTGCAGTACCGCATCCATCCGCAGAGCGGGCAGGTGCTGGTCCGCGAGGATCAGCTGTCACGGGCGCGCATGCTGCTCGCCGCCAAGGGCGTGAAGGTTTCGCTGCCGGCCGGCTATGAGCTGTTCGACAAGGAAGAGCCGCTGGGCACCAGCCAGTTCGTCCAGGACGTGCGCCTCAAACGCAGCCTGGAAGGCGAATTGGCGCGCACGGTGATGGCGCTCAAAGGCATCCAGCATGCCCGCGTGCACCTGGCGCAGGAGGAAAACAGCTCGTTCGTCGTGAGCAAGCGCGCGCCGACCAAGGCCTCGGTGATGCTGCAGCTCGAGCCTGGCTACAAGATGACACCCGACCAGGTGGGCGCCATCGTCAACCTGGTGGCCGGCAGCGTGCCCAATCTCAAGCCCGAGGACGTCGGCGTCGTCGATCAGTATGGCGCCCTGCTGTCGCGCGGGCTGAACGTCGGCAACGGCCCGGCGCAGAACTGGGGCGCGGTCGAGGACTACCAGCAGAAAGCCGTGGCCAACATCGAGCAGGTGCTGGCGCCGGTGCTGGGTAACGGCAACTACCGCATCAGCGTGGCCGCCGATATCGACTTCAGCCAGAAGGAAGAAACGCTGCAGTCCTACGGCGAGACGCCGCGCCTGCGCCGCGAGGTGCTGAGTAACGAAAGCGCGCTGGATCAGCTGGCACTGGGCGTTCCCGGCTCGCTGGCGAACCGCCCGGTGGCACCGCCCAAGGAAGGCGAGGAACCCGCCCCGCCGAAGAACGAGACCAAGGCCGCCACCTCGCTGCGCGAGGAAGCCACCCGCCAGCTCGATTACGACCAGAGCGTGATCCATGTGAAGCACGCCGGCTTCGCCTTGCGCCAGCAGAGCGTGGCGGTGGTGCTCAACGCGGCGGCCGCACCGGAAGGGGGTTGGAGCGACGAGGCGCGCGCCGAACTGGAAGCCATGGTGCGCAGCGCAGTGGGCTTCAAGCAGGAGCGCGGCGACCTGCTCACCCTCAGCGTGCTGCCATTCGCCGCGGTTGAAAGCGTGGCCGAAGCGCTGCCCTGGTGGGAGAACACCCAGGTTCATGCGCTGGCCAAGCTTGGCGTCGCCGGGCTGATCGCCCTGCTGCTGTTGCTGATCGTGGTACGCCCGGCGGTACGCAGCCTGACCCGGCGCACCGATGAGCCCGTGCCGGAAGCGCTCGAAGGCACGCTCGCCGCAGCGCCGGCACAGGCGGCGATCGAGGCCGAGACCCGCGCTGCGCTGGCCAGCCCGCGTCCGGCTGCCGCCGACGGGGCGAACATCTTCGGCGAACTCAACCCGCTCTCGGAAATCCGCCTGCCGGCGCCGGGATCGGGGCTGGAACTGCAGATCGAGCATCTTCAGATGCTCGCCAAGAACGACCCGGAACGCGTTTCGGAAGTCCTCAAGCATTGGATAGGCCGCAATGAAAGAGACCTCAACCCAGCCAGCTGAGTCGGGAACCGGCTCGAGCAAGGAAATCAAGGCGCGCCCGGTGCACTTGCGCTCGGTGAGCTCGCTGGACCAGGCGGCCATCCTCATGCTGAGCATGGGCGATGAGATCTCCGCCGGCATCCTGCGCAACTTCACCCGTGAAGAAATCATCAGCATCAGCCAGGCGATGGCACGGCTGTCCAACGTCAAGCAGCCGATGGTGTCCGACGTGATCAGCCGCTTCTTCGACGACTACAAGGAGCAGAGCAGCATCAAGGGCGCGTCGCGGACCTACCTGGCCGGCATGCTCGGCAAGGCGCTGGGCGGCGACATCACCCGTTCGCTGCTCGATTCCATCTATGGCGAGGAGATCCGCGCCAAGATGGCAAAGATGGAGTGGCTCGATCCCAAGCAGTTCGCCGCGCTGATCGCCAAGGAGCATGCGCAGATGCAGGCGGTGTTCCTCGCCTTCCTGCCGCCGGGCATGGCCACCGATGTGCTCGAGTGCATGCCGGCCGAGCGCCAGGACGAACTGCTGTACCGCATCGCCAACCTCAACGAGGTCAACAGCGACGTGATCGCCGAGCTGGAACAGCTGATCGATCGCAGCCTGCAGGTGCTCAGCACGCAGGGCTCGCAGGTCCGTGGTGTGAAGCAGGCAGCCGATATCATGAACCGCTTCAAGGGCAACCGTGACCAGATGTTCGAGCTGCTGCGCGCGCACAACGAGGACCTGGTCGAGAAGATCGAGGATGAAATGTATGACTTCTTCATCCTCTCGCGGCAAAACCCGGATGTGCTGCAGACCCTGCTGGAAGTGATCCCGCTGGACGAATGGGTCGTCGCGCTGAAGGGCGCCGAGCCCGCGCTGGTCAAGGCCATCCAGGCGGCACTGCCCAAGCGTCAGGCGCAGCAGATGGAGTCGATCAACCGCCGTCAGGGGCCGGTGCCACTGTCGCGGGTCGAGCAGGTGCGCAAGGACATCATGGCGGTGGTTCGCGAGATGTCCGCCGATGGCGACCTGCAGATCCAGCTGTTCCGCGAACAGACCGTCGAGTAAGCGCCGATGAGCATCAAGATCATCAAGGGCGAAGGCCGTTCGTGGCGCCCGTACCGTTTCCCGCCACGAGTGCGCAGCGCCGCCGAGTTGGCCGACAGCATGGCTGGCGACCCCGCAGCGCTGCAGCGTGCCGTGGCCGATGGTTTTCAGGAAGGTATCGACAAGGGGTACGAGCAAGGCCTCGAGCAGGGCCGTGAAGCCGGGCATCGCGAAGGTTTCGAGCGTGGTCTGGAAGAGGGCAAGGCCATCGGTCGCGAGGAGGGTCGCGCCCTGGGCCGGCAGGCCTTCGACCAGGCGGCACGCCCGCTGGACCAGCTGGTCGAGCAGGTCGAGCGCTTCCGCCGGGACTTCGAACAGGCCCGCCGTGAGCAGTTGCTCGAGCTGGTGCAGAAGGTCTCCAAGCAGGTGATCCGCTGCGAGCTGACCCTGCATCCGACCCAGCTGCTGACGTTGGCCGAGGAGGCGCTGGCGGCCATGCCGGGCGATCAGGAGGAGGTTCGTATTCTGCTCAATCCGGAAGAGTGCACGCGGATCAAGGAGCTGGCGCCCGAGCGCGCGGCGGCCTGGCGCCTGGTCCCGGACGAGAAGCTGGCGCTCGGCGAATGCCGGGTGGTGACGGCCCAGGCCGAAGCCGATATCGGCTGCCAGCAGCGCCTGGATTCGTGCATGGACACCCTGGCCGAACATATCCGGGCAGAGGCCTGACATGTCCCTGCGCGAGAGCTTCCGGCTCGACGAGGCGTTGCGCTCGCTGGATACGGTGCAGCTGGCAAAGGTCAGCGGCCGGCTGGTGCGCGTCTCCGGCATGCTGCTGGAAAGCCTCGGCTGCCAACGCATGACCGGCCAGCGCTGCTTTGTCGAGCAGGGCGACGGCAGCATGCTCGAAGCGCAGGTGGTGGGCTTCAACCGTGACATCACCTATTTGATGCCCTTCAAGAAGCCGGTGGGGCTGACGGCCGGCTCGCGGGTGTTTCCGGCACCGGATGACGCCAAGCTGCACATCGACGAATCCTGGCTGGGCCGTGTGGTCAACGGCCTTGGCGAGCCGCTGGACGAAATGGGCAAGCTCAGCGGGCGCGATCCGCTGCCGGCCGAGCTGCCTTCGGTCAATCCGCTCAAGCGCAAGCCGGTCAGCGAACCGCTGGATGTCGGCGTACGCGCGATCAACGCCACCCTGACGCTGGGCAAGGGGCAGCGCGTCGGCCTGTTCGCCGGGTCCGGCGTCGGCAAGAGCGTGCTGCTGGGGATGATCACTCGGCAGACCAAGGCCGACGTGGTGGTGGTCGGGCTGATCGGCGAGCGCGGACGCGAGGTGCAGGAGTTCCTGCTGCACTCGCTGGGCGAAGAGGGCCTGAAGAAGGCCGTGGTGGTGGTGGCGCCGGCCAACGAATCACCGCTGATGCGCCTCAAGGCCACCGAGCTGTGCCACAGCATCGCCGCTTATTTCCGCGACCAGGGCAACGATGTGCTGTTGCTGGTCGATTCGCTGACCCGCTACGCCATGGCCCAGCGCGAAATCGCCCTGGCCCTGGGCGAGCCGCCCGCCACCAAGGGCTATCCGCCGTCGGTGTTCGGCATGTTGCCGGAGTTGGTGGAAAGCGCCGGCAACGGTGCCAACGACATCGGCAGCCTGAGCGCCCTGTACACCGTGCTGGCCGAGGGGGATGACCAGCAGGACCCGATCGTCGATTGCGCCCGGGCGATTCTAGACGGCCATATCGTCCTGTCGCGGCGCCTGGCCGATGCCGGGCATTACCCGGCCATCGACGTCTGCGCGTCGGTCAGCCGTTGCATGAGCCAGGTCGGCCAGCCACCGCACCTGGGCGCGGCGCGCCAGCTCAAGGAGTTCTACAGCACCTACGAGAAGATCAAGGAACTGATCCCGCTGGGCGGGTACACCCCGGGCGCGGACATCAAGACCGACCGCGCCGTGCAGCTGGCACCGACCATCGAGCGCTTTCTGCGCCAGGAGGTGGGTGAGGCGGCGGAGCTGGAAACCAGTCTCAACCTTTTGCAGAGCATCATCAGGAAGCCATGAAACAGCAGATCGAAACGCTTTCGCGCCTGGCCAGCCTGCGCGGCAACCGGGTCAAGCAGATGCTCGGGCAGGTTCAGTACCAGCAGAACCTCTGCCAGCGCTACCGCAACAACATTACCGGCCTCAGCCGCCTGTGCGGCTTCAGCGTGCCGATGAGCACGCCGCTGCAGCGCGACAACCAGCAGCGCTACAAGGCCACGCTGTACAAGATGGTCGAGCTGCAGCGCCGTGAGCTGGCCGTCGCCGAACAGGCGCTGGTACGTATCCAGCAGGAGCTGCTGCAGGCCATGCGCAGCGAGAAGGTGGTCGAACACGTGATCGAGGCGAAGATGCAGCAATGGCAGCAACTGCTGACGGCGCAGGAACAGAAGATCCAGGACGGCCTGGCCGCACAGAGCTGGTGGCGGAATCAGACGGCGTGAGGGGTTGTGTCGGGTGTTCGCTTGGCTCCGCCCCCTCACCCCAGCCCTCTCCCCAGAGGGGCGAGGGGGCCTGTCCGGCGTGACGGCGGAGTGAGAGCCGGCTGCCGAGGCCCGGCGAAGGTCGGGCAAAAGCAGCCGAAATCGCCTTGAAAGCGGCGACGTTGAAAAAAGACACCACAGACGCCCCGCCAATACCCCAACCCCGCACGGCCGGCGCCCTCACCCCGCTTGCGGGGAGAGGGCCGGGGTGAGGGGCGTGCTTGAAAGCGGCGACGTTGGAAAAAGAGCACCACAGACGCCCCGCCAATACCCCAAACCCGCGCGGCCAGCCCCCTCGCCCCGCTTGCGGGGAGAGGGTTGGGGTGAGGTGGCGAGCTTGAAACCGGCGACGATGAAAAAAAACACCACAGACGCCCCGCCAATACCCCAACCCCGCACGGCCGGCCCCCTCGCCCCGCTTGCGGGGAGAGGGCCGGGGTGAGGGGCGTGCTTGAAGGCTGCGATGTTGGAAAAAGACGCCACAGACGCCCCGCCAATACCCCAACCCCGCACGGCCAGCTCCCTCGCCCCGCTTGCGGGGAGAGGGTTGGGGTGAGGGGCGTGCTTGAAAGCGGCGACGATGAAGAAGACACCACGGACGCCCCGCCGATGCCCCCAACCCGCACGGTCAGCTCCCTCGCCCCGCTTGCGGGGAGAGGGCCGGGATGAGGGGTGAGCTTGAAGGCGGCGACGTTGGAAAAAGAGCACCACAGGCGCCCCACCCATGCCCCAAACCCGCACGGCCAGCCCCCTCGCCCCGCTTGCGGGGAGAGGGTTGGGGTGAGGGGGCGGACTTGAGCGTGCCACCGCAGGACCGGCCAAATACGGCCCGCCTGTCAGCTCCGGCAAAAAAATATTTAAGGTTTGCGCCTGAGCGGTCGCTTGTTTGGCAGTAACCACCGAGTTGGAACGAAATCATGGAAATCAGCCGGCAATTCAAGCCCGCCATCGCAATGCCCACCGAGACCGCCACGGCGCGGCCGGCCAGCGCGCGTCCTACCGCCCAGCCTGCTGCCCGCCCGGCCGCCAGCCTGCCGCTGGAGCAGATGCACGATGCGTTGCGTGCCATGCCCGAGATCGATCTGGATCGCGTGGCGGCCATCAAGCAAGCGCTGCAGCGCGGCGAGATCTCCACCGACGTCGGCGAGCTGGCCAGCAGCATGCTCAGCTTCCACCGCGGGAACGATGCGTGAGCCAGCGCGACAGGCTGCTGGCCGTCGTCGATGACGATCTCCAGCAGGACTGCGGGGATTACCTTGCGCTGCGCGAGCTGATGCAGGAACTGTACGGCCGTCTGCTCGAGCGCGATGTCGCGGAAATCGACCGGATCAATCTGCAGATCACCGTTCGCGTCGAAGCCATTGCCGCCCGCGCCCAGCGTCGCAGCAAGGTGTTGGCGGCGTTCCGCCTGGAAACCTCAGGCGTGGGCATGCGCCGTTTGCTGGCCAGCTGCACGGGTGAGCGCGGCGAGTCCTTGCAGCAGCACTGGCGCCAGCTCGGTGACCTTGCCGTGCAATGCCAGCAGTTCAACGAGCACAACGGCAAGCTGCTCGCCATGCACCACGACATCCTGCAGCAGCTGCTCGCCGGCGGGCAGGACGCTCGGCTCTACTCGCCGCAGGCCTACTGAGGCCAGGCGCTACCCCCTACGCGTCCCGCGAGCCCAGGCTGCCGCGGTGTCGCCACCGTCTTTCCCCGCCTCGACTTCGCACACCGCCCGGCAGTGGTGACTCACGCCGTTGTCTGGCGTAGCGCGCCGCCGGCGCGTATTGCCCCGGGCCTCGCGTGCCTGGCAATGACCGCACGCGCCTGGCAAGCATTAATCCTTTGAGCTGCCCGCTTTAACTCACCCGCCGCTGATGTCGCCTTTACAGACAGATGTTCCGCCATCGCTCGAGGCGGAAACGGCGCTTCCCCGTTTCCTCGTCGTGTCGCGTTGCGGAAGCCTTTTTTCTGCATGCGGCTTGCTCCAAGCCCCGTAGTACGGGCCCTTGGCACCTGGCATGCAAACTGCTCTACAAACATCAAGAGGGGATGGTGATGGCTATAAATTCCGATTACGTACAGCAGATGTCGACGCAGTTGGCGACCTACGAGGTTCAGTCTTCGCTGGATCGGCTTAACCGCAACGAAGCCCGCTACAAGGCCCAGCGTGATGCGCTGAGTTCGCTGCGCACGTCGATGACGACCTTCAAGTCGGCCATCACCAAGCTCAACAGCAGCACCTCGAGCATGCTGACCAACAGCGCGACCTTCAGCCAGGAGGGTTACGCCACGGCGAGCGTGGGTACCACGGCCAAGGCCGGCACCTATGACTTCTTCGTCGAGCGCCTGGCCAGCAAGCAGCAGGTGGCGGTACAGGGCCTGGTCGATGGCAGCCTGAGCGGCACCCTGACGCTGAATGCCCAGGCCTTCGACCTGAGCCAGTACGCCACGCTGGGCGATGCCGCCACGGCGATCAATGACGCCGGGCTCGGCGTGCAAGCGACCCTGGTGCGCAGCAATGGCGCGGTCAGCCTGGTGGTCAGCAGCGAGCAAACCGGCGCCGCCAATGCCTTCACGCTCGGCATGACCGGCAATGCGGCGGCCACCACGACGCAACTGTCCAGCGCCCAGGATGCGATGGTTCGTCTGGGCGGTAGCTACGGCGCAGGCGGCATCGAGTTGACCAGCGCCAGCAACACCTTCACCGACGTCATCGATGGCGTCAGCCTGACCGTGAGCAAGACCCACGCGGCAGGCGACACGCCGCTGACCGTCACGGTCGGCCAGGACAAGGCCGGCACCCAGGCCAAGGCGCAGACCTTCATCGACGCGTTCAACGCCCTGATGACCAGCTTCGATTCGTTGACCGCCAGCGGTGGCGACAGTGCCAAGCGCGGCGCGCTGGCCGGCGACTCCAGCGTGCGCGCCATCGAGAGCCGCCTGAACGGTCTGTTGCGTGCCGACTTCGGCGGCAAGAGCCTGATCGAGTTCGGCATCAGCGCCGACCGTAACGGCAAGCTGACGATCGATGCCAAGCGTTTCGAGGCCGCGGTCGCCAGCGATCCCGCGGGCTTCGAGGAGCTGTTCACCGGCACCGACAAGCTGCTCGACAGCATGGACAAGACCGTCGCCAGTTACACCAGCAGCACCAATGGCCTGCTGAAGAACCGCATGGACACCCTGGACATGAGCCTGCGTCGCATCGACGAGCAGTTCGAGGCGCTCCAGCAGCAGTACGACACCCATTACAGCCGCTACCTGCGGCAGTTCACCACCATGATGCAGACCATGCAGAGCATGGAGCAGACCAGTGGCATGTTCTCGATGCCCACCTCATCGCAAGCTAACGGATTGTTCTCATGAACAGCTATCACCCCAACGACAGTTATGACAGCTACCGCTCGGTAGACCTCGAAGCCCGCGCGGCTGCCGCGTCGCCCTATGAGCTGGTGCTGGTGCTGATGGACGGCCTGCTGGACGAGCTGGCCCGTGCACGCGGCCACATCGAACACAAGCGCTACCAGCAGAAGGGCATATCGCTGGAAAAGTGCATGAACATCCTCAACGGCCTCAACGGTGCCCTCGATGAAGAAGGTGGCGGTGAGGTGGTTCAGGGGCTGTCGCGTCTCTACGAGTACTGCATCTACCGGCTCTCGGACGTCAGCGTGTCGCTGTCACTGGAAGGGCTGGACGAAGTGACCAACCTGCTCGGCATTCTCCGTGAGGGCTGGGAGGGCGTCAGTGCCGCCCGTAAGTGACAGCGAGCGCCTGATGGCGCTGCACGGCCAGTTGCAGGCAGCGCTGGAGCGCAACGACTGGACCGCGGTGGCCGCGGTCGATGCGGCGATCCGTCAGTGCCTGGAGACGCTGGCCGGACGGCTTGAACTGGACGAGCCGACCCATGCCGCCAAGCACCGCCTCAAGCAACTCCACGGCCAAGGCCTGCAGGCCTGTGCCGAGGAGTGCGAGCGGCTGCGCCAGCTGCTGCTGAACCACCTCGAGTATGCCGAAGGGCGTGCTGCCTATCAGCGCATTGACATGTTCCAAGCCGGAGACAGGGGATGATGATCCAGTCGATATCCGCCACGCTTGCCACTGCTGCCAATGGCGAAGCCCTCCGGCCGCTGGCGGCGCGAGCCGGCCAGGGTGGCCAGGCCACCACCGGCCGGGCGCTGGCAGCTGACCCGCTGCGCGGTTTCGGCGAGCGTATGCGGCAGGCTTCGACCGCCGACCGGGACCTCTCCTCGGAGTTGCCGGCGGCGTCGTGGCAAGGCGTGCGGCCGATGGTGGCGGCCGAGCAGGGCCAGGTCATGCAGGCTGGCGGCACGGCCAGCCAGGGCAGTGAGCAACCCCAGGAGCTGACCCCCGAACAGTGGCTGCTGAGCATGATCGACCAGCAACTGGCCGAGATCCAGGCGCGTGACGCCGCCCAGGCCGACGCGGTGCCCGGCTTGCTGCCGCCGGCGTTGCCGGACACCGTCACGGTCGGCGCGGATGCACCGGTCGCCGGTTCGCCGGAGCAGGATCCGTTCGCCCAGGGGTTGTCGGCGTCCGCTCCGGCCGATCCGCTGAGCAGTTTGATGCCGGGCAGCGGGGCGCAGCGCCGGACGGTCGAGCTCAACCCCTTGGCCGCGTCGCTGCCCACCAGCGCTGCCGAGATGGGCGTCGGGCAAGCCGCCGGTGCCGCGACCGCGCCGCTCGAGGCGGCGTCGACCGCTGCACTGGAGCCGCTACTGGAAGCCGCCGAGCCGCTGGATGCCGGCGACCCACTGGCCGCCGCGGCCGAGCGCGGACAAGCCACGCCGCTGCAGGCGGCAGACCGAGCGCTGAAATTGCAGGCACCGGAAGCCAAGTGGGGTGAACAGATGCTTCACGCCCTGCGCGAAAACGTCGATCTGCAGATCCAGCAGAAGATCCAGAGCGCCACCATTCGTCTCGATCCGCCCGAACTGGGCAGCATGGAAATATTGCTCAGCCACGAGTCGGGCCGGCTGAATGTTCACCTGTCCGCCGCGAACGCCGATGTGGCGCGCCTGCTGCAACAGACCAGCGACCGCCTGCGCCAGGACCTGGTGGGCCAGCATTTCGTCCAGGTCAACGTGCAGGTCGGCGCCGACAGCGGCGGCCAGCAGGGCCAGCCGCGTCAACGCCCGCTGCTGGCCGGGGACGAGGCACCGCTGGCGGCCCGCCCGCAGGAGCAGGCGCCGGAGCGGGAAAGCCTGCGTGCCCGTGACGTCCTGGTCACGGTCTGAGCCGATTCAACCTAATTAGCTATTGGTGAGTGTGTTATGTCGACGCCCCGTATTGTCCTGCTGATGCTGTTGTTTAACGTCCTGACCGTTGCCGGTGGCGTTGGCGCCAGCTACTGGCTGCTCAAACCCGGCCTGGAAGGCTCCAGCCCGGAGGAGGTGGCGGAGGCCGAACCGGTCGAGCCGTCGGAGTACCTGTTCTTCCCGGTGGAGAAGGTCATCGTCAGCGTGCGTGGCGATGGCCGTGAGCACTACTTCGTGCTGGACCTGGCGCTGCAAGCGGACGCAACGGACGAGCCGCCGAAGTTCGAGCAGGCCGAGCCCATCGTGCGCAATTCGGTGGTGGGTTACCTGTCGTCGCTGCCGTTCGACGAGTTGCGCGGGCTGAAGATCGCTGAGCTGCAGACGCGTCTGGAAACCACGCTGTTCGCCGACTTTGCCAGCAAGAACGCAGCGGTGCCCTTCAAGCACGTGCTGGTCAACAAGCTGATCGTGCAGTGAAGGCCACGCCATGAGTGCCACTTGCCCCATCGATTACTACGGCGCTACGCCGGCCGCCCCCTCGGTGTTCGCACCGGCGGTCGAACAGCGCTGGCTGATGCAGTACCTGCCGCTGGTCAAGCGCATCGTTCGCCAGCTGTCACTGCAGGCCAACCAGGTGCTCGACCGTGAGGACATGGAACAGATCGGCATGATGGGGCTGCTCGAAGGCCTGCGCCGCTACGGCGAGCCGGACGAAGGCTTCGGCAAGTTCGCCTCGCTGCGGATTCGCGGCGCCATCCTCGACGAGCTGCGCCGCCAGGACTGGCGTCCGCGCCAGGTCCGCCAGCAGGCACACAAGGTCCGCGATGCGATCCGCGAGCTGTCGCGCCAACTGGGCCATGAACCCAGCGATGAAGAGATCAAGGCCCACACCGGCCTCGATGAAAAGGAATACCAGGCGTTCCTCTGCGCCGATTCATCGGAGGCGATCGAAAGCCTCGACGAGCTGTTGCAGAGCGGACATGAGCATTTCCCCGATACCGCCGAGCTGTTCGAGGAACGCCTGATCAAGGAGCGGGTGCTGGCCCAGGCGCTGGCCCGGCTGGACGAGCGCGAGCGGCTGGTGCTGACGCTGTACTACCAGCACGAGCTGAGCCTGAAGGAAATCGCCCTGGTGCTGGAGGTCAGCGATGCCCGGGTCTGTCAGTTGAGCAAGCAGGCGATCGGCAAGGCCAGTCGTTACCTATCAGAGAGAAGTCAGTAGTCATGCAGAAAGTATTAGGCGCCTTCATCATCATCGGCTGCGTGCTGGGCGGCTACGCCATGGCTCACGGCAACATGCGCATGCTCTGGCAGCCGGCCGAGGTGGTCATCATTCTCGGCGCCGCGCTCGGCAGCCTGGTGGTCGGCAACCCCAAGGAAGTGCTGGTGGAGATGCTGCACCAGATCAAGGGCGTGTTCGCTTACCAGCGCCGTGGCGAGGAGTTTCAGCGCCAGTTGCTGATGCTGCTCTATGAACTGCTGGAGATGGTCGACGTCGGCGGCCTCAAGGTGCTCGATTCGCACATCGAGGAGCCGGAGCAGAGCGATCTGTTCGTGCGCTACCCGCTGATTCTCCAGGAAAAGAACCTGATGGCCTTCATCGCCGACAACTTCCGCCTGATGGCCATGGGCAAG
This sequence comes from Stutzerimonas stutzeri, assembly GCF_019090095.1. Lineage (NCBI taxonomy): Bacteria > Pseudomonadati > Pseudomonadota > Gammaproteobacteria > Pseudomonadales > Pseudomonadaceae > Stutzerimonas > Stutzerimonas stutzeri. The sequence goes on along the minus strand of NZ_JAGQFP010000002.1, from coordinate 50,121 downwards.
ATCACCGCGCACGAGCTCGAAGGCTTTCTCGAGCAGGAACTCGAAGCCATGGAACACGCCCTGCTGCAGCCGGCGCGCTCGCTGCACAAGATCGGTGAGGCCATGCCGGGCTTCGGCATTCTCGCGGCGATCATGGGCATCATCATCACCATGGGCAGCATCGGTGGCAGCGTCGCGGAAATCGGCGCGCACGTGGCCGCGGCGCTGGTCGGTACTTTCCTCGGCATCTTCTTCTGCTACTGCCTGATGGACCCGCTGTCCAATGCCATGAGCCAGCGAATCAAGACCGAGCTCTCCGCCCTCGAATGCGTGCGCACCACGCTGGTTGCCCATGTGGCCGGTAAGCCCACACTGCTGGCGGTCGATGCCGGGCGCAAGCTGATCGAGCAGGACGTCAAGCCGGCCTTCCGCCAGCTGGAGAACTGGGTGACCCAGTACGAGGAAGAAAGGGACGCCGCATGAGAAGCCGGGGCAAGGGCAGGGGAGCTGGCGACGGCGAGCACGAGATCATCATCAAGCGCCGTGGCAAGAAAGGGCACGGTGACGAGCATGGCGGTGCCTGGAAGGTGGCCTTTGCCGACTTCACCCTGGCGATGATGGCGCTGTTCATGGTGCTCTGGATCATCCAGCCGCAGATGGAACTCTCCAATCCGTCCTATGGCGAAATGGAAAGCAATCCTCTGGTCGATGGCGGAGCGGGCATCTTCGACGGCACCAGCACCTCGCCCCTGGAACTCGACGGTGTACCGGTACGCCCGCCGCAAGCCGACGAAACCGACCGCAAGGATGAGAAAAAGGATCAGGACGGTAGCCACAATTACGGCTCGACCGCAGAGCTGAAAAAGCTCGCTGAGCTGATGCGCGAGGTTGCCAGCGAAGTCGACGCCCTGGCCAATCTGGAAGTGGACGTCGTCCCGCAGGGGCTGCGCATCCTCATCAAGGACGACCAGCAGCGCTTCATGTTCCAGCGTGGCAGCGCGACGCTCAACCCGCATTTCGAGAAGCTGCTGGGTGTGCTCGCCGGCGTGCTGGCGAAGGTGGACAACAAGCTGATCATCAGCGGTCATACCGACGCCACACCGTATCGGCAGCGCAACGGCTACAACAACTGGAACCTGTCCGGCGATCGCGCCCTGCGCGCCCGCCATGCGCTGGTCGACGCCGGGCTCGGTGAGCGCGCGGTATTGCAGGTGACGGCGCAAGCCGACGTCATGCCGTTGCGTCCGGACGCGCCCCTGGACGGTGCCAACCGCCGGGTCGAAATCCTCCTGCTGACCGCCTCGGCCGAGGCGCTGTACAAGGAGTTGTTCGGCGACAGCTACGGCAAGGTGCAGTTCTCGCCGAGCGGGGCACGCTATAGCGAAGCGACCGCCAACTGACCGGTCCATTTCCGGATGGGCGATGGGTTGCACCCATCCTACGGGGTGCGGAGCGTCGTTCCGTTGATACAAGGAGCAAGCTGGCTAAGGGCATACGATGCACCAGCGCCTGCCGATATGCCCGGAAACGGCGCCGACCTGCTCCAGAGCGATTTGGGCGCCTGGTGGGCTCGTAGAGTCGTAGGATGGGTGCAACCTATCGCAATTGGCGGTGGGCCGTGTCCGCGAAAGCCAATCCCCGTCCTGCGCCAGCTGCTCTCCCTTCTCCAGTTGCCCGGGATGTGCTTGTCCGGTCCCGTACCGACCGGCGATGCTCGTCAGACGGAGCAGCGTCCCATTGCCGGATGGGCGATGGGTTGCACCCATCCTACGGAGTGCGGACCGTCGTTCTGTTGATCCAAGGAAAAGCTGGCTAAGGGCATGCGATGCACCATCGTGCCGATACACCTGGAGCAGGCGTCGCTTCAGCCGCGGTTGGGGTGATCGTCCGCGCAATAGACCTGACGGGTCTCGACGCTATACAGGCAGGCACCGACCTGCTCGAGGGAGATACGGGCACCCTTGTGGGCGCCGTAGAACAGATTGAACATCAGCTCGTCATCCAGCGAATCCTGGGGGGCCAGGCCATGCACCTGGCCCTCTTCGACGACGAGCGTGGCCCGGCCAAGCAGGTCCGTCTCCAGGCGACCGGAGGCCTCGACGATGGCCGGGGCGTTGCGGGTCAGTGAGTAGAACCGGCCCTTGTTGAACACCAGGCTCTGGCTGACCTGCTGGGTCGTGCCGTCGCGCAGCAGGACATAGCCGCTGGAGCTGTAGTGGCCGTCGAAGCTGGACGATGCATTGCCGCTGGTGCCCATCGCCACGAACGCCCACAGCAACAGCGCTGCCGGGGCCATGATGCGCAGCAGGCGCTTGCCTGCCGCGCCGGTTTCATTCTGGTTGTTCATCGCAAGCATCCTTGTAGTGGGTCGCTGGGCGTCGTCTGGACCTGGCTCTTGTGGATCTTCAGCCAGTTGACCCGTCCGTCTTGCTGCAGGCAGCGGACTTCATAGAAACCAGGGGACATGTTGACGATGAGTCGCCCTGTGCCGGCGTTCATGCTGCTCATCGTATCGACCAGCTGCTGGGTTTCCTTGACCAGCGAATCGAGCAAATGCTGGCTGCGCTCGACATAGAGCACTTCGAGCCCGCCAACGGTGAGTTTCTGGGTGAAGGAAGGCGTCCCCGTGCTGGCCAAACGAAAGCCCAGCGTTGCCAGCCCCATCAGCAGCATCAGGCCGGTACCGGCAAGTGCCGCGCCCTGCCAGGAGCGGGTCCGTGGGGCCGGCCCGCGCGCGGTTGGAAGGGTCACGGCCTCGGGTAGCGGCAGCACGCCAGCCGCCGGCATCGGTGCTTCCTCGGCCTGCACGGCGATGGCAGGCGCTTGCTGCAGCGGCGCGGTGCCCGGTTCTGCAATCAGATACTGCGGATTGAACAGATAGCCCCGCCGCGGCAGCGTCTGGATGATCTGGCTGCGCCCGTCGAACAGGGCCTGGCGCAGTGTGTAGATCTGCTGATTGAGACTGCCCTGGCCGACCACGCGGCCTTCCCAGGCGTAGCTCATCAGATCCTCACGGGAAACCACCTCACCGGGCACCTGCAACAGACGCTCCAGTACCCGGCTGCCGGAAAAGCCGAGGTCGAGCGTGTCTTCGCCTTCCTCGTTGGTCAGTACGAGTTGATAGAGGGCACGGTCGAAGCGGGCCGAACATTCGTCCCGGCCGGTTTTCAACAGAGGGCAAACGAGGGCATCGGTGTCCGTGAGGGGCAGAGATGAGGTCATGAGCGCCAGAGTTCGTGATTTCCGCAAAAAAGGTTTCGCCGGTGTGATTACCTTGGCAAAACAAAGTGGCGGCATCTTGGCGTCAGTTATTTGTTATGGCAAGCGGTCCAGCGCAAGAATCTGCTGAACGGAGGCAGGATGGTGCGGGCGGCAGAGGCTGTCATCAGTCGCGAAAAGGTAGCGAACGGGCCAGTTCGCCGCGCGATAGTCTAGCGATGTGCGAATTAATACCAATGTCCGTTGATCGGAAATAAAAAACCCCGGCTAGGCCGGGGTTTCGTTTGGCTTGGGTTGGGCGATCAGCCCAGCAGACCCATGACCATGCCTGGCATCTGGCCGGCTTGCTTGAGCATGGAGATGCCCGACTGCATGAGCATCGAGTTCTTGCTCATGTTGGCGCTTTCGACGGCGAAGTCGGCGTCCATGATCCGGCCCTTGGCCATCTCGGTGTTGTCCTTCATGTTCGCCAGGTTGTTGTTGACGTGGTTCAGACGGTTGATGTTCGAGCCGAGCGTGGCGCGCATGCTGCCGATCTTGTCCAGCGCAGTGCTCGCGAGCGTGATCGCGCCGTTTGCGGTGGCCTGTGTTTCCAGCTTGGTGTCGGCGGCAGGCGTAGCGTTGAACTGGGCACTCAGGGCGCCAAGCGCGTCGGTGACGGCTTTCAGCTGGGTCGTCGCGTCCAGTGTCATGGTCTCAGCGGCACTGGAGCCGATCTGGAACTTGATACCGCCCGCGGTACCGAACTTACCCGACGCGCCATCTACACCGAACAGGGCTTCGCCTGCATATTTGGTGTTGCTCACGATGTTGGTCAGCTCTTTGCCCAGCTCGTTGAATTCGGCGGACAGCGACTTGCGGTCGTCAGCGCTGTTGGTGTCGTTCGCGGCTTGGGTCGACAGGTCCTTCATGCGCTGAACGATATCGGTCAGTTCGCTGAACGCACCCTCGGCGGTTTGCAGCATGGAGGTGGCATCGCCAGTGTTGCGCATGGCAACGCCCATACCACGGCTCTGAGCGTTCAAGCGGGTGGCGATCTGCAGACCGGCGGCGTCGTCGGCGGCGGAGTTGATGCGCAGGCCAGTGCCCAGACGCTGCTGGTTGGTCGCCAGGGCGTTGTTCGACTTGTTCAGCGCGGTATTGGTGGTCAGGGCAGAGTAGTTAGTGTGAATGGACAGGGCCATGGTGATCATCCTTCGTGCATTGGGCTGTTAGGAGCTGGCTTGACTGCCTGCTGAAAAGGTAAGGCGACAGTACCGCACGGGGGATTAAATCCTGACGCCAATTTTTTTTAGCCGAGTTGCCTGGACGGCTTAATTCGTTTGCTCGACGTTGTTCGCGTGGTTCAGGTGGCTGTTTTCTGATCCCGCAGATGGCTGCACCGCGGCCGCTTTTGTAGGAGCAAGCTCTGCTTGCGAACGAAACCTCCGCGCGGCGGCGAGTCGCAAGCAGAGCTTGCTCCTACAGGGAAGGCTTGGCGTGCGCGGGTGTACGGGGCACCGCGCCGGCGTTGAGCCTCTCGGCGCGATCGAGCGAACTGCTCTTGTAGGAGTGGCCTCTGGCCGCGATCGGGGCTTCCGCGCGGCGGCGGGTCGCAAGCAGAGCTTGCTCCTACAGGGAAGGCTTGGCGTGCGCGGGTGTACGGGGCACCGCGCCGGCGTTGAGCCTCTCGGCGCGATCGAGCGAACTGCTCTTGTAGGAGTGGCCTCTGGCCGCGACCGGGGGCTTCCGCGCGGCGGCGGGTCGCAAGCAGAGCTTGCTCCTACAGGGGGCTTCGGCGTGTCCGGGCACCGCGCCGGCGTTGGGCCTCTCGGCGCGGTCGAGCGAACTGCTTTTGTAGGAGAGGCCTCTGGCCGCGACCGGGGGCTTCCGCGCGGCGGCGGGTCGCAAGCAGAGCTTGCTCCTACAGGAGGCTTCGGCGTGTCCGGGCACCGCGCCGGCGTTGAGCCTCTCGGCGCGATCGAGCGAACTGCTCTTGTAGGAGTGGCCTCTGGCCGCGACCGGGGGCTTCCGCGCGGCGGCGGGTCGCAAGCAGAGCTTGCTCCTACAGGGGGCTTGGGCGTGACGCGGCACCTTGTTGGCTTCAAGTCTGTTGGGTGCGGTCCGGCGGGCTGCTCTTGTAGGAGTGGCCTCTGGCCGCGACCGGGGGCTTCCGCGCGGCGGCGGGTCGCAAGCAGAGCTTGCTCCTACAGGGAAGGCTTGGCGTGCGCGGGTGTACGGGGCACCGCGCCGGCTTTGCGCCTCTCGGCACAATCGAGCGGGCTGCTCTTGTAGGAGTGGCCTCTGGCCGCGACCGGGGACTTCCGCTTGGCGGCGGGTCGCAAGCGGAGCTTGCTCCTACAGAGGGACCTGGGCGTGGCGCCGATCAGAAGGTGCTGGTCACCACGCCGCCTTCGATCACCTTCGCATCGATCACCTTGCCGCTACCGGTATTGCGTACGCGGATCACGTCGCCGGGTTGGCCGTCGGCCAGGGCTTCGCCGGAGGTGGAGGCCTCGATGCCGTCGTGGTTGGCGACGATTTTTACCGGCTGGCCGCGTTTGACCGCCATGGCTTGTTCGAGCAGCGCCGGGGTGATGGTCTGTCCGGCGCGAATGCGGCGTTTGGCCGCGAGGCCGACCACCTCGTCGATGCGGTTGTAGTAGCCACGCCGGGCCTTGGCGACATTGATCCGTTGCAGCTTGAGGGCGCCCGCCGTCAGGGTCTGGCCGCGGTCGATGATGCCCTCGGCATGAACCGCCGGCAGGAAGACATGTGCCTGGCCCGTGGCGTTGGTTGACCAGCCGGGGGTATCGGCGCAGCGGATCTGCAGGGTCTGTCGCTCCATGGCGGATGGCGCCTCGCCTGTCGCCCGCACCTGGAGCGGTTCGGCGCAGCGCGGCAGCTGGGCTGCGCTGGCCGGCACATTGATTTCGTAGCGCAGTTGCATGCCTTGCCAGCCCTGACGCGCGGCCTGCTGTTCAAGCATCAGCCGCAGGTGATTCTCCACGGCCTGCTGGACCTGCGCTGTCGCGTCCGCGTGAGCCGGCGGCACGACGCCGAGCAGCGCAAGGGCGACGATCGACCAGGCGGAAGGCGCTTTTCCGCTTCCGCCTGCGCGGCATAAGCCAAGCGGAAAAAAGCGCGTGCTGTGCGCTCGCTTGTCTGCGTTTTTCGCTATGTAAATCAATGGATTACCCGTATTTGTAGGTTCGGCACGCTTTCTGCAAAACAGCGTGAAAGCGGTGGGCTGGGTTCAGCCTGCACAGGCTGCAAAGGGTATCGGCAAATGAGTATACGGATTGATGAAGCGCTGGGCGTTCACGAACGCGCCCTCGGCTTGCGCATGCAGCGCAGCGAAATTCTCGCGGCAAACCTGGCCAACGAAGACACCCCGGGCTTCCAGGCGCGGGACATCGATTTCAGCAAGGAAATGCAGCGGCTCGACAGCAGCGCCTCGCCGCGCGCCAGCCTCGCCGGTACCGATCCGCGTCTGCTGTACCGCGTCCCGGACCAGCCCTCGCAGGACGGCAACACCGTCGAGCTGTCGACCGAGCAGGCGCAGTTCTCGCGCAACTCCATGGATTTCCAGACCAGCCTGACCTTCATCACGATGAAATTTCGTGGCTTGAAGCAAGCCATCGAGGGCCGTTAAGCCATGTCATTCGATTCCATCTACCGCATCGCCGGTTCGTCCATGAACGCCCAGACCGTGCGTCTGAACACCGTGGCGAGCAACCTGGCCAATACCGACTCGGCGGCCAACAACCCGGCCGACGTCTACCAGGCGCGCAAGCCGATGTTCGCCGCCGTCTACGAGAACAACTCGCTGACCCGCGGCGTCGGCCTCGGCGGTGCCCATGTGCAGGTGCTCGATGTGGTCACCTCCGGTGCCGAGCCCAAGCGCCGTTACGAGCCGGGCAATCCGCTGGCCGATGGCGATGGCTACGTCTATTACCCCGACATCAACGAGATCGAAGAGATGACCGACATGATGTCGGCCACCCGCAGCTTCGAGACCGGCGTCGAGGTGCTCAACCGCGTCAAGAGCATGCAGCAGAGCCTGTTGCGGCTGGGAGAATCCTGATGGCGGTGAGCAATAACCTGCAGGGCAGCGGCCTGTCCAACAGCCATGCCAGCGACTTGCCCAAGCAGGCGGTGAACATCAGCGATGCCACGCAGATGGAAAACAACTTCATCAGCCTGATGGTCGCGCAGATCAAGTACCAGGACCCGACCAAGCCGGTCGACAGCACCGAATTTCTCAACCAGTTCTCGGCCATGTCCCAGGTCAAGAGCATGGAGAACCTCGCCACCGTGGCGAAGAACAACCTGGTGCTGACCGACAACCTGCAGACCCTGACGGCCGCCGGCCTGGTCGGCCAGCAGGTCAGTGTCGCGGTCGAGTCGCTGGCGCTCAGCGGTCAGGCCGTCAGCGGCGGCTTCGACCTCAGCCATGCCTCGGCCCGTACGGCCGTCGTCCTGACCGATTCCAACGGCACCCAGACCCGCATCGAGCTGGGCGCGCAGTCCGCCGGCAAGGTGCCTTTCGTCATCGATCCGGCCAAGCACGGCCTGCGCGACGGCCAATACAGCGTCAGCATCGAGTCGGAAAACGGCGAATTTCCCCAGGTGGAAGTGGCCGGCCAGGTAGCCAACGTGCGCGTCAGCGCCGAAGGCCCGGTGCTGCAGGTCAAGGGCGTCGGTTCGGTGCCCTTCTACAACATCCTCGAATTCGCCCAGGCCGACGCCGGGCTGCTCGGCGGCTGAGCCCCAGGGCTCGCCAGTCATTCCCACTTACGTATCGAGATCAGCCCATGAGCTTCAACATCGCCCTGACCGGCCTGTCCGCCGTCAACGAACAACTCAACACCATCGGCAACAACATCGCCAACGCCGGCACCGTGGGCTTCAAGTCCTCGCGCGCCAACTTCGGCAGCCTCTACGCCGAGAGCCAGGCGATGGGTGTGGAAGTCACCGGCACCAGCCAGAGCATCAGCCAGGGTGGCGCCCTGACCACGACCAACCGCAGCCTCGATTTGGCCATTTCCGGCGGCGGCTTCTTCGTCACCCGCGCCAGCAATGGTGATGTGAGCTATACCCGCGCCGGCGTGTTCGGCACCGACAAGGACAGCTACCTGACCAACAGCCTCGGCCAGCGCCTGCAGGGCTACCCGGCCGACGCCACCGGCAATCTGCAGACCGGCACCGTCAGCGACCTGCAGCTCAAGTCCGGCGGACTGCCGGCCAAGGCCACCGATGCGCTGAGCTTCGTCGCCAACCTCGACGCGAACCAGAACGTGCCGGCCGTGGCCTTCGATCCGCAGGTGGCCGACAGCTACAACTCCACCTACACCACCAAGCTGTACGACTCCCAGGGCAAGGAACACACCCTGACCCAGTACTTCGCCAAGACCGCCGACAACAGCTGGAACGCCCACTACTACGTCGACGGTACCGCCATCGCCGGCCCGCAGGCGCTGACCTTCGACGGCGCCGGCACGCTGGCCGCGCCCATCGGCAAGGTGGCGCTGAACGCGACGTTGACCGGTGGCGTCGATCCGCTGGCCATCCAGCTCGACTACAGCGGCACCAGCCAGTACGGCTCCGAATTCAGCGTGACCAGCAACCGCGCCACCGGCTATTCGGCCGGCGAGCAGACCGGCATGAGCGTCGAGAAGGACGGCAAGGTCTACGCCAGCTATTCCAACGGCGAGCGCCTGCTCCAGGGCCAGGTGGTGCTGGCCAGCTTCGTCAACGCCGAGGGCCTGAAGAACATCAGCGGCACCGCCTGGACCGAAACCGCCGCCTCCGGCGCGGCCATGCTCGGTGCGCCGGGCGTCGGCCAGTACGGCAGCCTGGCCAGCGGCGCGCTGGAAAGCTCCAACGTCGACCTCACCCAGCAGCTGGTGGGCCTGATGGAAGGCCAGCGTAACTACCAAGCCAATACCCAGGTCATTTCCACCAACAAGGAACTGACCCAGGTTCTGTTTAGCGCGCTCTGAGGCTGATCCATGGATCGTTTGGGATACACGGCGATGACCGCCGCCAGCCGCACGATGATGTCGCTGCAGGTGCGCTCCAACAACCTGGCCAATGCCAACACGCCGGGCTTTCGCGCCGATCTCGAGCGCGCCCAGGCCGTTGCCGTCGAAGGCTACGGCTATGACAGCCGGCACATGGCGGTGGTCGAGAACAACGGCGTCAGCCTGGCGGCCGGTCCGATGGTCGCCACCGGCCGCGATCTGGATTTCGCGGTCAAGGGCACCGGCCTGATCGTCCTGCAGGACGGCGAAGGCGAGGCCTACACGCGCCAGGGCAGCCTGCAGATCGACGCCGAGGGTCGCCTGACCCTCAACGGCCGCGCCGTGATGGGCGAGGGCGGTCCGATCGAGCTGCCCGAGCACGACCGCGTCGAGATCGGCAACGACGGCACCGTCTCGGTCATGGCGCCCGGCGACTACCTGATGGCCGAAGTCGACCGCATCCGCCTGGTCGACGTCGCCGCGGCCGATCTGATGAAGAACGAAGCAGGGCTGCTGGTCACGCGCAACGGCGAGCCCGCCGCGCCCAGCGAAAACGTGCGCCTGGCCAGTGGTTTCCTCGAGTCGAGCAACGTCTCGGCGATCGACGAGCTGGCCTCGACCATGAGCCTCAACCGCCTGTTCGAGACCCAGGTAAAGATGATGAAAGCCGCCGAGGACCTCTCCGACGCCGGCAACCGAATGATCCGCGGCAGCTGATCGGGAGATAACGCATGAATTCCGCACTTTGGGTCAGCAAGACCGGCCTGGCCGCCCAGGACACCGCGATGGCGACCGTCGCCAACAACCTGGCCAACGTCAACACCAACGGCTTCAAGAGCGACCGCGCGGTCTTCGAGGACCTGTTCTACAGCATCGAGAAACAGCCGGGCGCTCAGGCCGACGAGATCAACACCGTGCCGTCGGGCATCCAGCTGGGCAGCGGTGTGCGCGTGGCCGGCACCCAGAAGGTCTTCACCGAAGGCAGCATCCAGACCACCGGCCAGCCGATGGACCTGGCGATCGTCGGCCGTGGCTTCTTCCAGGTCGAGGCGCCCAACGGCGACATCCTCTACACCGAGAACGGTCAGTTCCAGCTCAACGCCGAAGGCGTGATGGTCAATGCCCAGGGCCTGCCGCTGACCCCGGCCATCGAAGTGCCGCAGGGCGCGACCGGCTTCACCGTGGGCGCCGACGGCATCGTCACCGCGGTGCTGCCCGGCGACACCCTGCCGTCCGAGCTGGGCCAGATCACCCTGGTCAACTTCACCAACCCCGGTGGCCTGGAAGCCCTGGGTGGCAATCTCTATCGCGAGAGCGTCGCCAGCGGCGAAGCCGTCGAAGGCGTGCCGGGCGAGGAAGGCCTCGGCCAGCTCAAGCAGGGCGTGCTGGAGGGCTCCAACGTGCAGGTGGTCGAGGCCATGGTGGCGATGATCGCCATCCAGCGCGCCTACGAGGCCAACGCCAAGGTGCTCGATGCCGCCAGCGGCATGCAGCAGTTCCTCAACCAGACCGTCTGAGACCCGTGATGCGTACGCCTCTACTGTTCGTCGCGCTGGCCCTGCTCGGCGGTTGCGCCAGCTTCAACGAACTGCGCCCCGATGCGCCTTCGACCGAGTACGAGCCGCTGGAGCTGGACTACAGCCTGCCGCCGACCACCGGCGGCGGCCTGTTCCGCTCCGGCTACAGCGGCTCGCTGATCAGCGACCGGCGCGCCGTGCGGGTGGGCGACATCCTCACCGTGGTGCTGGACGAATCCACCCAGTCGAGCAAGAGCGCCGGCACCAGCTTCGGCAAGGAGTCGAGCGTTGGCATCGGCGTGCCGACCATTCTCGGCAAGGCCTATCCGAACGTCGAAACCAACGCCGGCGCCGAGCGTGAGTTCAGCGGCTCGGCCAAGAGTTCGCAGCAGAACACCCTGCGCGGCTCCATCGCCGTCAGCGTGCACCGCGTGCTGCCCAACGGCACCCTGCAGATCAAGGGCGAAAAGGCCCTGCGCCTGAACCAGGGCGACGAATTCATCCGCCTGACCGGCCTGGTGCGTATCGACGACATCAACCGCTACAACCAGGTGTCCTCGCAGAGCGTGGCCAACGCCAAGATTTCCTATGCCGGCCGTGGCGTGCTCAACGACAGCAACTCGGCTGGCTGGCTGACGCGTTTCTTCGCCTCGCCGCTGTTCCCTCTTTAAGTGATGGCCCTAGCAATGATTAGCCCGCTGCGATCCCTCAAGCTGTTGCTCGCCGCCGCCGCGCTCTGGCAGTTGCCGGCGCAGGCCGTGCCGCTGATGGACCTCGTCGACATCGAAGGCATCCGCGGCAACCAGCTGATCGGCTACGGCCTGGTGGTCGGCCTCGACGGCACTGGCGACAAGAACCAGGTCAAGTTCACCAGCCAGTCGGTGGCGAACATGATCAAGCAGTTCGGCGTGAACCTGCCGCCGAACGTCGACCCCAAGCTGAAGAACGTCGCCGCGGTCACCATCACCGCCACCGTGCCGCCGTCCTACAGCGCTGGCCAGACCGTCGACGTCACCGTCTCCTCGCTGGGCGACGCCAAGAGCCTGCGTGGCGGCCAGCTGTTGATGACCCCGCTGCAAGGCGTCGACGGCGAAATCTACGCCCTAGCCCAGGGCGCGGTGATCGTCGGCGGCGTCAACGCCGAAGGTGCGAGCGGCTCCAAGGTGGCCATCAACACCTCCAACAGCGGGCTGATTCCCAATGGCGCGACGGTCGAGCGGATGATCCCCAGCGACTTCACCGAGCGTCCGGACGTCATGCTCAATGTGCGCCAGCCAAGCTTCCAGACCGTGAGCCGCGTGGTCGATGCGGTGGACGCCTACTTCGGCAAGGGCACCGCCACCGCGCTCAACGCCACCAAGGTGTCGATTCGCGCACCGCTCACCAGCACCCAGCGCATGAGCTTCATGGCCATGCTCGAACGCCTGGACGTGCAAGAAGGACGCACCCGGCCGAAGGTGGTGTTCAACAGCCGCACCGGCACCGTCGTGGTGGGCGAGGGCGTGCGGGTCAAGGCCGCCGCGGTGGCGCATGGCAGCCTGACCGTGACCATCAGCGAAAACCCGCAGGTCAGCCAGCCGAACCCCTTGTCTGGCGGCCAGACCGTGGTCACGCCGCAGTCGGACGTCGCCATCGAGCAGGACCGCAAGGCGATGTTCAAGTGGCCTGAGGGCGCCAGCCTGGAAAGCATCATCAGCACCATCAACAGCCTCGGCGCCACGCCGGATGACGTCATGAGCATCCTCCAGGCGCTGGAGCGCGCCGGCGCGCTGAACGCCGAACTGATCGTGATGTAAGACCGCCGTATCCGGCCCGCCCGTTGGGCAGGCCGGCCACGCAGCCGATTGAAGACAGGTTTCAAGCCGACCATGAGCATCGTATCCCTCCCGCAACACCTCGCTTCCCTGCGCAATCGCGCCGATGGTCCGACCGCGGCGCGGCGCCAGCAGCTGGAAGTCGTCGCCGAGCAGTTCGAGGCGATGTTCCTGCAGCAGATCCTCAAGCAGATGCGCAAGGCCGGCGATGTCCTGGGTGCCGGCAATCCGATGCGCAGCCGCGAGCTGGACACCATGCGCGACTTCTACGACGAGGTGCTCGCCGACACCCTGGCCGGCAAGCGCCAGACGGGGATCGCCGACATGCTGGTGCAGCAGCTCGGCGGTGAAGCCGCTGGCGCGCCGGCGCCGGCGCCGACGGCGCTGGCCGGTCATGTGGGCAGCGGTTTGCAAAGCGGTGGCCTGCATGCGCTGCGCGGCACCTGGCAGCGCGGTGTCGAGGCGCTGGACAGCGCCTGGGAAAGCGGCAAGGCCGGTTTCAAGTCGCTGGTCGACAGCGTGATCAGGCATGAATCGAGTGGCAACATCGCCGCCGTCTCGCCAAAAGGCGCACGCGGCCTGATGCAACTGATGCCGGGCACCGCGCGGGACATGGCCGCCGAACTCGGTTTGCCGTTCAGCGAAGCGCGGCTGACCACCGATGCCGATTACAACAAGCGTCTCGGCAGCGCCTACCTGAACAAGATGCTCGACCGTTACGACGGTCACGAGGCGTTGGCGCTGGCCGCGTACAACGCCGGTCCCGGGCGGGTGGACGAATGGCTGAAGAGCCATGGCGATCCGCGCAAGGGCGAGATCGGCACCGGCGCCTGGGTGCAAAAGATCCCCTACGCCGAGACCCGCGACTACACCCGCAAGATTCTCGACGATCTGCGCGCCGCCGCACCGCGGCAGGCCGAGCCACGGGCGCAGCTGCAGGCCGTTCCGGCGGTTGTGCCGTCACCGCTTAATTCCGCCAATGATCCGGTCGCTCTTTCCTCAGGGCGCAGCGTTGTTGCCGGTGCCCATCTCTCGGTGGCGTTCGCGCAACCGATCCGGATCGAGTCGAAGGAAGTCGTGTCGTGAGTATTTTGGGTCAAATCGGCTACAGCGGCGTTCGCGCCTCGCAGATCGCCCTTTCGGCGACCGGGCAGAACATCGCCAACGTCAACACGCCCGGCTTCAGCCGCCTGCGGCCAGAGCTGCAGTCGCTGGGCGGGCAGACGGCGGTCAGCATCGGTGGCGGGGTTCAGGTCGGCAGCATCCGGCGGCTGTCCAACGACTTCCAGAATCAGCAACTCTGGCGCGCCAGCACCGACCAGAACTACTTCAATACCAGCCAGCAGTACCTGACCGCGCTGGAAGGCCTGATCGACAGCGAAGGCTCGAGCGTCAGCGTCGGCCTGGACAACTTCTTCGCCGCGCTCAGCGAAGCCAGCTCCACCCCCGAGTCCATCGCCCTGCGCCAGCAGATCATCGGCGAAGCCAAGCAGTTGGCGCAGCGCTTCAATGGCCTGAACAGCAACATCGGCACCCAGCTCAATGCCCTGCAGGGCCAGCGTGTGGCGATGGTCAGCGAAATCAACGGGCTATCCGGCAACATCGCCGAGCTGAACGCGCAGATTCGCGAAATGGAGTCCTCGGGCCGCGACACCGCCACCCTACGCGATTACCGCGAGAACCTGGTCAAGGATCTCAGCCAGTACGCCGGCATCCGCGTGCAGGACGCCGCCGACGGCACCCTCAACGTCTCGCTGGCCAACGGTCAGCCGCTGGTCGCCGGGGCAACGGCTGGCCAGCTGAAGGTCAATGCCAACCTCGCCGGTGAACAGGAGATGACGCTGGTTTTCGCCAAGACCACCTTCCCGCTCGACCAGCAGGGCATCGGCGGATCGCTCGGCGGCCTCTACGACATGGAGTACGGCGCGCTGCGCCCGGCCCAGCAGGATCTGCACGACATGGCCTCGGCCGTGGCGACGATGATCAACGATGCCCTGGCCGGTGGCTTCGACCTGAACGGCAATCCCGGTCAGCCGCTGTTCAGCTACAACGCCGGCAGCACCAGCGGCATGCTGGCGGTCAGCGCGCTGGGCGCCTCGGAGCTGGCGTTTTCCGGCACCGCTGGCGAGGTGGGCAACAACAAGACTCTGTTGGCCATGCTCGATCTGAAGTCGGCGGGTGTCACGGTCGCTGGCAACAGCGTACCGCTCAACGATGCCTACGCCGGCCTGGTCGGTCGCGTGGCCAGCGCCAGCCGGCAGAACCAGGCGGATCTGCGCGCCGCGACCACGGTGGCCGAACAGGCTCAGGCCCAGCGCGACAGCGTCAGCGCGGTCAACCTGGACGAGGAAGCGGTCAACCTCATGGCCTACGAGCAGGCCTACCAGGCCAACATGAAGGTCATCAGCACCAGCAACGACCTGTTCAACGCCGTACTGGCAATGTTCTGAACCGGCGCACGCCGGCTCGACTGACGAGAAAGACACCATGCGCATCTCCAACGCCCAGATCACCGCCATGATGCACGGCTCGATGAACACCAGCTCCGAGAAGCTCGGCAAGCTGATGCAGCAGATGGCCACCGGCGAGCGCATGCTGATGCCCTCGGATGACCCGATCTCCGCCGTGCGCGTGCTGCGTATCGAGCGCGAGGAAGCCACCCTGACCCAGTACCGCACCAATATCGCCAACGTGGCGGGCAACCTGTCCAAGCAGGAAGCCAACCTCAAGGCGGCGTCCGACACCATGCTCAACGTGCGCGACCTGCTCCTGTGGGCCGCCAATGGCAGCAACACCAGCGAAGACCTGGCCGCCATCGCCAACGAGATGGGCAACCTGGAACGGACCATTCTCAGCTTCGCCAACGTGCGCGACGAGGAAGGCCGTTACCTGTTCTCCGGCACCCTCAGCGACCGGCCGTCCATCACCTTCGATGCCGCCACCCAGAGCTACCAGCTGACCGGCAACGATCAATACCGCCAGGCGGCAGTCGCCAATGGCGTACTGGTCGAGGAGAATGTCACCGCCGCGCAGGTCTTCGGCGGTGGCGTCGGCATGCTCAACGACCTCAATGCGTTGGTGAAAATGCTCGCCGACCCGGCGCTGAACGCCAACGACCCCGCGGTGCAGGCGTCGATCACCGCCACGCTCAACAGCCTCGACAAGACGCACGGCAACCTGCTCGGTGCGGTGTCGGAGCTGGGCGGCCGGCAGAACACCCTGACGTTGCTGTCGAGCAGCAACGAGGACGTCTCGCTGGTGAACAAGAAAATCGAGGGCGAGTTGTCGCAACTCGACTACGCCTCGGCCAGCATCGACCTGAACAACTATCAGCTGTCGCTGCAGGCGACGCAGAAAACCTATTTGAAGATCAATGGGCTGTCGCTGTTCGGCATGCTCTGACCGAGGTAGCGTGAATGAAGATTGGCAAGCAGCTCCCCGCTGTTTCCGCAATCAACCCGCAGGAGCGCCGCGAGGCGTTGCTGCGCGATGCGCCTGCGCCGCTGCGGGCCGGTGTGCCGTCCGAAGTCCCTAACCCCGAGACGGCTTCGAACAAGAGCACCAGCTTCAGCCTGCAGCTCAATCAGCAGCTGTCCTCGATGCAGTCGGCCGACAGCTACCTTGGCGATTTGCAGACGCGCCTGTCGCAGCTCAAGCTCAGCCTCAGTCGCCAGATCAGCTCGCCACAGCCCAATGGCGAAGAGCACATCCGCCAGGCCGTGCAGCAGGTGGGCGAATTGCTCAAGGAGCGCAGCCAGCGCTCGGGCAACTCGCTGGACGCCACGCTCAAGCTGCGCCTGACCGAACCGGTACGCAGCCGTTTCAGCCTGCAGGGCCTGGAGTCGCTGGAAAAGATTCGCCAGTCGGGCCGCGAGACGCTGCTGTTCAGCGGTGGCCGTCAGCTGGCCGAACCGGTGGCCGTGGTGCTCGACGACGAGATGACCGACGAGCAGATCCTGCGCTGCTTCAACGGCAGCCTGGGTCAGGCCGGGATTCGCGCCGAGCTGGACCAGAACGGTGCGCTGAAATTTTCCGCCCGCGAAGGCGACTGGCAGAAACTCAAGGGCCAGCTGGCGGTACAGGGCGAAGGCAAGCTGTTCGACAAGGGCCGGTACGTTCGCGTGCAGAGCGAGGACGACCAGCTGCTGAGCTTCCCCGAAGAACTGCAGCTCGATTCCTTCCGTGAGCTGCGCCGTCTGCTCGATTCGGTGGTGGCCGGGCTCGACAAGGTCACCACGCTGCGCGAACAGCTGAGCAACCGCCAGCAGGAAATCCGCGAATTCCTCGCGCGCCAGGCGCATGCCGACGAGAAGCAGTGGGCCATGGATTTCTCCCGCTCGGTATTCAACCTGATGCAGCGCAGCCCATCGAGCTACGCCGCGGTCACCCAGACGGTCGTCGCCCAGGCGACCATCAGCCGCTTCGCGGTGGTCAGCCTGCTGTCCTGACCTGCGCCGCTCAGCGCACTCCGCGGTCGCGGTCGATGAACTTCAGGTCAGAGGGCCGGCTCATCGGCAGCGTCTGCAGAATGTCGCCCAGCTGCCCACTGTCGGGGTCGCGTTGCACGACCACCAACGCATCGCTCTTCTGGTTGGCGATCACCATGAAGCGTCCGCTCGGGTCGATGGCGAACTCCCGCGGTTCGCGGCCTTCGCTGTCACGCGCCTGGATCTCCCGCAGATTGGCGTTCTCCTCGATCGCGTAAACCATGATGCGGTTCGTCTCGGCGCGGTCGCTGGCATAGAGGAAGCGGCCGTCGGGCGATACGTGAATCGCGCCTGGCGAGTGCTTCGCCGCCTCGCCCGCAGGGGCCATGTCCACCAATTGACGCTGCACCAGGCTGCCATCGACATGATCGAAGCGCGCCACCTGGGCGCTCAGCTCCAGGGTCGCGTACGCCTGCAGGCCGTCCGGGCTGAACACCAGATGGCGTGGGCCGCTGCCCTCCGGCAGGCTGATGAAGGCCGGGTCGGCGGGTGACAGCGGGCGCTCGGCATTGGCCGGGTCGTAGCGGTAAACGAAGATCTTGTCGGCCCCCAGGTCACTGACGAACAGCGTCTTGCCGTCCGGCGACATCACCGCCGAGTGCACGTGAGCCGACTGCTGGCGCTGCGGGTGCACTTCGCTGGCCTTGTGCGCGGCGATCTGGGTGACCGGCATCAGGGTGCCGTCGTTGGCCGTCGGCATCACGGCCAGGCTACCGCCGGGGTTGGCACTGGAGCCGTAGTTGGAGACGAACAGGTAGCGGCCGTCGCGGCTCTGGCTCAGGTGCGTGGGCTCGTCGCCGAGGGTCAGTTGCTGGGCCAGCGGCGACAGCTTGCCGCTGTTCGGCGCCAGCGTGAAGGCGCTCACCCGTCCCACCGGGTCCGGATGGCCCGGCCCGTTCTCATTGGCGGCGTAGAGCCGGTTGCGGTTGAGATCCAGCAATAGCCAGGACGGATTGTGGGTGCGCACCACCTGCAACGGTTGCGGTTCGATCTGGCCGCGTTCGGCGTCGAACTGCATCCGGTAGATGCCTTCGCTGTCCCCTTCGCTGGTATAGCTGCCGACGAGTAACTGATACATGGGTGCCGCCGCTCCGGTGAGGCTGAAGGTCAGAAATGCCGCGGCGACGCCGAGACGGATGAAGGAAGAGAGGGTCGTTGATCCGCGCATGGCTCGCTCCTGGTCACTGCTTGGATGGTCCTGGTTCGCTTTGGAGCCCCTGATGCAAAAAAAATTTGCCGGCCAATGCCTCAGGCTGTCGATTTCACTCTTGCCGGTACGACTAGGGGGTAACGAACCACGCTGGCAAGGGGACCGCAATGCGTTATCTGTGCCTGGTTTACCTCGATGAAACCGCCCTGGCGGGCCTTTCGCTGGCGGCCCGCGCCGCGCTGGAGGCCGAATCGCACGACTATCGCGAGGCGCTGCAGCGCAGCGGCCGGCTGATCGTCGGCGAAGCGCTGCAGTCGACCCTCAGTGCCACCACCCTGCGTATGCAGGGCGACCGATTGCTGCTGCGCGACGGGCCGGTCGTAGCCGGCTGCGAACAACCCGCGGCCTTCTACCTGTTCGAGGCGAACGATCTGAATGACGCCATCCTGCTGGCCTCGGGGATTCCGCCGGTGCGGCTGGGCTACGCCGAAGTGCGGCCGCTGCACCCGCGTGCGCCGCCCTGAGCCCCGGCCGTGGTGGTACCCGCTCGATCCCTTTCAGACTCCATGAGGAGATGCACATGAATACGACGAACGCACAGAATGGCGAAGCCCGCATCCGTGAACGGATGGCCGAATTCCAGCAGGCCGTGGCGGTCAAGGACCTCGACCGCATCATGACCCAGTACGCGCCCGACGTGGTGGCCTACGATGCCGTCGGCGAATTGCAGTTCAAGGGCGTCGAGGCCTATCGCGCCCACTGGCAGCGCTGCTTCGATTTCTGCCAGGGCGAGGGCTTCTTCGAGATCGGTGACGTCGAGGTCATTGCCAGCGGCGACCTCGCGTTCAGCTATTCGCTGAACCACTGCGGCGGCTCCAACGAGAAAGGCGAGATGCAGACGGCCTGGATGCGTGGCACCCGCTGCTGGCGCTTGCAGGACGGCGATTGGAAGGTGGTGCACGAGCACTTCTCGATGCCGTTCGACATGGCCAGCGGGCAGGTATCGTTCGGCCTCGAACCCTGAGTGGCGCCGCGTCTGCGCCGGCGCGTTCCGGCGCGGCGCAGCACCGCGTGCCAGCTGCTAAGGTTGTCGCTCGGCATGGCTTGATGGAGAGCAGCATGAAATACCTTTGCCTCGTCTATTACGACGAACAACGCGTGGATGCCATGACCGACGAGCAGTGGGCTGCGCTGGTCGATCAGTGCATCGCCAACGGCGAGCGCCTGCGTGAGAGCGGGCATTTCGTCGCCGGCGAGCCGCTGCAGTCGGTACGCACCGCCAAGACCGTGCGGGTCCGCGAAGGCGCCGTCTCGGTGGTCGATGGGCCTTTCGCCGAAACCCGCGAGCAACTGGCTGGCTTCTACCTGCTGGAGGCGGCGGACTTCGACGAAGCGGTGCAATTGGCGGCGAAGATTCCGCCGGCCGCGCTGGGCAGTATCGAAGTCCGCCCGCTGCGCCAGCTGCCTGATCGTTGAGCCGCTGGAGCGGCTCGGCGTGACGCCTACATCGGGTGGCGACGCGGCCAGCCAGCGGGCGGTCGAGGCCATCTACCGCAGCGAGTCGCGGCGCGTGCTGGCGACCCTGATCCGCCTGCTCGGTGACTTCGACCTCGCCGAGGAGGCCTTGCACGACGCCTTCTTCGCCGCGCTGCAGCAGTGGCCGGCCGACGGCATTCCGGCCAACCCGCGTGCCTGGCTGGTCTCGGCTGGGCGTTTCAAGGCCATCGACGGCCTGCGCCGGCGGGCGCGCTTCAACGCCTCGCTGAGCCTGTTGGCCGACCAGCTGGACACGGCCGAAGAGCCGGATTGGGACCTCGACGGGCTCGAGGACGATCGCCTGCGACTGGTCTTCACCTGCTGCCACCCGGCGCTGCCGAGCGATGCCCAGGTGGCGCTGACCCTGCGCGAAGTCTGCGACCTGAAGACCGAGGAGATCGCCCGCGCCTTTCTCGCCTCGCCCAGCACCATCGCCCAGCGCATCGTCCGCGCCAAGCAGAAAATCCGTGACGCCGCGATTCCCTATCGCGTGCCATCGCGTGAGGAACTGCCGGCGCGCCTGGATAACGTGTTGCGGGTGATCTACCTGGTGTTCAACGAGGGCTATTCGGCCTCCAGCGGCGCCGAGCTGACCCGCGCCGGCCTGAGCGCCGAGGCGATCCGGCTGGGCCGGCTGTTGCTCGAACTGTTGCCGGATCCGGAGCTGATGGGCCTGCTCGCGCTGATGCTGCTGCACGACTCGCGCCGCGCCGCTCGCACCGACGCGGCGGGCGAGCTGGTGCGTCTCGATGACCAGGACCGCAGCCTGTGGAACCGCGCGCAGATCGAAGAAGGCTCGGCGCTGGTGCAGCGCGCACTGGCCTCGCGGCGTTTCGGCCCTTACACCTTGCAGGCCGCGATCGTCGCCGTTCACGCCGAGGCGCCCAGCGCCGCCCAGACCGATTGGGCGCAGATCGTCGGGCTTTACGACGTGCTGCTGCGCGTCAGCCCTTCGCCGGTGATCGAACTGAACCGCGCGGTGGCGGTGGCCATGCGCGAGGGACCGGACACCGGCCTGGCGCTGATCGACGACCTGCTGGCCCGTGGCGAGTTACGCGACTACCACCTGCTGCATTCGGCCCGCGCCGACTTCTGCCGGCGCCTCGGTCGCCTGGAGGAGGCGCGGGACGCCTACCGCACCGCGCTGGCACTGG
Source organism: Stutzerimonas stutzeri (assembly GCF_019090095.1). Taxonomy (NCBI): domain Bacteria; kingdom Pseudomonadati; phylum Pseudomonadota; class Gammaproteobacteria; order Pseudomonadales; family Pseudomonadaceae; genus Stutzerimonas; species Stutzerimonas stutzeri. Next base: position 29,260 of record NZ_JAGQFP010000002.1, on the reverse strand, counting down.
CGCAGCTGGAGCCGGAGCGGCGCTTCCTGCAGCAGCGCCTGGATGAACTGGACGAGACGGACGCGTCATAGTCGCGTTCCGCCGCGTGGGCATCTGGGCGCCGCTGCCGCCCACCCGTGTCGAGCCCAAAGAGGCGTTCAGCCCCGCCAGGCCGCCGGGTTCACCAGGTTCGCCGGGCGCTCGCCGGCCAGCGCCGCCAGCAGGTTGTCCACCGCGCAGCGCGCCATCGCTTCCCGCGTCTCGTGGGTGGCCGACCCCATGTGCGGGGTCGCCACCACGTTATCCAGCTGCAACAGCGGCGAATCCGCGCGCAGTGGTTCCTGCTCGAAGACGTCCAGCCCGGCACTGCGGATCTGGCCGTTGCGCAGCGCCTCGATCAGCGCCGCCTCGTCGACCACCTTGCCGCGGGAAATGTTGATGAAGATGCTCTCGGGGCGCATCTGGGCGAAGGCCGACGCACCGATCAGGCCATGGGTCTGTGCCGTCAGCGGCAGGGTCAGGCAGATGAAGTCCGCCTCCTGCAGCAGCGCCTCGAGGCTGCGATAGCCCGCGCCGAAGCGCTGCTCGGCCGCCGGCTTGGGCGAGTGGCTGTGGTAGATCACCGGCATGCCGAAGCCGAAGTGCCCGCGCTGGGCGAGGGCTTCGCCGATGCGCCCCATGCCGATGATGCCCAGGGTCTTGCCATGCACATCGCTGCCGAAATGGCGGGGGCCGATGTTCTGCTGCCATTGGCCGGCGCGGACCATGTTGGCCAGCTCCACGACCCGTCGGGCGGTCGCCAGGATCAGCGCGAAGCCGGTGTCGGCGGTGGTTTCGGTCAGGACGTCCGGAGTGTTGCTGAGCAGGATCCGGCGTTCGGTCAGGTAGTCGATGTCGTAGTTATCGACCCCCACCGAGACGCTTGCCACGGCCTGCAGGTCCGGCGCCAGGTCCAGCAAGGTGGCATCCAGCCTGAGGCTCGCGCCCAGCAGGCCATGGGCGCTGGGCAGGGCATCGCGCAATTGCGCCAGCCCTTGCGCATCGAGGCGTTCGATCAGGGTGACCTCGGCCTGGGCCTGCAGGCGCGCCATCAGCGGCGCGGACAGCGATTTGTAGAGTACGACGTGCTTTTTCATGAGGGCCTCGAATCAGGGACGAGCGGTGGCCGAAAGGGGCGTCGCGGTAGCCTGCGCGGTGCGGTCGCTGGCGCCGGGCTTGAGGGCCAGGGTCAGCACTACCGACAGCAGCAGCGCACCGCTCATCAGCAGGAAGGACATGGCGGGCGAGCCGGTGGAGCCGTTCAGGTAGCCGACCAGGTACGAGCCGCCGAACGAACCCAGGGCGCCCATGCTATTGATCAGCGCCATGGCGCCGCCGGCAACGTTCGCTGGCAGGATTTCCGGGACGATGGCGAAGAACGGGCCGTAGGGGGCGTACATGCAGGCCCCGGCAAGCACCAGCAGGCTGTAGGACCACCAGAAGTGCTCGGCACCCAGCAGATAGGACGCGTAGAACGCAACGGAGGCGATCAGCAGCGGCGGCCAGACGAAGCGCTTGCGCTTCTGGGTCTTGTCCGACGCCCAGGACACCAGCAGCATGGCGATCACCGCCGCCAGGTAGGGCAGCGCCGACAGCCAGCCGGCCTCGACCATGTCCATCTGCTGGCCGGCCTTGAGGATCGAGGGCAGCCACAGCACGAAGCCGTAGACGCCGACGCTCCAGCAGAAGAACTGCAGGGCGAGGATGATCACCTTCGGCGAGCGGAACGCCTCGGCATAGTTCTTCACCGCCTTGATGCCGACCTGCTCGGCGGCCAGTGCGCTTTCAAGGTCCTGTTTTTCCTGGTCATTGAGCCACTTGGCCTGGGCTGGGCGGTCATCGGCCAGGCGCCACCAGATAAAGGCCCAGAGCACCGCCGGCAGGCCTTCGATGATGAACATCCAGCGCCAGTCGAATTGCTCCACCAGATAACCGGAAACCACCGACATCCACAGCATGGTCACCGGGTTGCCGAGGATCAGGAAGGTGTTGGCGCGCGAGCGTTCGGCGCGGGTGAACCAGTGGCAGAGGTACACCAGCATGGCCGGCATCACGGCGGCCTCGACCACCCCGAGCATGAAGCGAATCACGATCAGCCAGTAGGCGCTGGAGACCATGCCGGTCAGGGTCGCCAGCGAGCCCCAGAGGATCAGGCTGACGAAAATGAGTTTCTTCACGCTGCGCTTCTGCGCGTAGATCGCCCCCGGCACCTGGAAGAAGAAGTAGCCGAGAAAGAACAGCGCGCCCAGCAGCGACGACATTCCGGGGGTGATCATCAGGTCTTCGGCCATGCCCGAGGCCGCGGCGAAGCCGTAGTTGGCCCTGTCCAGGTAGGCCAGGCTGTAGGTGATGAAGACGATGGGCATGATGTACCACCAGCGGCGGGTGGCGAGATTTCGCGTTTGCATGGCGTGACTCCTGAGCGTGTTGTTTTTGTGTGCAACAGGTGTGTGGGTGGGTGGTTATGTCGGTCAGGCCCCGATGGCGCGGCTGATGCCGGATGCGCCGGCAGCAAGCGGGACCTGGGCCTGTTCCCGAACGAGGCCGTCGAAGGCGGCCGAGAGTTCGGCACGGGTCGGCAGGCCCTCCATGTCGCCGCGGCTCTGTACCGCGCGGCTGCCGATCCAGTTGGCGCGCTGCACCGCGTCGTCGAGGCCGTGGCCTTCCAATAGGGCGCTGATCAGGCCGACAGCGAAGCCATCGCCGGCGCCGACGGTGTCCACCACCTGAACATTCGGCACCGCGGCGACGAAGCCCTGCGCCTCGGCCGTGCGGTAGTAGGCGCCCTCTGCGCCGAGCTTGATGACCACCGCCTCGACGCCCCGATCCAGGTAAAACGCGGCGATGTCGGCTGGATCGTCGAAGCCGGTCAGCACACGGCCCTCGGCGAGCCCGGGCAGGACCCAATGGGCGAGGGCGGCGAGGCGGTTGATCTCGCGGACCATGGTCGACTCGCTGTCCCATAGGCTGGGCCGCAGGTTGGGGTCGAAGGACAGGCTGCGACCGGCCCCGCGCATGCGCGTCATCAGCTCGAAGGCCATCTCGCGGGCCGTCAGCGACAGCGCCGGGACGATGCCGGTGGCATGCAGGTGGCGGGCCTCGAGCAGCGCCGACGCAATGGAGTCGATCGACAGGTGGCTGGCCGCCGAGCCGCGGCGGAAATACTCGACCTGCGGGTCGCTGCCATCGTCGCTGCGCGACTTGAACTGGAAGCCGGTTGGGTGCGCCGGGTCGACCGCCACGTGACGGCAATCCAGGCCTTCGCGCTCCAGTGTCTGCACCACGAAGCGGCCGAGGGAATCGGCACCGACCCGGCTCAGCCAGGCCACCTTGAAGCCCAGCCGCGACAGGCCGATGGCGACGTTGCTGTCGGCGCCGGCGATGCGCTTGTGAAAGCGCTCGACGCTGGCCAGGTCACCGGTCTGTTCGGCCACCAGCATCGCCATGGTTTCGCCGAAGGAGAGGACATCGAACTCAGACATGGGCGGCCTCCCGGTGCGGCTGGCCAAGACGGGACAGGACGGCGACGTGGTCGGTGGTCAATTGCAGCAGGTCATCGCCTTGCAGCGGGTACTCGGCGGCGCGCATCACGCCGGCCGGCATCTGCTCGAGCAGCAACTCCCACAGCGGCAGGTCGGCCATGGCGGGTGGGATGGCGACCAGCTTGCCATCGGCACGGCGCGTCACCGCCTTGCAATGAACATAGGTCACGTAGCGACCGAGCTGGCGCGCGGCGAGGTGTACCGACTGCTCCTGCCACTGCCAGTTGCCGATGTCGAAGGTCATGCCGATGGGCAGGCCCTGTTGTTCGACCGCCGCGAAGAAGCGCTGCAAGGGCTCGATCCGCCCGCCTTGCGGGGTCTGGTCGTTCTCCACCAGCAACTGCACCGGGCTGCCAGCGAGCGTAGCGGCGAGGGCCAACATGTCGCGGGTCTCGCTGAAATGGCCGAGGGACACCTTCAGCCAGGTCGAGCCGAAGGCCTCGGCGCGCCGCAGCGCAGTCAGCAGGGCGGGATTGGGCGCCGGCCGATCGGCGAGCCACAGCTCCAGCGGCGACGAATAGATGCTGCACAGCCCTTTGGCACGCGCGCCTGCGGCCAGTTCGTCGGCCTGCTCGGTGGTCAGCAGTTCTTCGCGCCACTCGATTCGCGACGCGCCGGCTGCGGCCAGCAGATCGACGAAGCTGCCCTGGCCGCGCGCGCGTACCAGGTCGGCGCCGTAGCTGGAGAGGCTGATGGAGACGGGTGGTTTATGCATTGTTGTGCTCCTCTGAAACCGGTTTCAGTTTCGCGTAAAAAAATTTCGCCTTGCTCAGGGCCTCATTCGCGAGGCCCTTGCGGCTTAGCGTCCAGCGCCACGGGTGGAGCCGCGCTCGATCAATCGCGGCGAGAAATCCAGGGTGCGTGCCGGGCCGCTGTCGCCGCGCAGCCGCTTGAGCAGGCAGTCGAACGCGCTGGCGCCGATCTCGGCGGTGGGTTGCGCCAGGGCGCTGATGCCGCTGCCCACCAGCGGGTACCAGTCAAGGTCGTCGAGGGCGAGCAGGCCGATGTCCTCGAACAGCTGGCAGCCCAGCTCGCGCAATACCTGAGTGGCCGCCAGCGCGGCAACGCCGTTGGCGCAGAACAGCGCCTTGGGCCCATGGTCCGGCCCGGCCAGGAAGGCTTCGATCCGAGTTTCCAGGCCCTCGCGAGTGTCCGCCACGGCGCCGCGCAGGGCCGGACGCTGCTCGATGCCGGCCTGGAAACGCTCGACCCGCTCGATGCGCGAGCTGGTGCCGTCGACCGGCTCGGTGACCAGCAGCAGGTCGCGATAGCCGCGCGCCTGGAGATGATCGAGCGCCATGTCGACGGCGGCGGGGTTGTCCAGGCCGACCAGATCGCTGTCGAGCCGATCGACTTTGCGATCGACCAGGACCAGGGGCATTTCCCGGCGCAGCTCCAGCAGCTCGTCGCGGTGGTGGCCCAGAGTGTTCACGATCAAGCCTTCGATGTTGTAGGCGCGCAGCAGCGCCAGGTGTTGGCGTTCCTGCTCGTCGTCGCGATCGGTGTTGCACACCACCAGGCTGTAGCCGTGGCGCCGGCAGGCGGTTTCCACGCCGTGCATCACGGCAATCGAATAGGGGTTGCGGATATCGGCCACCAGCATGCCGATCAGGCGAGTGCGGCCGCGCTTGAGACCACGAGCCATCTGGTTCGGGCGATAGCCCAGCTCGGCAATCGCCTGCTCGATGCGCTGGGCGATGGCATCGGAGAGCAGGGCGCGGTCTTCGCCAATGAAGCGTGAGACGCTGGCCTTGGAGACCCCGGCGCGTTCGGCGACATCGAGCATGGTGACGCGGCTGCGCTGGGCGGCGGAAAAAGAATTCACGGGCTGAAACCTGCTTTTTGAATTTATTGTCTGGCTCTGAAACCGGTTTCAGGAAACGCCAGAAGCCGCCCAGCCGTCAAGCGCTTCCTGAAAGACGGGCGACCGACGGTCGAGGGCGTACAGTCCGCCGAGGTCCGCTAGATCCCGGGGTAGAGCTGGCGGGGCGATATTTCGGTGTCTTGCCGCGCGTGACCGTCGCAAGGGGGTTGTCTCGAGCTGACTGCCCGCCGCGGGTCATCTCCGAGCCGCAGTGTGCGGGTTGATCATCGCCAGTGATGGCGTCGCGGCAGTGCTGACTGGGATCAGCTTTCGCCGCTACCGGCGGGCAGGTAGTCGCTGCGGCTCAGGCCGTGGCGCTGCATCTTTTCGTTGAGGGTGCGGCGCGGCAGCTGCAGCTGATTCATCACTTCGGCGATGTTGCCTTTGTGCTGTTGCAGGGCGTTGTGCAGGCATTGCGCTTCGAAGGCTTCCATCTGCTCGGCCAGCGACGTGGCCGGGCTCGGCGCCGGCATGCCGGCGCTGGCCGACGGCGGCGGGGTCAGGCCCAGCGCGTGGCGCTCGGCGGCGTTGATCAGTTCGCGCACGTTGCCCGGCCAGTCATGGCTGAGCAGCTGCGCCAGCTCGGCGGGGCTCGCCGGCACCGGGTCGCGGCCGTGGCGCTGGGCGGCCTGGCTGGCGAAATGCTCGAACAGCAGCGGGATATCCTCGCGGCGCTCGCGCAGCGGCGGGATGTGCAGTTCGGCGACGTTCAGGCGATACAGCAGGTCCTCGCGGAAGCGCCCACCACGCACCTCGTCGAGCAGGTCCGGCTTGGCCGCACTGATCACCCGCAGGTCGACCTCGATGCTGCGGTTCGAGCCGAGCCGCTCCAGAGTCTTTTCCTGCAACACCCGCAGCAGCTTGACCTGCTGGGCCAGCGGCATGCTTTCGATCTCGTCCAGGAACAGGGTGCCGCCGTGGGCGTGCTCGATGCGGCCGATGCGCTTGCCCTGGGCGCCGGTGAAGGCGCCGCTCTCATGGCCGAACAGCTCGCTCTCGAAGATGGTTTCCGGAATGGCCGCGCAGTTCAGCGCCACGAAGGGGTGGCGCGCCCGCGGGCTGAAGTCGTGCAGGCAGCGCGCGACCTGCTCCTTGCCGCTGCCGGTATCGCCGCGGATCAGCACGTTGACGTTGGTGCCGGCCAGCTCCAGCACCTGCCGCCGGAGGTGTTCCATGCCGCGCGAGACGCCGAGCAGCATGGATTCGATGCGGCCCTTGCGGGTGAACTGCTCGCGCAGCTGGCGGTTCTCGCAGACCAGCCGGCGCTTGTCCTGGGCGCGGCGCACGCTGTCGAGCAGGCGCTCGGGGGTGAAGGGCTTCTCGATGAAGTCGTAGGCACCCTGGCGCAGCGCCTGCACCGCCATGGGCACGTCGCCGTGGCCGGTGACCATGATGACTGGCAGCTCCGGATCCAGCGCCACCAGCCTTTCCAGCAGCCCGAGGCCATCCAGATCGGGCATGCGCACGTCGCTGATCAGCACGCCCTGGAAGTCGCGATCGATCAGCCCCAGGGCCTGCTGCGCGCTGGCACAGGTGCGCACGCTGAAGCCGGACAGCTCCAGCCATTGCTGCACGGCCTGACGGATTGCCGCTTCGTCGTCGATGAAGATGACCTGACCGCTCATGTCCCACTCCTTTTGCGTGTCGCCAGTCTACTCGGCGGCGGCCTGTTCGGCTGCCGGCAGATGCAGCACGAACACCGCACCGAGCGCATCGTTGTGCACCTCCAGATTGCCGCCCAGGTCGCGCACGATGCCGTAGGACACCGCCAGCCCCAGGCCCAGCCCCTGACCGACCGGTTTGGTGGTGAAGAAGGGCTCGAAGACCTGGTCCAGGTGTTCGCTGGCGATGCCACCGCCGCTGTCGGCGACGCTCAGCGTCCAGCCCTTGCTCTGCCGCTGGCAGTCGATGCGCAACTGACGCACCGGACAACCCAGCATGGCGTCGAGCGCGTTGGTCAGCAGGTTGATCAGCACCTGCTCCAGGCGGATCGCATCGCCGCTGACCCAGACGTCGGCCGACACCTGATGCACCACCTCGACCCCATCGCTGCGGATGCGCGGGCCGAGCAGCTCCAGCGCCTGCGCCAGCACCTCGCTCAGGCTCAGGCGTTGACGCAGGCCGGCGGGGCTCTTGCGGGCGAAGGTCTTCAGGTGGCTGGTCAGCGCGGCCATGCGTTCGAGCAGGCTCTCGACCTGGCCGATCCCTTCGCGCACCGCCTCGGTGCGGCCGCAGTCGAGCAGTAGCCGCTGGCTGGCCAGCTGCATGCGCAGGGCGGTCAGCGGCTGGTTGATCTCGTGGGCGAGGGCGGCGGACATCTGCCCCAGCGCAGCCATGCGGGCGGCATGCACCAGCTCATCCTGGGCGGTGCGCAACTCGCGGGTGCGCGCCTCGACCAGGTGCTCCAGTTCGCTGCGGCTGCGCTGTTCGACGCGGCGGGTCTTGCGCCGCTGGGCCAGGTAGAGGAGCAGGAACGCCAGGGTCATCCACACGCCGGCGGCGGCCAGGCGATAGCTGCGCACATTGGCGGCGATCAGCTGCGGTTCCTGCAGCAGGTGCAGCGTCCACTTCTCCTCGGGCAGCCGCAGCCGCTGCCACAGGTAGTTGCGCCGCCCGTCCGGGCCATCCACCTGGCGCCGCTCGCTGTCGGCGGCGATGCGTTGCAGGCTGTGGTTCGGCAGAGGTTGCAGGTTCTGCTCGGCGTAGCGGCGCGCGGCGACCAGCTCGGCGCGCACCTCATCGCTGAGCGGGCGCAGGTAGCGGAAGCGCCAGGCGGGGCGGTTGGTGAGGATGACGATATCCAGCGAATCGGCAATCAGCAGGATGCCCGACTGCCCGACCCACTCGCGTTGCATCTCCTCCAGTTCGAGTTTGACGACCAGCACGCCGATCACCTCGCCCGCGCTGTTTTTCACCGAACTTGAAAGGAAATAGCCCGGAATGCCGGTGGTGACGCCGACGGCGAAGTAGCGCCCCGAGTCGTTCGCAAGCGCATCGAGGAAGTACGGACGGAAGGCGTAATTGTTGCCGACGAAGCTGGTCCAGTCGCGCCAGTTGCTCGCGGCGAGGGTCTCGCCATGGCGGTCGAGCAGATACAGCACCGACGAGCCGGCCGCCTCGTTCTGCTGCTCCAGACGCTGGTTCAAGAGGTCGCGCAGGGCCTGGTCGCCGGGGTTGCTCAGCAGCGCCTGGATGTCGCTGTCCAGCGCCAGCAGCGCCGGCACCGAGCGAAAGCGCTCGACCTGGGTATGGATCGCCTGGGCATAGAGCGCGAGCTGATCGCGCGCTTCCTGGCTGCGCTCGGCCCAGGCGCGCTGCTCGGCGATGCGACCGGCGCCGTACATGCTGAGCAGCAGCCCGGCGAGGATCAGGGAGATGATGAAGGCGACGCGGTAGCGGCTGGTCAGGACAGGCATGTTCGACTCGCGTGATGAGGCGTCATGTTAATGCAGGGCTTGCCTATCGCGCATAACCTGTACATCTTTTGGCTAATGTACAGTTATATGTCGTGATGGCACTGTGATATCTGTGCGGGTTTTCAGGGTGAGTGGCGGTTAGCTGGGACGCATTGAGTACAAACGGGCAAGCCCGTTTGGTCTTGTAACAGGTCGTCTCGAGGGACCCATGCTCAAGAAAATCACCGTCGACGATGTGCGGTCCGGCATGTTCATTCATGGCTTCGAGGGCAACTGGCTCTCGCATCCGTTCTGGCGAAACAAATTCGTCATCGCCGAACCGGATGACCTGCTGCGCCTGCGTCAAAGCGGCCTCAGTGGCGTCTGGATCGATACCGACAAGGGTGACGATGTGGCCGATTCGGCCGATGCGTCGGGTGCGGCGCCCGAAGCACCTGCGGCCGCCGCAGTTCCCGAAGCGTCGAAAGCGACCGCTGTCACGCGTTGCAGCGCGCGCGACGAACTGCAACGCGCCGCCCGCATCATCAGCCGCTCGAAGAAGGCGGTCACCGAGCTGTTCGGCGAGGCGCGACTGGGCAAGGCGATCGATGTCGACGGCTGCCTGCCGCTGGTCGCCGATATCAGCGATTCGCTGGCGCGCAACAGTTCGGCGCTGATCGGCCTGGCCCGGCTCAAGCACAAGGACGAATACACCTATATGCACTCGGTCGCCGTGTGCGCGCTGATGATCTCGTTGTCCCGTCAGCTCGGGCTCGACGAGGACACCGCACGCGCGGCCGGCCTGGCCGGGCTGCTGCACGACGTCGGCAAGATGGCCATGCCCGAGGCGGTGCTGAACAAGCCTGGCCACCTCACCGATGACGAGTTCGCCGTGATGCGCAGCCATCCCGAGCGCGGTCACGCGATGCTCTTCGCGGCCGGATCGATCCCGGAGTCGGCGCTGGATGTCTGCCTGCATCACCACGAGAAATTCGACGGCAGCGGTTATCCGCATCGCCTGCAGGGCGAGGCGATCAGCCTGTTCGCGCGCATGGCGGCAGTCTGCGATGTCTACGATGCGATCACCTCCAACCGGCCCTACAAGCAGGCCTGGAACCCCGCCGAATCGCTGGCGCGCATGGCGCAGTGGAGCGGCCATTTCGACACCCGCGTATTCCACGCCTTTATCCGCTCGGTGGGCATCTATCCGCTCGGCTCGCTGGTGCGGCTGGAGTCCGGCCGGCTGGGCGTGGTGATCGACCAGCACCCGGAAAGGCTCACCGAACCGCTGGTGCGGGTGTTCTTCTCGGCGAAGGCCAAGACACCGATCCAGCAGCTGGACCTGGACCTCTCGCGCCGCGGCGTGACCGACCGCATCGTCGGCCGTGAAGACCCGGCGCAATGGGGTTTCAGCAACCTGGACGACTTCTGGAAGTAGCGGCGCAGGTCGCGTGTCTCGGCTGGCGCGCCCTCGATGGGCGCGCCAATTGCCTGACCGCTCGCCGCGTCGGGTCGTCAGCAAGGGGTGGGTGCGCTATCATTCGCCGCCTGTTTTTGCTGCTTCGATACCTCGAAGCCCAACCGAGCGTGTCCGTTACCATGACCTGGCAGCCCAGTCCGCCATAGCGCAACGCCCCCTCGCCTGTCCCCGACCGCCAACGTGCGCGGTCCAGTGCTGTGTGCCTGCTGGCACCTCAGCCAAAAGACACTAGCCTTGCATCAGCCTGCGTGCCGCTGTCATGCCCGCCGGTCATGCCTTTGCTCTGGAAACTCCGATGCTCCATTCGATCAAGCAAAACTGGTTCTCCAACATCCGCGGCGATCTGCTCGCCGGCCTCGTCGTCGCCCTTGCGCTGATCCCGGAAGCGATCGCCTTCTCGATCATCGCCGGGGTCGATCCACGGGTCGGTCTGTACGCCTCGTTCTGCATCGCCGTGGTCATCGCCTTCGTCGGCGGTCGCCCCGGCATGATCTCCGCGGCCACCGGTGCCATGGCGCTATTGATGGTAACGCTGGTGCGCGAGCACGGCCTGCAATACCTGCTGGCCGCGTCCCTGCTCTGCGGCGTGTTGCAGATCGGCGCGGGTTACCTGCGGCTCGGCTCGCTGATGCGCTTCGTCTCGCGCTCGGTGGTCACCGGCTTCGTCAACGCGCTGGCGATCCTGATCTTCATGGCACAGCTGCCGGAACTGACCAACGTCACCTGGCACGTCTACGCCATGACCGCCGCGGGCCTGGGCATCATCTACCTGTTCCCCCATGTGCCGAAGATCGGCCAGGTCATCCCCTCGCCGCTGGTGTGCATCCTCACGCTGACCGCCGTGGCCATGTACCTGGGGCTGGACATCCGTACCGTCGGCGACATGGGCGATCTGCCCGATACGCTGCCCGTTTTCCTCTGGCCGGAAGTACCGCTGACCTTCGAAACCCTGCAGATCATCTTCCCGTATTCCGCCGCGCTGGCCGTGGTCGGGCTGCTGGAATCGCTGATGACCGCCACCATCGTCGATGACCTGACCGACACCGGCAGCGACAAGAACCGCGAGTGCAAGGGCCAGGGCGTCGCCAATATCGTCTCCAGCCTGTTCGGCGGCATGGCCGGCTGCGCGATGATCGGGCAGTCGGTGATCAACGTGAAATCCGGCGGCCGCAGCCGGCTGTCGACGCTGATCGCCGGCGTCGTGCTGCTGCTGATGGTGGTGTTCCTCAGTGACTGGGTCGGGCAGATCCCCATGGCCGCGCTGGTGGCGGTGATGATCATGGTCTCCATCGGCACCTTCAGCTGGGATTCGCTGCGCAACCTCAAGCATTACCCGCTGTCGACCAACATCGTCATGGTGGTCACCGTGGTGGTCGTGGTGTTCACCCACAACCTGGCCTACGGCGTGCTCGCCGGTGTGCTGCTGGCGGCGATGTTCTTCGCCAACAAGGTCGGCCACTACCTCGACATCCGCTCGGAGCTGGACGGCGATGCCAATGGTCGAACCTATCGGGTGGTCGGGCAGGTGTTCTTCAGTTCATCGGACAAATTCACCGCTGCCTTCGACTTCAAGGAAGCCCTCGCGCGGGTCACCATCGACCTCAGCCAGGCGCACTTCTGGGACATCACCGCCGTGTCCGCGCTGGACAAGGTGGTGCTCAAGTTCCGCCGCGAGGGCACCGAGGTCCAGGTGCTGGGCTTGAACGAAGCCAGCGCGACCATCGTCGACCGCTTCGGCGTGCACGACAAACCCGACGCCATCGACAGCCTCATGGGCCACTGACAGGGAGAACGACATGAACCAGGTAATGGCTTGCATCGACGGTTCACCACAGGCGGCGGCCGTCTGCGATTGCGCGGCCTGGGCCAGCCAGCAGCTGGACGCGCCGCTGACGCTGTTGCACGTGCTCGACCAGCAGCAGTACCCGGCGACCGGCAACCTCAGCGGCATCATCGGCCTGGGTAGCCGTGAATACCTGCTCGAGGAACTGGCCGCGCTGGACGAGAAGCGCAGCAAACTGGCGCTCGAAGAAGGACGGATGATGCTCGACGCCGCCCGCCAGCGGGTGATCACCGCCGGCGTAGCGCAACCGGAGGTGCGTCAGCGCCACGGTGATCTGGTCGAAACCCTGCGCGACCTCGAGTCGGACACCCGGCTGCTGGTGATCGGCAAGCAGGGCGAGGACAGCGGCACCGACCTGCAACTGATCGGCAGCCAGCTCGAAAGCGTGATTCGCACCCTGCACCGGCCGATCCTGGTCACCCCGGCCAGCTTCAGCGCGCCTACCAGCGTGATGCTGGCCTTCGACGGCAGCGCGACCACCCGCAAGGGCGTCGAGATGCTCGCCGCCAGCCCGTTGTTCAAGGACATTCCGCTCCATCTGGTGATGGTCGGCGAAGACACCACCGAGCACCGCGCGCTGCTCGAGGCGGCCCGCGACGCCCTGGTGGCAGCCGGGTTCGAAGTGCATATCGCGATCCGCAATGGAGACGTCGAGCCGGCCCTGCACGCCTACCAGGCCGAGCATCAGGTCGGCCTGCTGGTGATGGGCGCCTACGGCCACTCGCGGATTCGCCAGTTCCTCGTTGGCAGCACCACCACCCAGATGATCCGCTCGACCACCACGCCGCTGTTGCTGTTGCGCTGAGAGAAGCCAGAACGCGGGTAAAGCAAGAGTTTCGCCCCGAGGGCGGGCCTCCCATTTCAGCTTTTCGCCGCTTGCGAAACCTGTGGGAGGCGCGACCCGCGCCGAATTGGGGCTACCCCGTCGTCACGTCTAACCGCAGCGGTCGCAGACCGCACGGAAACCGCTTCGCCCCGAGGGCGCTCCTACAGCGCCGTCAAGCCAGCGCCCGAATCGCTTTTGTGGGAGGCGCGACCCGCGGCGAATAGGACTACCCCGACCGCCTCAGTTCTAACCGTAGCGGTCGCATACCGCACGGGAACCGCTTCGCCCCGGGGTCGGGGCTCCTACAGCACCGCCAAGCACCACGCGAATCGCTGTGGGAGGCGCGACCCGCGGCGAATAGGGCTACCCCGACCGCCTCAGTTCTAACCGCAGCGGTCGCATACCGCACGGGAACCGCTTCGCCCCGAGGTCGGGGCTCCTACAGCGCCGCCAAGCCACCGCACGAATCGCTTTTGTGGGAGGCGCGACCCGCGGCGAATAGGGCTACCCCGACCGCCTCAGTTCTAACCGCGGCGGTCGCATACGCACGGGAACCGCTTCGCCCCGAGGGCGCTCCTACAGCGCCTCCAAGCACCACGCGAATCGCTGTGGGAGGCGCGACCCCGCGCCGAACGGGCTTGGGGCTCACCCGCTCTCTATGGCTCGCGTCGCCTAGCGATACAGGTCCGCCCGCGACCAAGGCAGTTCATGGGAGCCATCGGGCAAGGGCTTGCTCGCCAGGATCTGGTGCAGGTTGATCCAGTTGCGGCGGAAGCCATAGGCGCAGCCCGCCAGGTAGACCCGCCAGATGCGCAGCGCCCGCTCCGGTACCATCCGCTGGGCTTCGGCCAGGTGCTGCTCCAGGCGTTCGCTCCAGAACTGCAGCGTGCGCGCGTAATGCAGGCGCAGGCTCTCCACGTCGACGATCTCCAGGCCCGAGGCGCTGATGCAGGCGCCGATCTCGGTCAGGTGCGGCAGCTCGCCGTGGGGGAATACGTAGTGGTCGATGAATTCGCCCGCGCCGTGCGCCACCGGCCGGCCGTCGAGGTAGCGCGAGGTGATGCCATGGTTCATCACCAACCCGCCCGGGCGCACCACCTCCGACAGCTGCTTGCAGTACAGCGGCATGTTGGCGTGCCCCACGTGCTCGAACATGCCGACACTGACCACCTTGTCGAACTGGCCCTCCGTGGGCAGGTCGCGGTAATCCATCAGCTCCAGCTGAACCTGATCCTCCAGCCCCTCGGCGGCCACGCGCTCGCGCCCCAGCTTGAGCTGCTCGCGACTGAGCGTGATACCGAGCACCTGGGCGCCGAACTCGCGCGCCGCAAAACGTGCCAGCCCACCCCAGCCGCAGCCGACATCGAGCAGCCGGTCACCCGGTTTGAGCCGCAGCTTGCGGCACAGATGGCGCAGCTTGGCCTGCTGCGCCTGGTCGAGGTCTTCGGTGCCGGTCTCGAAATAGGCACAGGAATAGACCATGTCGCGGTCGAGCCAGAGCTGATAGAACTCGTTGGACAGGTCGTAGTGATAGGAAATGGCCTCGGCGTCGGTGGCCTTGTCGTGCGCTTCGCGAGTTGGCAACGCCGAATGCTCGTCGCCCAGTGCGCTGGTGATCTCGTCGCCGATGCGAATGATCTCCTCCAGCGGCCCGTGGAGGTCGATCTGACCTTCTACATAGGCACCGCCGAGCAGATCGAGGCTCGGATGCGCGAGCTGCGGCACCAGGCTGGGGTCCTTGATCTCCAGCGTTACGGAGGGGGCGGGGCCAATGTCGATCTCCTTGCCGTCCCACAGCTTGAGGCGCAACGGAAGCTCCAGTTCCTTCAAGGTCGGAAGTATTGTGGCCAACATACTCGGTCTCCTGATCGTCCCGTATGGAATCCTAGACCAGGTTCTTTACGCCTGCGCTCGATCGGCAGATGGCTTTTCTTTATGGGTTTGATTGGAAAGGTTTAGCGCGGGGGACGGGTTGCTGTGCACGGATGGCGCAGGCTGAATTGCCATTTGGCGCGTTTTGCTGAGGGGAGGGAGGCGCTGGGCAGGAAATGGCGGAAGGCAGTGGGAGTCGAACCCACCCAGGAACGGCTGCCGCCCCCAACCGGGTTTGAAGCCCGGCCGCACCACCGGGTGCGATTGCCTTCCTTATTGATCTATAAGGGATTTTCTAGCTCGGCGAGTGTTCTGACACGCGACCGAAGAGGAAGTGTCGAAATTTTCAAGCAATGTTAGTGCTTATGCGCCTCGCGGCCATCAGGCGAGAGGCGAGCGTACCGCATTGTCGTGACGAGTGACGACTCACATGGATATTTTGCAGCCGCCAACCCGCTCGTGAGCTTATGGCCCGTCGCAATCCGAACCGATCACCAAAGTGGTAGTGCGCACGCGTGGGCTAATGGATTAGTCTTCGGAGCCGCCATGCGGTTGCGCTTATAAGCTAGGTCATAGCTACAACGGCACGCTCTGCGGCGAGGCCATCCGAAATGTGCCTAGTCAGAGCGCGGGATAGCGATCACAACAGTAGTGACTAGGCGCTGATAAGCCGAAGGGCAGTACGAGGGAGATATGAGGCTGAATGGCACGACGCCCCGGAATACATTACAAGGCAACCTCGCAAAAGCTGCAGGCTAGCGAAACTGATCCCTGGTTTGATCGGCACGCGATAACGCTCTAGTTGTTGCCTTGTGCAGCCTGTGGGTTTCCGGCAGCGCTTCAAAAAGCCAAGGAATGTATTTCTTTCAGCTCCGTCAGCGTGTTCTGTTAGTAGCAGAGCAATCAAGATACCGAATGGTATGCCCTTAATCACGAGAACAAATTCGATAATTCACCGTGTAGACTAGACTTATGTCCCTAACCCGGGCTCAAAGCAATGATTTTCAAATATCTCCAAGAGCAAAAATAAAAATCTGGAAAACTACATTCTCGGCGCAGCTGCAATGGCTGATGATGTCCGGAAGAATATCGAAACCTTTAGCGAAAAGTGTAGGTGCTACCTTTCGTTAATTGTATCTAGTCTAAAAAGGTCGGAGCGAAGAATAAAGGAGTAACCTAAAGGAAGATTTCGGATTTGCTGGAAAAGTCGCATTCGTTCATGAGCTGGCTGATATTTTTGGTCGTGCAATAGCGATTGGCGAAAATATACACACTATTCCGGTTTTTCTATTGCTAAGACAAATAGAATTGTTTGGCCAGGGCCAGAAAAAGAGAGCCATGCAATTCATAGTGAGAACGGAAATCCAGAGCTTAAGAGGCGCGTCAGAAATGGATGAAAGAATAAATATATGCAAAAAATACGTAGACCATATTTATGACCTAATAGAGTTAATCGTAAACACGCATGGTGACAGACCAATACCAAGAGCGGACAGGCAAGAAATTACCAATTTTGAAATAAATTACAAGAACTTTAAGTCTCGAACCTCGAAAGGTTCTGCCGACGCAGAGGCCGCTGTCGAAAGCGCAAATGGTGTGGCGGTGCATGCCCAAGCGATAGGCTTAAAAGTCAAAAATAGAGATATATACAGCGACGAAGTTAAAAATATTGCGGAACAGCTAATTGAGGTCGCGAAGAAATTTAAGACAATAATAGATTCTGACGAAGAGTTTGCGCAACCCTATAGGTTGGCTAGAAATAAAGATCAAGTACTTGAGGGCATAACACGCACTTCTGTGTCAGATCAAGAAAAACAAACAATAGAACTGTTGGCTAAATTACGAGCAGACATAGATAATTTCGAGAGAAGAATAAATCAAGGCCTTGAAGAAATTGAGCGCTTAAAGTCAAAGGGCGCTAATGAGCTACAAAATACCAAGAAAGAAATATCGAAACTGCAGAATATTATAGAAGGTATTGGCTCAGAGGTAGCTGATATTAATAAAACAATGACATCGGAGGTGGAAAAGACAGCTCTAATTACAAAAGAGGCGTCTGAATATAGCGAGAAAATACACTCGCAAATTGACGAGCTACTTGGTCACACTGCATCCAAGGTACTACTTTCGGATTATGCAGAGACCGCAAAAAACGAAAAAAAAGCCGCAGACCTGATGAGAAATCTATCGTTGGCCTGTATGGGGGTAACTGGCGCAATAATCTGCTATGCAATATATGAGTCTATAAATCTAGGTCTGGATTGGGGGCAGGCAATATTTAAATTCCTCACAGCAGTAGTTTTGTCCGTCCCGGCGGCCTATCTTGCTAGAGAATCAGCAAAACATAGAAGTCAAGAGCACAGCAATAGGAAAGTCTCTTTGGACTTGAGGGCCATAACCCCATACATTGCAACTATGACTATTGAAGAACAAAATAAAATAAAAGCGGAAATTGCTACAAAAATATTTGGAAATCAGGAAGGGTCACCAATAACTGACAACTACCCAGTAAATATTCAAGAGCTAGCGAAGCTGATAATCGAAAAAATACCGGCGCCAAACAAGTAAAACCATGACGTGCAACTTACCCGGTAGAAGCAGGGTTGCAGGTGTGCGCAATAGTTAATCTCGGAGAAGAGAGAAGTGAGCGAACGACTAATCTTTTCTCAACATTAGCCGGTAGGATGCGATGAGGGGTGTCGAAAAAGTGTCGAAGCTACTACCAAAAATGGCACGCATTGACCAGAACAGCGACGCTTAGAATCCGTGATTACCAACCTTTGCCAGCATAGGCCAACACCACTCAGGTACATCACAGAATTTGAAGCCCGGCCGCACCACCGGGTGCGATTGCCTTCCATAAGAGGCGTGACCGGCGTTTGGCGCCGGTCAGTGTGCCAGCAGCCTACCTGAGCTCTACCTCCGAGGCCAAGGCGCTGTCGGGGCGGATTTTACGTTCGTTGCCGAAGCGGCGGGTCAGGCCGATGCGGTCGAAGTGTTCGAGCAGCTGGATGCTGCGTTTGCGGCCGAGCTGGATCTGGTCGCGGAAGGCGGCGGCGCGGATCACGCCGGCCTGGCGTTCCATATCCAGTATCTGGTTGGCCAGTTGGCGGATGGTCGCGTCGGGGTAGAACAGGTCCTTGACCACTTGTTGCAGCTCGCCGATGCGGGACAGTTTGCGCAGCAGGTGGCGCACCCGCTCTTCCTCGATGTCCAGTTCACCGGCCAGGTCGCGGACCCAGGGCGGGTTGAAGCGGGCGGATTCTAGCAGCGGCCAGAGCCGGGCTTTCAGGGATTCCTCTTCTTCGCTCAGGCGCACCCGGTGGCCCGGCAGGTGCAACCAGGGGCCGCTGGCTTCGATCTTGCCGGCTGCCAGGGTTTGCTCCAGCAGGGCCAGGTAGACCGGACGATCCAGCTGGGGCAGCGCGTAGCGGCGCAGGCGGTCGCGGTCGGGGCCGAGCTCATCGGGTTGGGCGTCATGGAAACGCTGCAGCGCCATGACCAGGCTTTGTTCGAGGTAGTCCCAGGTACCGCGGTCGAACAGCCGTGGGCCGACCCGCGTGCTGATTTCCAGCGCCTCCTCCGGCAGGCGCCAGGTCTGCCGCGGCCGGTTGAACTGGCGCTCCAGCAAGGCGGGCTCCAGGCCGTTGATGGCGCTGGGCAGCAGCGCCGGCAGGATGTCTTCGAGGGTCTTGCCGCCGAGTGCGCGCAGCTGGGCCAGGCGCGCCTGCCGGTGTCGGTTGCGCGGCGGGGCGAAGGGGTCGAGGACCCGGCCGCCGCCGAGGGTGCGCTGCGCGGACTGGTCGCGCAGCACGACGCGGTCGCCATGCACGGCGTGGGCCGGTGCGTTGAGCAGCAGCTGCGCGTGGACGTGGCCGCCGGGCGCCAGGTATTCGCCTTCGAGCAGGGCAATCCGGCCGGTGACGTCCTGCGCGCCGAGGTGGATGTGCACCGGGGTCCAGTGCCGCAACTCGCGGGCTTCGCTGGGCAAGAGGGTGAATTCGATATCGATGCGTCGGGTGGCGGCCTGCAGTTCGGGCTTCAGCAGCCAGTCGCCGCGGTTGATCTGCTCGACGGCCAGGCGGTCGCCGGCCAGGTTGAGGGCGACCCGCTGGCCGGCGCAGGCCTGCTCCGCGGCCTGGTTCTGGGCGTGCAGCCCGCGTACCCGAACGGTTCGGCCAGCAGGACTCAGCGCCAGTTCATCGCCGATATGCACCCGGCCGGCGAACGCCGTACCCGTCACCACCACGCCGGCGCCGGTCACGCTGAAGGTTCGGTCGATGGCGAGGCGGAAATGGCCCTCTTCGCTGCGCGCGCGCACGCCCGCGGCCTGTTCGATCAGCGCGGCACGAAGCGCGTCGATGCCCTCGCCGGTGATGCTGGAGACGGGGAAGACCGGCGCTCCGGCCAGCGGGCCGGCTTGCAGCAGGGCCTCGACCTGCTGGCGCACCTCGGCGATACGCGGTGCTTCGACGCGGTCGATCTTGGTCAGCGCCACGAGTGCGCGGCGAATGCCGAGCAGCTCGACGATGGCCAGATGTTCGCGGGTCTGCGGCATCACGCCGTCGTCGGCGGCGACCACCAGCAAGACGCAGTCGATGCCACAGGCGCCGGCCAGCATGTTGTGCACGAAGCGCTCGTGGCCGGGCACGTCGATGAAGCCGGTGAGGTCGGATTCGCCCAGCGAGGCATACAGGTAGCCGAGGTCGATGGTGATGCCGCGCTGGCGCTCTTCGCGGCGGCGGTCGCCTTCCTGCCCGGTCAGGGCCTTGAGCAGTGCGGTCTTGCCATGGTCGATATGGCCGGCGGTGCCGATGATCATGACGCCAGCTCCTGCTGCAGGTGCGGCAGCTGTTCCAGCAGCGCCGGCTCGTCGTCCAGTTGCCGCAGGTCGAGCCAGAGCGCGTCGTCGGCGATCCGGCCCAGGATCGGGATCGGCAGGCGGCGCAGCGCTTCTTCCAGCTGGCGCAGGCTGCGGCCGCGCAAGCGCCTGGGTTGCAGCGCGCGAATGCACAGCGCGGCGCTGGGCAGGCGTGCCACCGGTTGTGCGCCACTGCCGATCATGCCCAGTGCGTCGCTCGCGGTGACCTGCCAGGTCTCGCCTAGGGCGCCGGCCAGTGCCGGCGCGAGCCGCTCGGCCTGTACGCGGATATCGGCCTGCGGGCGACTCAACAGGCGCAGACTGGTCAGGCGCTCGCCGAGGCGATCGGGGTCGCGGTAGAGATTGAGCACCGCCTCGAGCGCCGCCAGGGTCAGTTTGTCGACACGCAGCGCGCGCTTGAGCGGGTTCTTCTTGATCTTCTGGATAAGCTCGCGACGCCCGACGATCAGGCCCGCCTGTGGGCCACCGAGCAGCTTGTCGCCACTGAAGGTGACGATGTCGGCGCCGTCCCGCAGGGCTTCCTGCACGGTCGGCTCTTTCGGCAGACCCCAGCGGGACAGGTCGACCAGGCTGCCGCTGCCCAGGTCTTCGAGCAGCGGCAGCTCATGGGCGCGGGCGATAGCGGCCAGTTCGGCGGTGGCGACGCTGCTGGTAAAACCCTGCACGCTGTAATTGCTGGTGTGCACGCGCATCAGCAGGCCGCTGCGCGGGCCGATGGCGTTCTCGTAGTCGCGCGCATGGGTGCGGTTGGTGGTGCCGACCTCGTGCAGCTTCACGCCGGCACGGGCCATGATGTCGGGGATGCGGAAGGCGCCGCCGATCTCGATCAGCTCACCGCGCGAAATGATGCCTTCCTTGCGCGCGCCGAGGCTGTTCAATGCCAGCAGCACGGCGGCGGCGTTGTTGTTGACCACGGTGACGGCTTCGGCGCCGGTCAGCTCGCGGATCAGGCCTTCGATCAAGTCGTCGCGGTCGCCACGCTTGCCGCTGGCCAGGTCGAACTCCAGGTTCATCGGGTAGCGCGCCGCCAGGGTGATCGCCTCGATGGCTTCATCCGGTAGCAGAGCGCGGCCGAGGTTGGTGTGCAGCACGGTACCGGTCAGGTTGAATACGCGGCGTACGCGGCTGCGATGCTGGTTGGCCAGGCGTTCCCCGGCACGGCCGGCGAGTACCGCTTCGGACAGCTCCAGTGCGGCGAGCTGGCCCTGACGAGCCGGTTCGCGCAGTTCGTCGAGGAGGTCGCGCAGGGTGCCGAGCAGCGCCTCGCGGCCATAGCGCTGCTGCAGCGGCTCGCAGGCGGGGGCACGCAGTAGGCGGTCGACCGAAGGCAGGCGAGCACTGCTCATGGCTGAGGATCCGGATGGCGATACGGCATGGACGGGGCGGCGGGCGCGCGAGCCGTGCTGACGGTGCTGAACCCGGTGGCGAGGTTGCCTGGCACGCAGGACTCCAATCTTTTTTCTACTTCGCGATCAGCATAGACGCTTAATTCTTCACAGGGTTCAGCTCAGCTGGTCGGTAAATCGGCGACGTGCTTCACAGGCGTGCGCGGGCATGGCGAGGGCGATCGCGCGCGGGTGTGGCGATGAAGATTGCCGGCTGCAGGCGGCTCACCGCAGGCGTGGGTCGGGGAAGGGGCGGGTCCGTGGGCTCGGCCGTGGGGCGCCCGTCTGGTGGGGCTCGCCGTTGTGCCGGATCGGGCGGCGAATCGCAAATCGCGAATCGCAGAAATGACAAACCCGGGCTAGCCCGGGTTTGTGGGTGACCGCTGCGCGGGTCAGGCGTTCTGGCGGATACCCGCGACCAGCCATGGCTGGTTCTCGCCCTGCGCACGTTCCATGCGCCAGCTTTCGCTGAAGGGCTCGCCCTGGTCGAAGCGCGAGTTCTTCGAGACGCCGGCGAAGGTCAGGGTGGCGATGGTCTTGTCGGCCTGGTCGTCCACGCCATCGAGCTGAATCTGCAGGTCGTCGATATAGGTCGACTGGTAGGCGTCGCCAATCTCGGCGCGTTCGCGCTTGAGGAAGTCGAGCAGCTGCGGCGTGACGAACTCGGCGATCTTGTCCATCTCATTGGCATCCCAATGCTGCTGCAGCGACAGGAAGTGCTCGCGTGCCGCCGCGACGAAGTTCTGCTCGTTGAACCAGGCGGGCGCGTTGATCACGGGCGCGGCCGGAGCGGCGCTGCCACCGAAGATCGAGTGTTGCGCTGGCATCTCACGTTGCATCGGTGCGTGCCCGTGCCCGTGTCCGGCCATGGCCGGCTGCTGCTGGCGACGGCGGGCGGCAAGGAGGCGGAACAGCAGGAAGGCGATACCGCCGAAGATCAGGATGTCCATGAACTGGATGCCCTCGAAGCCATCACCCATGAACATCGAGGCGAGCAGGCCACCGGCGGCGAGGCCGGCCAATGGGCCGAGCCAGCGCGAGGCACCGCTGGCCGCGGCCGGGGTCTGGCGGCCTGCCTGCGTGGTGGTGGCCTGGGTCTGCTGGGGCGCCTGGCGAGTTTGATGGCTGGGCGCCGAGCCGAAGCTCTTGCCGCCGCCAAAGCGCTTGGCGTTGGCATCGAGGCTGAGGGTCAGGCCGATACACAGCGCCATGAAAATGCTGAGCACACGTTGCATTTGGTAGTCCTGGTCGGATGGAGATTCGGAGCAGATGGTGCACGCCCCGGTCGGGGCGCGCCAGTTGCAGAGTGTTTCGGGCTTTTGCGTCGCTGCGTTTGCCGGGTCGGATGGCAAACGCAGCGGTCTGCGGGGTTAGCGCCAGTTGTACAGCTCTTTCTCGGAGATCTCGTGCATCGGCGTGACCTGTGCCTGGAAGGCTTTCATCGATGCCCAGATGCGGCCGTTCAGCTCGCTTTGTGCGGCCAGGTCGCCGAGTACGGCGTCGGCCTGCTCGCGCATCGCATTCAGCACCTCGTCAGGGAAGCGCTTGAGCTGCGTGCCTTGCTGCTTGAGCTGCTCGAGGGCCAGGGCATTGTTGTAGACGTAGTCGTCCATCATGTCGCGGCTGGCGGCCAGCGCTGCTTCGGTGAGAATGGCGCGCAGGTCCTCGGGCAGGCTGTCGAGGGCCTTCTGGTTGACCAGCAGTTCGAGCACGGCCTGCGGCTCCTGCCAGCCCGGGTAGTAGTAGTACTTGGCGGCTTTGTGCAGGCCGAAGGCGAGGTCGTTGTACGGGCTGACCCAGTCGGTGGCGTCGATGGCGCCCGTCTGCAGCGCGGTGAACACCTCGCCGCCCGGCATGTTGACGGTGGTCGCGCCGAGGCGGCTCAGCACTTCACCGCCGAGGCCCGGGGTACGGATCTTCAGGCCCTTGAGGTCGTCGAGCGAGTTGATTTCCTTGTTGAACCAGCCGCCCATCTGCATGCCGGTATTGCCGACCACCATGGGTTTGACGCCATAGGGTGCGTAGGCCTCGTCCCAGAAGGCCTGGCCACCACCGCGGGTCAGCCAGGCGTTCATTTCGCTGGTCGACAGGCCGAACGGAACCGAGGTGAAGAACTGCGCCGTCGGCACCTTGCCTTTCCAGTAATAGGCGGCGCCATGGCCGAGTTCGGCGGTGCCGCGCGAGACGGCATCGAACACTTCGAGGGCCGGTACCAGTTCGCCGGCGGCGTAGACCTTGATGGTCAGCCGGCCATCGCTCATGGCATTGACGCGATCGGCCAACCGCTGCGCGGCGGTGCCCAGGCCCGGGTAATTCTTCGGCCAGGCGGTGACCATCTTCCAGTTGTAGGTTTGCGGCGCTTCGCTGGCAGCTGCGGCCTTCGGCTCGGGGGTGGTTTCGACCTTCTTTTCGTCTTTACAGCCAAGGAGGCTGAGCGACGCGAGCACGGCAGCGGCAACACCAAACAAGTGACGGCGTTTCATGAATGGCAATTTCCTTAGGCGATTTTATTAGTATGGGTACAGGTTGACGTAAACGTCATAGCGCTTCCAGTTTGGCATAACTGAGCATCAACCACTTGCTTCCTTCACTCTCGAAGTTGACCTGCACGCGGGCCTGGGCGCCAGCGCCTTCGAAATTGAGAATAGTGCCCTCGCCAAACAGTGAATGACGGACGCGTTGTCCGAGGTTGAACGGCGTTTCCGGCACGTTGGCACCGTCGAACAGCGAGCCCCCACTCATGCCTCGGGTATTGAAGCTGCGGCTGACGGTATTGCTCAGGCGCACTTCGCTGACCAGCGCCGGCGGCAGCTCGCGGACGAAGCGCGAGACCTTGTTGTAGGTCTCGCTGCCGTATAGCCGGCGGGTTTCGGCGTAGGTGATGATCAGCTGCTGCATGGCGCGGGTGATGCCGACGTAGGCCAGGCGGCGCTCTTCTTCGAGGCGGCCGGGTTCCTCCAGGCTCATCTTGTGCGGGAATAGTCCTTCTTCCATGCCGACCAGGAACACCAGCGGAAACTCCAGGCCCTTGGCGCTGTGCAGCGTCATCAGCTGCACGCTGTCTTCGTGGTCACCGGCCTGCTGCTCGCCGGCTTCCAGCGAGGCATGGTCGAGGAAGGCGGCCAGCGGCGTCTGCTCGTCCTCTTCGTCTTCGCTGTAGTTGTCGAAGGCGCGCGCGGCGGAGACCAGTTCCTCGAGGTTCTCCACCCGCGCCTGGGCCTTCTCGCCTTTCTCGTCGCGGTGATAGGCCAGCAGCCCCGATTGCTCGATGACCAGCTGCGCCATGTTGTGCAGCTGCATGCCTTCGACCTTCAGGGCCAGGGTGTCGATCAGCTCGACGAACCCGTTCAACGCGCTGGCGGCGCGACCCGAGACCACCTTGGTACCGACCGCCTGATGCAGCGCGGCCCACATCGAGCTGCCTTGCTGGCGGGCCAGTTGGCGGAGGGATTCGACGGTCTTCTCACCGATGCCACGCGCCGGCACGTTGATCACCCGCTCCAGCGCCGCGTCGTTGTCGCGGGTCTGGATCAGGCGCAGATAGGCCATGGCGTTCTTGATCTCGGCGCGCTCGAAGAAGCGCTGGCCGCCATAGATCCGGTAGGGGATGCGTTCGCGCAGCAGGGCTTCTTCCAATACCCGTGACTGGGCGTTGGAGCGGTAGAGGATGGCGATCTCGCTACGGGCCAGGCCTTCCTTGCGGATCGCGCTCTCGATGCTTTCGACCACGTAGCGGGCTTCGTCGTGCTCGTTGAAGGCGGCGTAGAGGCTGATCGGCTCGCCTTCGCAGCCCTCGGTCCAGAGTTCCTTGCCCAGGCGGCCCTGGTTGTTGGCGATCAGTGCGTTGGCGGCCTTGAGAATGCAGGCGGTGGAGCGGTAGTTCTGCTCCAGGCGGATGGTTTCGGCATCCGGGAAGTCTTCGCTGAACTGGTGCAGGTTCTCGACCCGCGCGCCGCGCCAGCCGTAGATCGACTGATCGTCGTCGCCCACTACCATCAGGCTCTCGCCGCCCTTGGCCAGCAGGCGCAGCCAGGCGTATTGCACGGCGTTGGTGTCCTGGAACTCGTCCACCAGGATATGGCGGAAGCGCCGCTGATAATGGTCGAGCAGGCCCGGGTTGTCGCGCCAGAGGTCCAGCGCGCGCAGCAGCAGCTCAGAGAAGTCGATCACCCCGGCGCGCGCGCAGGCCTCTTCGTAGGCCTGGTAGATGCTCAGCATGGTGGCCAGGAACAGGTCGCCGCTGGGCTGGATGTGCTTGGGCCGCAGGCCTTCGTCCTTCTGCCCGTTGATCCACCACTGGGCCTGGCGCGCCGGCCAGCGCTGCTCATCGAGGCCGAGCTCACGGATCACCCGCTTGACCAGCCGCTGCTGATCGTCGGAATCGAGGATCTGGAAGTTCTGCGCCAACTTGGCTTCCTGCCAGTGCGCGCGCAGCAGGCGATGCGCCAGGCCGTGGAAGGTGCCGACCCACATGCCCTGCGGGTTGACCTTCATCAGCTGCTCGATGCGCTGGCGCATCTCGGCGGCCGCCTTGTTGGTGAAGGTCACCGACAGGATTGAGTGCAGCGAGGCGCGTTCGACCTGATGCAGCCAGGCGATACGGTGCACCAGCACGCGGGTCTTGCCCGAGCCGGCGCCGGCGAGGACCAGGTGACGACCCAGCGGCGCGGCCACTGCCTGGCGCTGGGCATCGTTAAGGGAATTCAGGAGGAGGGAGAGATCGTCATGCATGGCGCCATTCTAGCCGGAAACCTGGCCGAGCCGCTCGTGCATTGGACGGACGCCAACGTCGCACACCTGGGGCTAGGCGTAGTCGATCACGACGCGTAGGGTCTAGCATGAGGTTTGCCGGCCAGCTAATGGTCACGATTTATACCTGAGGATAACCACGGCGCGTCTTTGGTCGGGCCGGACTATGACCGCACGCTAGCGACGTGCCATTATCCGAGGGTGCTGCAGTGTCGAGGATGCTGCCCTAGAACTAATGATAAGAACACGCGATGACCGATTCAGCACACGCCAACCCGTCTCCGGCCATTAATCTGCGCGACGCCGCTGCGTATAACCGTGCCGACATCGATCAGGCCGAACGCACCCGCCTGCTCTATGAAGGCTCGCGGCTCGCGTTGCTGCTGATGGCCCTGTCGAGCCTGGTGTTCCTGTTCGTGCTCTGGGACACCGGACCCGCGCCGAAGCTGGTGGCCTGGTCGGTCTGGACGTTCCTGCTCGCGTTGTTCCGCCTGTACCAGACCCACGCCTTCGCCAAGGCCAGCGCCGAAGCGCAGCAGCAGACCCGCTGGCTGCGATCGTTCCTGCTGGCCAGCACCGTCAGCGCCGTCACGCTCTGCTATGCCCTCGTGGAACTGGCCGTCGTTGGGACCTTCCTGCAACAGACGCTGCTGCTGGGTTCGCTGGCCTCGGTCATCGTTGCCGGGGGGGTGGCCTGCGGCGTCTCGCTACGGGCCTTCGGGACCTTCGTGATCCCCTGCTTGCTGCCGGCGGTGGCACTGCTGCTGGGCAGTGGCGAGGCGCAGCTGCAGGGCTGGGGAGTGCTCGGCGCGATCGTGCTGCTCACGCTGAGCATGATCGCCTTGCAGATGAATCGGCTGGTGAGCAACAGCCTGCAGCAGCGTATGCACAACCAACGGTTGATCCGGCGCCTGGAGAGTATGCGCAGCGAGGCCATCGCGCTGAACGGCGACCTGGCACGCGAGGTCGAGCAACGCCGTGATGCCGAGCGTCAACTGCGTGAGGCGTTCGACGGGCTCGAGCGGCGCGTGACCGAGCGCACCAGCGAGCTGCGCGAAAGCGAGGCACGCCTGACGCTGGCAATGGAGGCCAGTGAGCTGGGGATGTGGGATTGGGACCTGGCCAATGATGAAGTCCATCACTCGCGGATGGACATCATTTTCGGCGTCGGCCGCAGCGACCGGCTGCGGCTCGCCGAACAGCAGCGTCCCGATGTGCATCCCGATGACGGTGAGCGGGTCCGGCAGGACATGATCGACCACCTCAAGGGCAAGACCGACAGCTATTCGGTGCAGTATCGGGCCATGCTGACTGACGGTACGTCGATCTGGATCGAAGATCGCGGCCGGGTCACCGAGCGCGACGCCAACGGACGGGCCTTGCGCATGATCGGCACCCGTCGGGACATCAGCGAGAGCCAGCGCCAGGCCGAACAGCTGCGGCTGGCCGCAACCGTGTTCGAAGCCGCGAGCGAAGGCATGGCCATCATGGATCCCGAGTTCCGTTTGCTGGCCGTCAACCAGGCCTGCTGCAAACTGTCCGGATACACCCGTGAAGAACTGATCGGACGGAGCGTCGCGCTGCTGGCCAGCTCGGAAGACAGCCGCCAGCAATACGCGACGATTCGCGAAAGCCTGGTGCAGGACGGCAGCTGGGAAGGCGAGCTGATCGAGACCCGCAAGAACGGCGAGGTCTACCCGCAATGGGCGCAGATGCAAGTGGTACGCGATGCCCACGGCAACATCAGCAATGTGGTCGCCTTCATCTCCGACCTCAGCGTCAGGCGACAGGTCGAGGAGCGGCTGCGCTACCTCACCTATTTCGATGAGCTCACCGGGCTGGCCAATCGGACCCTGCTCAAGGAGCGCCTGCACAGTGCCTGCGAGCGCTGTCGCAGCAGCAACCGCGGGCTCGCGGTGCTCTATATCGATCTGGATCGCTTCAAGGTTCTCAACGAAAGCCTGGGGCACGAGGCCGCGGACCAGCTGCTGCACGAGGTGTCCCGGCGTCTGTCGCATACGCTCTCGGATGCCGACACCATTGCACGCCTGTCCGGCGACGAATTCGTCGCGGTACTCGACGGGTACGGCAGCCTTGCAAGCCTGGCGCACATCGCCAGCCGACTGCTCTCGCGCATCAGCAAGCCGATGCATATCGGCGATCAGGATTTGGTGGTCAGCGCCTCCATCGGCGCCAGCCTGATGCCGGACAACTCACGGGACGCGGGTTCGCTGCTGCTGCAGGCGAACATGGCCATGCAGCACGCCAAGCACCTGGGCGGTAACACGCTGCAGTTCTTTACCGAGCGCTTGCAGGCGTCGAGCCTGGAAAACCTCAAGCTGGAAAACCAGCTGCGTCGCGCACTGGACGAAGGCCAGCTGGAGGTCTTCTACCAGCCGCGGCTGAACGTGGCGGAGGACCGTCTCGATGCAGCCGAGGCGCTGGTACGCTGGCGTCATCCGCAGAAAGGGCTGATCGCCCCGGGGTTCTTCATCCCGTTGGCCGAGGAAACCGGGCTGATCATCCCATTGGGCGAGTTCGTGCTGCGCCAGGCCTGTCGCCAGGCGCGTCAGTGGCAGCTCGACGGGCTGGCGGAAATCCGCGTGTCGGTCAACCTGTCGGTCAAGCAGCTGCGCCAGGGCAACTTCGTCAGCCTCGTGAGGCAAGTACTGGATGAAACCGGCCTGCCGGCCGACCGGCTCGAACTGGAACTCACCGAAAGCCAGTTGCTGGATGACATCGACAACGCGATCGACATCAGCCGGCAGCTGCGCGTGTTCGGCGTGAAGCTGGCCATCGATGATTTCGGTACCGGCTATTCCTCGCTGAGCTACCTCAAGCGCTTCCCGGTGGACTACGTGAAGATCGATCGCTCGTTCATTTCGGAGCTGGATCAGGTCGGCGAAGACTCGGCCATCGTCCGCGCGATCATCGCCATGGTCCACAGCCTGGAGCTCAAGGTCGTGGCCGAAGGCGTCGAGACCCAGGCGCAGGCGGATTTCCTCAAGGCGCACGGCTGCGACGAGATGCAGGGCTACCTGATCAGCCGCCCCGTACCGGCCGAGGCGTTCGTCGAATTGCTGGGCTGATCGCCCGGACCAAATGCCACGCCCTTCCTTAGGGCCCTGTCGCACGCAGAGCGTGCTCCTACAGGTGGCGGCTCAGCGAGCGGGCTGAAGTCACCCTCGACATGTAGGAGCAAGCTCTGCTTGCGACCGCAACCACGCACAATCCCCGATCGCGGTCAGAGGGCTCCTGAAAAGACCCTGCATCGGCAGGACCAAATGCCACGCCCTTCCTTAGGGCCCTGTCGCACGCAGAGCGTGCTCCTACAGGTGGCGGCTCAGCGAGCGGGCTGAAGTCACCCTCGACATGTAGGAGCAAGCTCTGCTTGCGACCGCAAC